>JAGLNJ010000142.1 GCA_023139575.1 Candidatus Omnitrophota bacterium | reverse complement strand
AAATGGTCAACTACCCCAATCTCTTGCTCTTCCATATCTAGCCTCCATTTTTATTATTATATCACGAAAAATAAAACTCCCGACTATTATCGAGTTTCGAACTTTTTTAGAGGCATTGAAGAGTTGTGTTTAGTTAAATAGAGCGCTGCCCCTATTATTCTATTGTTTTTCTTTTATCGCTTTCTTATTCATTCACTTTTTCAGCAATATAAAAGGGGAGGTAATAAAACAGTAAGGAAACTATTAGTATTACTTCGAGCCACAAGAGATAAGTTGGCCAGGGACCTAAGTAATCTAAGATAGAAGGTTGTGAAGGTTTCTCACATAGATAAAGATAATTGGTATCAAATAACCGATTAAATATTAAGATAGCGAAGGAATATATATTAGTTGTGACAAACACTCGAAGCAAAGAGCTCTTATAAATCTTCCCTCCACATCCAACTGATAAATAAATTACACCAATAATAATACAACCATGGGTTAAAAAGAATTTAATATATGCATAATCAGGGAATGTAAATTGAATATCAGGCGACAAAATTGCCTGAACCGTTCCTCCCAATCCCCAAAAATAAGCGAGCTCCCAAACAAATTGATTGTGTTTTAATAATGAAAAAGCCACTGCAAAAACAGCTAAATCACATATTTGAATTGGCAAGCCCCATTTGTAGTCCCAAACGCCGATACTTATGATAATAAACAAGAAAATTAATTCATTGGCAATTTGAATTGTGAACAATAACCGACTAATAGGCAAACGCAGAGCTTTAAATTTCTTAGTCCTAACAATAAAAGCCAAAAAAAAAGCCACAAAGATAATTACTGCGACTGTTGCCAAATGAACAAAACTGAAAGTCTGAAAACCTGCTTGATTTGAACTATTCATAAAAATAAATTGAATAATAGGGGACAGCGCCCTATTTCCCGGAATTTGTAATATTTTATAATACACCAACAGGAAAGCCGTTGCAAGTATTTTACTCACAACGGCTTAGGATATTAACTCCCTCACGAGGACTCGAACCATAAAATTTGTTGCATAATTAATATTTAATATAATTTAGGCAGGAATGTCTGGTGACCATATAGTGTCCATCTGATGTCCCTATGGTACTTGCAGGTACTTCTTAGTTGGAATAAAAAATTACTTTTATCGACGAGAAATTTGTAAGCGCTTGATTTTACAGCTAGATAGAAAAATGTCTTTTTCGGTTTAGAATAAGGTTTCATGATAAAATGCACATGATTTCCCATTAAGCAGTATGCATATATTTCCACACCACACTTCTGCCGATACACTAGAATGTTGATCTGATAATGTTGCTAAACTGCCATCGGGTGCTCCAATTATGGCCAGTTTTCTGGGAGCATTATATTATGTTTTATTCGATTTTATTAGTTTAATCAGCGCATGATATTTGAAAACGCCACTATTCCTCGTTTACTTATTATCATGAATTACTATATTACCTCCGGAAATCGCAGTAGCTGCTTCTCCATCATCGGCATGGCCCATTTGATTATCGTAGACTACTGAATCATCATTGGTTTTATCCCAAATCTTTATCCGAAACAGGTCGGAACTGGTGCTGGGTGTTAGCTTAGCGTCAACAGCGGTAAGCATAAAACCATAATTCCCGGACCCGCTAATAGTCCCCACTCCCTTGAATTGGGCTCTAGCTCCGGCGACCACCAGCCATTGATAACTCTCGGAATGAAAATTCAATTCCGCGACTTTAAACTGAAACTCCGTTTCGCCTGTCGGGATTGTAGCTCCCTTCTTGTATTTGCTTACAAAACCGAAATTAGCCTTACCCTCAAGAGAGCTATCCTCGGGATACGCGCCCGGCGGCGACCAAATCCATCCGCCTCCGGTTACGAAACCCCCTTCAGGATCATAGACAACAAGAAGTATATTTTCTGAAGGACCTACATTACCATAGACATCTGTGCCGCGTACATAAATGTCATATACGCCGGGAATTGCCGGAGTTGATAAATCAACCGTTATCCCTTCCGCAGGGCTATCAAAAGAATTGTCTACCGGCAGCATCTGGCTCCAGGTAGCGCCTCCATCCATGTTATACTCAGCTGAGGCAATATTAGAATTAGCTGTCGAGGAATCATCTGCGTAGGCGGTGAGCTTAAACGTGCCATTTGCCGGAGTTGGATTTAATTGGGCAATAACACTGTTGGTTATCGGGCCATCAGCATCTCCTACGACAAGATGAAAATCAACAACGCTGATGGTATTCGCTGAAACATTAGTCGTTTTTATTCCTGTGCCGCCGGTATCATCATCATAGCTGGCAGGGGTTGATATTTTTACCTGGCTTTCTCCCACGGCAACATCAGCGAATAAATAACTGCCTGCGTTATCCGTTGATGTCTCTGTAGTATTGCCGTTGGCATCAGTAAGTGTGATAACTACATCTGAGGCAGCGCCCCAAGGATACATAACGTGGCCCGATATCACGCCAAGCTCTGCTTGCATCTCTCCCACGATAATTGCCCGGGTTGCCGCGTTATTCAGTATGTTTTCTTCTATGTAACTAGGATCTATTTCGGCTTCAATAATATAGATTCCTTCTGATTGATTTTTCCAGCCCGCATAGATTAATGAAGAGCCAAAATCAGGATCCGCGACTG
Organism: Candidatus Omnitrophota bacterium; assembly: GCA_023139575.1. Lineage (GTDB taxonomy): Bacteria > Omnitrophota > Gorgyraeia > Zapsychrales > JANLHA01 > JAGLNJ01. The sequence continues at coordinate 1,067 of JAGLNJ010000142.1, read as the reverse complement.
AAATACTATCAATAAACGTTTCACCTATCTTTATCTTAGGTAATCCCGGATAGGTAACGTAAAAGTTTACCGGTACATCCTCAGCTTTTATCGATGTATCTGAAGCCCAGTAACGTATGTCAGCTATAATAGTGATCTCTTCATCCAAAGAAGGGTTATTGTTGGAAAAATAGATATCTTCGGAATGAATAAATACATCCTTCTCGGGTATCGGCTCATGGACAGGCAGCTCACTCCACACCCAAACTTTTGAGCCATCTCCTCCGCCACCACCTGGAACCCATGCACCCCCACCGGTACTTGTAGGCGGTGAAGGCGGCGATAACGGCGGTTGGGCAACAACTTCAAAAGACAGCTCCCGTTTTCCGCTGAAGGTTTTATCACTCACTTCTATGGTAATAGAATAAATTCCCGCAGCACTTGGTGCTGGCGTAAAATTTACAAAATTCCCATTTATGTCAGTATAGCCGCGAGGGTAAACCCACTGACGACCATCAGCTGCCTCAATAATGACCTGCACAGTCCCACCCTTAACATCATAATCGATATTTCTGACACCATTCATGGTGATTTCATAGGCCGCGTGGCCGCTTACTTTAAAAGATGTACCGGCTACAACAACGGAAGGCAATTTACCGATGACAAGAATGCTGCCGGTCATATCCGGAGAATCACCAATTGCCAACAACTTACTGGCTTCATTATTGTTCTCATCGATCTCCTCAATGGAATTCAGGCCATCGACAACAACCCTGATCACATGCATTCCAGGATCTGGAAAATAAGCATCAAAAGAAACCATTTCAGTAGTATGTGGATACATGTTATCTATTATGACCTGCCCTATAAGTTGGTCGGCGTCGAAAAACTCTAGCAAAACGTTCTCGCCAAGACTATTGCCATGATTATTTATCTCGACCAATATTGTGACATCGTGGTCAATATCAGGATTTGGGCTTGAAAAATATACACCTTTAGATGTAACAGATAGGTCAGGCAAATCAACACTGCCGCCTGCCACAACATAAGTTTTTACATTGGCAAAACGTAACTACTCATACATTTCC
>JAGLNJ010000141.1 GCA_023139575.1 Candidatus Omnitrophota bacterium | reverse complement strand
ATGTGGGGTAAATATTTTATCGGGGGAATGCTTTTATTATATGTTCTTTGACTTTTTTGTCAAAATTATTTTTTAATAGGGTCCGTCCCTATTTATTCCTATTTATTTTTGAAAACATAAATTTTATATCGACGGAGGAGTCTTTTTTCTATTGACATTCTCTTTCATAGGTGTCCCCTGATTTTCGTATTGGGTTTGTGTCTTCTTCAAATATTTTGATAAAGTCTGAGGGGCACGCCTCAATTATGAAATAAATACATGCCCCTCATTTTCACTTTGTAGTTTTCTTATTTCTTCTTTCCCCGATCATGTGGGGCAACAACCTCAACAGTGGCCACAGAACTATTACCGGAGATATCCGTTGCCGTGATGGTGATGGTGTATATCCTGCCGTCACCCGTTCCCGAACGCTCTGCACGAAGCTGCAACGTGATTAATCCCGTTACCTGATCGATAAGCGGTTCTGTGAAATCAGGGATCGTATTTCCATCAGCATCAGCATCCGGCGGTTCATTGCTGGTGACTGTTGCGGCAAGCGTTACAGCCCCACTATTGTCAAAAGCATTCACTTCAACAACAACATCAACCATGTTATGATTCGGCGGCCAAAGAATAGCTGGGTATACTACCGCATTGATTGACGGCGCCTCAGTGTCAATGACCTCAATACATTCTTCAAGTCTGCCAATGACTGGATCATTCTCCGAGTCATCAACTTCTAAAATGACTGTATGAACTCCAAGCGAAAGACCTTCTTCAATAATGAAGTCACTTAAAGGTGCTGGATCTCCACCTTCAGTAGTCGTAACGCTGGCTTGAAATAACGGCGGGAAAGGTGGTTCAATCCATTTATAGATTAAAGTATCTCCATCAAAATCCGCAACACTGCCTGAGAGAGTAATATCTTCTCCCAAGTGATATGTGCCACAACCTACCGGAGCAACGACTGGCGGAGAATTGTTTATTGTTAATGTCATTGGGTCTGATCTTACTGTAATTTGACCGTCATTGGCTTCTACAAATAACACATGAGCTCCTGTCCCTAATGGTTGCAATAAACCTAGATCAAGCCAGGCTTCTCCGTTTGAACCTACTGATTGCCACCCCTGAAGAACCGTTGTAACTTTTGGATTTTCCTGCACAAGATAAAGCCACTGATATTCTAAAGGATCATTATCCAAATCAGATGCTACACCATAAATTGTAGTTATCGATTGTTCATCAGAATTGATTGTCATATTCTCACCAGCGTAAACTTCGGGAGGAACATTAACAAAATTGGATATGTCGTAAATTTCAAAACCAATATCATTCTGACTCTGATTAAATATTTGTCCCAAATACAGTTTATCGCCAGCAACTTTATTGTCGCCAGCGTTAGGAATTGTGCATACTGCGCTACTGAAATTGTTAATATCTATTATTTTTAAACCTTGCGATGTCCCAAGGTATGCATAGTCTCCAAGAATACTCACCGAGCCTATAATAATGCCTGGATTGTATTCACCTGTTTTACTTATAGAATAAGAAGTTTCTTCATTTTGATTGGTCGATTCCAATTTTAAAATCTGCAACCCATTTGTTTCAGCTGCAAGATAAATGGTGTCATCAACAACTGCTACATTTTCTGTCTGCACTGTTGTGGTTGTCCCCCAACTAGCTCGTTTTTCAATATTTAAAGGGTTAAACGTGACTTCAAGCACATCTAATCCATATCTATCATTAGCCAAATATACCCATGTTGAATTTTCGCCTCGTACAACCTCCAAACCATTAGCATCTCTTCCTTCATCAAAGTTTCCAACCCATACGGGATTATCCGGATTAGATACATTAATTATAGTAAGATTGGAATACCCTGAAACTCCCGCCCCGGCTATATATGCATGACCATCAACCACTCTAATGCGCGACCATGTACTGCCGCCGCTTACTCTCGAACGTTCATTTAATACATTATCCGTGATTTCAAAGATATGCAAATGCTCGTAGTCAACAAAATAACAATAATTTCCTGATTCGTCTATAACTGAGTAAAACCCATGCGGTGAATTATGAGACAAATCCCCGGCGCTAGGAAATGAATCAAGCAAGGAAGGATTAGTTGGATCAGTAATATCAACCAAGTCTAAAATATTACTTCCCGACTTAGATACACAAGCTTTCGTATCCTCAACCGCGATCCCTCTAACAATACTACCTTCAGTATGATATGGGTTAATACTAGCTGACGGACAAACATCCTGAGCAAATACTGGATTCATTAATAACAAGCAAGTAATTATTAAGGTAACAAACAATGCAAGTTTTCTCATCTCTCTCCTCCTGGTATGGAATACCCTGTCAATTCCTTTGTTAGTATTTATAGTTTCTAGGACTTAATCCTATCTAATTTAAATGAGAGGAAAAGGTAGCTGGTCGCTTCGGCGATGAATCAGCCTGGTATTCGTACGTTGTCCCACCTCTGGGATGTACATGATATAAACTTCGTCTGGGCCGGCCTTGCACTTTTTAGCTCGAGTTCGGTATCTCTACCTATCGAATAGGAGGTTCAAGGATCTCCCTCTCGTACCAACCATCGCTTCAGACTCTCAAAGATCTTAAATTTGTTTTTTATGCTACTGTTAACCCGCTGCAATCTTTTTCATAGACCATTATAATTTTCTCGCGGCTGCTACAACAGCTATATTTCTGCTTTTTTTAAAACTTAATCGATTAAATCTTTTATGCAATCGTTGCTGAGCTTTCCATGAATAATTGAGTATTTCCAAATCTTGTCCTTCTTGTCGCTTCTTCAATACTTTTGATAGCCGGGCTGGATGGCGATAATGCCAGGCCGCCTCCACCAATATCCGTCGTACCCGAATAAATAGGTGCGGACCCTATTTTCTCCCTCTTTTCCTGGGCCGTCCTTTTGGATTAGGCATTATCTTACGTTTCAAAATATTCTCAAGTTTTAGTATAAATTCTTTTGGCCCTAACACCAAATTCTTTTTTGTCGCTTTTCTTATCAACTTCACGAGACTGTCATCCTCACCCTCCTGTAGATATGCCTTCCAATCAGACACCTCTACAACCTCACTCACATCGGCCAATGTTACCCATTGATATTTCTTTCCTAAACGCGCTCGCGTGCTTGACCAGGAATATTCCCGCGCAGCCTTTACCATCTTAGCCCTCACCGGATTA
>JAGLNJ010000140.1 GCA_023139575.1 Candidatus Omnitrophota bacterium | reverse complement strand
TTGACCGAAGCAGAGAAGCAGTTTGAATAATTACAGGCGTAAAACCTTCCGCGTTAATGATCGCTTCAACCTGGCCATCCGGGATTTTAAAATCGATACCTGAACCGCGTTTAAGTAATTCCAATTTATCCTCATTTAAGTCAATGCCTCCGTGAGTGAGGCCTTTCGCGGAATCGTTTTTGTTCTTCTGTTGAGATAAACCGGCAACAACCTGATCATCTCTCCCGAGCATAGCGTCATCGGGATTTTCGTTTTCGTTGTCAAAAGCAGGCTCGCCATCCGCTTTTTGTTCTTTAAACTTTCGATGTTTTTCCTGAATGTTTTGTAGATACTCTTCGATATCTATGTTCCCTTTACGCGCATTTTCGTAAAAGTCTATGACAGTTTTGAACGGCGCGTGATTCAATTGAGAGAATTTTAGATACATTTCATAGGCAGCTAAAAAGGCTTCCCTACTTGGCCCTGAATCGGCCTTGTCACTGAAAGCATAGAGATCTTTCCCATACTGATAGGCCTCTTTGTCCGTAATACTGTCTTTTTTCTTACTGATGTTCTCAATTGCCTCTGTGAGCAAAGAGGCTATCATTTTCCTGAAATCCTCGGTTGCGATATAATCATCATTCCCGGAGGTTAAGCCATTCAACCGGTTATATCGTTTTTTTATTGTCATTTCCTCATGCCAATACTCAAGACGTTTTATCGAATCAATAACTCCCGGGCCAAGATCGGCGGCTTTATTCCTGTTAGGAGAAAATATCCGTTCTTCAATTTTCGCCATGGCTTGACTGCTATATTCTTTTATCCAATCATGTTTGCCGTTTTCCTTTAAAAACGCAATCAAATTTTCAGAATTTTGACGCGCAGAATGATAAGTATCCCTCAAATATGAATAGTCAAACATTTGAACAAGTTTAACCTCATGCCCATTTTTGATCGCGTATTCAAATAATCGTATCGTATAATCCGGGTCAAGCTCATGAATGTCAAGGACGGCCATATAAGAAAAAGTACTTTGCGCGGGATCACTGTAAATAAGTTCGGCGACGCTGTTGAAATCGAACTCCAGCAAAGTCAGCAGCGCCCGCGGAAATTTCTTGATGATGTTGTAGACTTTAAAATCCCACCGGTCAGAATGTTTGAGCATAGCAAGGGCTTGTTTTAGGAGGCCTTCCTTAACGAGCCGCAAGAATTTAATCTCATGGTCGGATAAATTGGAGCTGAAGAACTCATCCTGACCTTCTTCCAGGACGAAACTTATCTTTTTAATATTCGGGCCTTGCCAGGTGACAACCGATTTGGACCATAGATACCGCGATTCTTCAGCTATCATATCTCCGGTAATGAGGGCGTTTCCTTTCAGCCGATCACGAATTTTATCAATGATGATGTTGCGTATTTGATCGTTATCGATAAATTCATTTAGTTCGGCGTCCCATAGTTCAATTTCAATTTCCTCAAATACGGCCGGAACGGTTTCGGATTGCTGTGTTTGTTGGGTGAGAGCCGCCGCGGCAAGGGCTGTGGCTGCGGAAAAATCCGGGGCGCCGAGGGCGACAGTGATGAGAACCAGCGCGGGAAGAAAAGGTTTTTTTGGAAGCCAGCGCCACGGCGCATTCTTATTATCTGTGACCAACATGGCGTTATCAACGGCTTCGCCTCCCATAAACCCGCCCGAAAAATATTTGCGGGGTATATGATCCTGAGTAACCGGATCATAATCTTTTTTAATGTAATTGTAAACACCGGCCTTCATGGCTTCCAGATATTTTTGGTAAATCTTTTCTTTGATTTGTTTATCGTCAACATTAATTCCGGCGACCTTATTCTTGCCGATGTAGGCCTTGCCGAAAATGGACGCGCGCAGGCTGCGTTTATACCATGTCGCCAGTATCATAGAATGATATATTTGGCGCAAGGGAGCGAAATGCCCGCCTTCATTAATTTCTTTCTTCAGTGCGGGAATAATAATTTTTCGCATCAACTGCTGTGTCAGCTTCGTTTTTTCGAGTTCCGGGGCTGATTGAAGCGCGGGGTTATTCCCGGAGGCCTGTTCACCGGGGGCTTGTTGACGGGCGGCATAATCGGCTTCAAGCATGACATCTAATTGACATTCAAGGATATATGCCGTATTGCCGTTTTCATAAACAACCGCTTTTTCCGGCACGATCCAGACTTTATTGAATGTTTCCACGGGAATATCTGATATGCCATACCGCTCATAGGCTGTTTTATAAAGACGCGACCAGAAGTCTTTTCCTAATTCGCCTTCAGGGTACATCAGGGAGGATGTGATTTGCTTTAAAAGATAATCTTGAGCCAGAAGGTCACGGGCCATCTCAGTTTCACCGAATTTATCGGGGGCGATACGGCCTTTCTCATGAGGTGATAAATTCACCCATAAATCTTCTTTAGGAATCGTCAGCGTACTGAGAAAATACTTGATTAGCCTGGTGGACTCCTCTTTTAGCCCTTCTGAGATTAAACCGCTTTCACCGGGGTCGACAATAAAGTTCATTTTAAGCGGGTTATCGGGGAATACTTTGATTCCTTGCAGAGTGGCCGGAGCATAGGGTTCGCTTAGACCCACCATTTTTCCCGGATCGGGCAATAAAAAAGACAGACCTGTTTGCGCTTCAGCCGTAGCAGGCAAAAGGTTGGAAATAAGGTAAATGAACAGAATCAGGGTTTTGAGTAATTTCATAATTAATAT
>JAGLNJ010000014.1 GCA_023139575.1 Candidatus Omnitrophota bacterium | reverse complement strand
GCTCCCCAGTCTCTCATTTATATCATAAAATCGCTTTTCGGGGAAATAATTAATTGCTAGGCGTCAGGGTACCACATACAAGTACCTGGTACCTAAAGACGATTATCTCAGTAATAACCAGTGGTTGTCTTGACACTTATTTATACTAAATGTTATACTTTATTTAATTAAAATAAGTATTATGATATCCGCAAACTTTTGAATTTCAATAACTAAGCGAGACAGTCTAAATGAAAAAAATAAATGTTTCTCTTATAATTATTTTTCTTACATTAATATTACCTATAGCTCCGGTTTATGCTGATGGATCTAACATGGTTGCACAATATTTAACCAATTTAGGCAAGGCCTATTATGATGAAGGCGACTTTGTTTCAGCCATTCATGAATTCAGCAAGGCGGTTATGATCGCTCCTAACAATGCTGTCGCACAGGATTATTTAAAGAGATTAGGTGTTTCGGGAGGATATTATGCCCGTTCAGAATCGCAAATATCACATGTTTCCCGGCTAAGCCGGTATTTAGAGAAATATAAAAAGCAGGTTGAGACCCTCGAGAAAATAAAAAAGAAACAAGGCCGGATCAATGACGCTTTGGTAGAGGATAAAGTAGAGCTGAAACAGGTTATTTCAAATAAAGCTGTGGAGAATCGGGATTTGCGCAAGGAGATAAAGGCCTTTGAGCAAAAAGTCGAAGAGGAAATAGCCCAAAGAAATAAGGTTCTAGAAGAAAGTGAAAAGAAAAATCACAAGATCGCCCGTTTAAGTGATGATTTGTTTCATAATAAAGAGCGTTTAAGCGATGCTATTGCTGAAGCGAAATATAAAGGAAAAGTCTTGAAAAAGAATGCGAAAGAGCATAAGCAGGCCCTGTCCGCGTCGCGAAGAAAGACAAGGGTTGTGAAGGCCGATTATGAAGACCAGGTTTTTAATCTGGAACGCGAATTCCGCCAATTTAAACAGGAAGCGGCCGCGCTCGAGGCAGACCGCAAACAGAAAATAGAAAAGCTTGAAGACATTATACGCAAAAAAAGGATTGAACTAGGGTTTTTGAATGATCGCGTTTTGTTTTCAGACTATAAGTTAAGTGGCCGGGATCAGCAGATGACGAGTAAGAATCAACAGATCGCCAATCTCAAAGAGACAATTAAAACTTATGAAAATGAAATAAAGATCCTGCGCGCAAAGAAATGGGATAAGAGGACGATAGAAAAATATATTAAGGAGCGTCAATCCAAAAAACAACAGGAAATGGTGAAATATGTTAAGCGTCAGGATCGTCTTATCGCCGATTTAAAGCAAAAACTCATATCGGCCCGTTTAGAGATAGATTCATTAGGCGAGGGCAAAGGACCTGTGGATACCGCGAAAGTCGCTGAATTGCAACAACAATTAGCAGATGTGCGCCTGGAACTTCAGAAAAAGGCGGTCATGATGAAAGAGCGGGGTGAAGAATACGCGGCGTTGCAGGAACGACTGAAGGAGACCGAAGATCGGCTAGAGTTGGTCCAGAGGATCATGGATGATAAAGATGTTCAGATTGAGGAATTAGAGAATCAGTTAACAGGGGTTCTTTCCCAATTTGAAGACTAATTAGAAGAGGCCCTGCGATATAAATTTATTAAGGTCGCTGTTAAACTTGACCCTGTTTTTCGGACGCTTTTTTAAAAGCGTCTTTTTTTATCCCTTTATTGCAAATACAATTATACAATGATAGAATTTTAACCGCTAGACATTAATATTCTGGTTAATATAAAAAGGCGTTGTATTAAAAAATAATGGAATTAACGCGGCAGATATTATTAAAAAGAATTCAAGCCTATTTGAAAGGCAGTGTTACCAAAGACCAGCTTTATCAATGGGCCTTGGCGGCAGCTGTTTCAGATGAGTATGAGGATTTTAAGAACAAGGATGTTCTTATAACTCAAACGGTACAGGTTCTCATTGACATTAACAAAGGAGATAAGAATCCTGAAGAGTTCAATAAGAAGTTAGTATATCATCAGAAATGTCTGGCTGGTGAAGACGACTACGTTCCCAGAAAGATTGAAGCTCCCGCACAGACGAAAGAGACCCCAGCCGATTTTTTTGTTATCATACGTATTTATATTATTATCTTTGCCGCCAGTTCCATTTTACTCAACTTTTTTTCTCTGCTTAATCCCAACTTCCTGCAGTTCGGCGAAGGCTCCGCGAGTTTTGCCAATGCCGTGAAGGACGCATTGCCTCATTTGATTTATGCCGCGGTGATTCTTATGCCTTTAAAAGTGTCTGCAAAAGGCTTGCTGTTCTTTCCGGTGTTTTTGGTGTTATGTTTAGGCATGCTGTTTTACTGGTATATACCGATTTCTTTGGTCAACAAATTCACCTTAAACCCTGTTTTTATCCTGATCGTTTTGCCCTTTAGTGCCATGCCGGCAACGTTGGCCTTGCTGCAATTCATGGTGACGAAAGATAAATTAACCAAGAAGCAGCCGACTTAACAGATGCAAATTGATTTTGATAAGTAAATTCGAAATAAGAATATCGAATTTCGAAATAAATTAAAGAATTCCAGTTATAAATGTTCCAAATTTTTAAAGTAAGTTTTTAATATAGAAGATTTAGATTTTTAAATTTAGAATTTGTTTCGGATTTCGAAATTCGCGTTTCTTATTTGATAATTTTATTGTTTAAAAGCTATCAAGATTGAGAAGCATAAAGGATTATTTGCAAATAAACCCCTATGGGAATTTTAAAAAAAATAACTGCCAAGAAATTTTCTTTTCATCAGATATTCTATCTGGTGATCGCCATAACGTCTGTGAGGATCATTGTTGAGTGGACGCTGTTTTACTTTCCGATTCGCATCAATGTTTTTCAAGACTACGCCCGTTTTTATTTGGAAAATGTGTATTATTTTCTAATCCTTTTTCTGGTGGGCGGGGCGTTCTTGTCCCGTATGACCCGGAATAAGCTTTTGACGGTGATGAATTTCGGGGTAAAGATTTACCCGGTGATCATTCTGCCGCCGCTTATTGACGGGCTGCTGTTAGGGCGCAGGCAAGGGTATTTTTATGCCACTGCGCGAAATTTCTGGGGCAATTTTTTCACTCTTGCCTTTTGGCAAGGTGATGCGTCGTTGGGTATATCGTTAGAAATTTTTTTAGGGCTGCTTTTTGTCAGCGGCTATGTTTTTTATATTACGAAGAACTGGATAAAAAGTTTTTTCACTTTCTTTATTCTTGATTTGTTTTTGGTTATCCTTTCCACCCCTGAGTTATTTTTTGGTCACGGACGCGATGATTATTATTTTAATAATTTTTTGCCACTCTATTATTTTCTTCCGTTTATTATGTTCGCGGGTTCTTTTTTATTTATTTATGACAAAAATAAATTTTGGGCGATCCTCCGCAACACCCGCCCGGTAAGAACGAGCGTTTTCTTGATCGCTGTCTTTCTGGGGGGATGGGCCCGTTATTTGACCACGGGATTTGTGGATTTGTTTACCTTGACGCTGGGAAGCTCTGTGGTGTTTTTTATTTGGCAGGTCTCGGTGATCGTCAACGATATCTATGATATAGACATTGACCGCCTGCACAACGTTAAAAGGCCTTTAGTGTGCCAGGCCGTTACGATAGCGGAGTATAAATTTTTGGCTTCACTGTTGTCTTTTCTCGCCCTGTCTGCCGGTCTGGTCATCAGTTGGAAAGTCTTTCTGCTGACGGTTTTTGTCTTAGGGTTGGCCCTGGCCTATTCTTTGCCCCCCATTCGCCTAAGGAAGAATTTCTTGGGTCACGCGCTTATTGGTGTGTCATTGTTTGCCGCATATCTGATGGGGATATTTTCATCGGCCTATACATATGTTTTCAAGAATAACGTCTTGATTCTTGGGGTTTTGATCAGTTTATTCGGCATGGGATTGACGTTGGCGAAGGATATTAAGGATATAGATGGAGATAAAAAAGAAGGTGTTATTAATATGTTTACTTTATTCGGCAAGAAAAACGGAAAACGCGTGACTTCCGGATTTATATTTGCCATTTTAAATATTCCCAGCGTGATGTTCGCGCAGGTTAAGATTTTTTTATTAAGCCTTGTTGCTGTTTATTTATTTCAGAAGTATGAATCGATAAAGGCGGTTTATCTTATTGGCGCGGCTGTTATATTATTGACGGTGAAGCAGATGTTCTTATAGGAGCGAAGTGTTAAGAGGTGGATGGTTTGGAATTTGATTTTTGCTATTTCTTTAAAATAGGAGATCGAGTATATGTTTTATCTCATTAAATTCATTTTGGCTTTTTGCAGTATTGCTTATGAGTTGCTGCTGGCGCAATCGCTGGCAGCTTTTTTGGATAATACGGTTCTGCGTTACAGCATTACTATCGGCCTATACATGTTTTCTATGGGGTTGGGATCTCTTGCCGTGGGGCGGCTATGCAAAAAGGGGCCATTCCTTAGCCTTTTGAAAATAGAGGGTTTTTTAACGATTGTTGGCGGCCTTTGTCTTGTTTGGTTGCATTTTTTGGATATACTGGGATTGCCCCGCATTGTTTTTGCTTTTTTCGCGCATGTCTTGATTATTGTGATAGGGTTTCTTACCGGTTTTGAAACGCCTTTGATTATGGATATGATCAGCGGCAAAAAGAAGGATAGAGAAAATGTCGTGCTGGCTTTTGATTATTTGGGCGCGTTGACCGGAACGCTTGTCTTTGCCTTCATTTTTTACCCTGTGATGGGGCTGATGCCGGCAGCTTTTTTGACAGGGGCGTTAAACGCCCTGGCCGGAATATTGTTATTAACACGCAAGAAGCAGATCATCGGTGATGCTGTATTTAATTTTAAGAAAGCGCTTGGATTTCAGATCGGGTTAGTGGTCTTGATGCTGGGGATCCTGGTCTATGCCTCGCAAATCAATGAATTTTTTATCCAACAATATCTGCATTAAGAGGTGCTTATATGGAAGACCTTCGTAAAGAGTTTGGCAAACATTATCTAGTGGAATTTTGTGACTGCGATAAAGAGAAACTTAAATATGTGAATTTTGTTCAGGAAAGCCTTCTGAAGGCCGCCGTTAAGAGTCAGGCGACTATCTTGCAGCAGTTTTTTCATCAGTTCGATCCCTTCGGGGTGAGCGGTGTGGTTTTTATTGCGGAGTCGCATTTCTCAATTCACACCTGGCCGGAGGACCGTTATGCCGGTTTGGATATATTGACTTGCGGCGAAATGTATCCTGAATTAGCCATTGAGGAATTGAAAAGGCTTTTGGAGGCAAAAACCGTCAAGACCAAGGTGATCGCGCGGGGGATTTAATGGGAAGACGTTATTCTCTGATGCATATATACCTTTACTCTTTTCTTTTGGCCTTTTGCAGCCTTATTTATGAGTTGCTTATCGCCCAGACTTTTGCTTTGTTCGCTGCCAATACGGTTATTTGTTATAGTTTGACCATCGGCCTTTATTTAGGGGCCATGGGGGCGGGTGCGTTTTTTTGGAAGCGTATATTCAAACATTGTCCTGTCAGTAAGGCGCTTTTTAACATTGAAGCAGGAATGAGTTTGTTAGGGGCATTGTCAGTTATTGTCATCTATGTAGCGCATATGCTTTATGGTTATATGTGGCTGCGTTATTGTTATCTGGGCGGAACGGCCATTTTTTTTGGGATTGTTTTTTTGCTGATTGCGGCGATAGGTTTTTTTACCGGCATGGAGGTTCCGGTTCTCATCGTGTTGGCCAAACAAGAAAGTGATGAACGCGGGAATATCCATCGCGTCTTAGGGGCTGATTATTTTGGATGCTTGCTTGGTGGGATTTTTTTCCCTTTGGTCCTGTTGCCGCATTTAGGATTATTGCGTACAGCGTTTGTGGTCGCCTTGATCAACTGTCTTGTCGCTTTTCATATTTTATGTCTTGAGGGAAGGAAAGGGAGCTTGAGAGGCCAGGCTTTGTTATTGCCGGCGGCGGTTACTGTATTGATCATAAGCGGCATGGTAGGCCATCAATCTTTAGAACAATATTTTCTGAAGAAATATTACTATTATAAACATTCCGCCGTGAATGGATTTGAGTTGTTTTTGCCGACAAAGAATTTGCCGGACATAGAGCGAAAGACATCCCGTTATCATAATATTGATATGGTGAAAATAAAATCTTACAATGATCCGTTCACAGGCCTATTGATCCCCGCTTATAGCCGCAAGCGATGGCGTCCCGACGATATCAAGGCGCGGCGGCATGTCATGTATCTTAACGGTGACTTTCAGTTCTGGACGGACTTTGAAGAAATTTATCATGAATATTTTACGCATGTGCCGATCATTATTAACAAAAGAGTGCCGGGTCGTGTTCTTATCCTGGGCGGCGGTGACGGTATGCTGGCCAGAGAACTGCTGAAATATGAGGAGGTAAAAAGCATCGACTTGGTTGATATTGACCGGCAGATGATCACTTTGGCAAAAACGCACCCTGTTGTCAGTACTATAAACAGGCACGCCTTTGATGATCCGCGCGTCAAGATTCAGGTCGGCGATGCTTATCAATTTATTCGAAGAGAAAAGGAACGATATGATGCGATTTATATCGATTTTCCTAACCCCAAAGATTATGATTTAAGCAAGTTATACAGCGTGGAGTTTTATCATGGAGTTCAAAGACACTTGAATGAAAATGGCTTTGCGGTCATGGACGCTCCGGGATTGGGGGCTTATCCACGGGATAAGCAAAAAGATTTCTTGGGCTCCCGGCAGTATAGATTGTGGCAGGTTTTTTTGGCAACCTTAAAGGCGGCAGGGTTTAAGACGGTAGCGCCGTATGTCAGCAATCTCGAGCGGGATAATAAATGGGCGCGAAATGTTTTGTATAAGCGGCTGCAAGATATCACAAGATTATCCGTTTTTGAAACTGATATTGAAGGACGAAAAAAAATGAACAGGATATACGATAAAGACGAAATGGTTCGAAAGATTATTGAAGGATACGTCGGTGATCAGCGGAAAGGGTTTATTTTTCTCAAAAGCGGGGAGGAGGATTTGGATTATTCTTATTGGGATCGAGACATAAGTCATTATGTCTTGAATAAAGAGCGTTTTTTGCTCGCTTTTGATGTTCCCTATAAAGATGAAGATGCTGATGCCGGCAAGGTTAATTCTGTTATGCGGCCGACCCTGCCGGAGCGTGCGTTTTGGTGGCGGATAAGAATGCCGAACTAACAGTCAAAATAAAATAACGCTAGAGCACCAGTCACGCATAGGGTCGAAGTTGCTGGCGCTCTAGCGCTCTAATTCTTTTGTGACATTATAAGAAAAACTGAAAAGACACTTATGTTAAAAATCAGCAAATGTTCTTTTTTTTATGCAGCCTTTTTCCTGATGACGGCGTGCAGTTTGGCTTACGGGCTGCTCATTGCCCAAACCATGACATCTTTTGTCGGGCACATGGTTAAGTGTTATAGCGTAACGTTAGGAGTATTCTTTTTTTCCCAGGGGATGGCGCGGTTGTGGTTTAAAAAAATAATACGGGCTGCCGGGGAAGCAGAAGTGTCATGGAAGGATGAAATTGGGGCGAGTCTTTTTTATTTGTCCGGAGTAGGGGGGCTTTTCGCGGCTTATGTGCATTTGACGTTGCAATGGATGCGCGATTCTTATTGGCCGGGGTTGATGATGTTTTACGCGGTTTATTTCTTTATTATATGGCTGGCGGGACATGTTACAGGGATGCAATTGTTAAGAATACAGAATGTGCTTAATGCAGAGGCGGATAAGAAGGGCTGGGCAGAAAAGAAAGTCATCGTACAAAGTTTCGGGTATTTGGCGGCGGGATGTGTTTTCGCCGGGGTTCTTTATCCACTGTTTAATGTGATAACATCGGCTTTTATTGTTGCCTTGTTTCACCTTTTGGCTTTGGCGCTGATTTATGCGCAGGCAGAAAGCGAGGAAAACCCGGCGCCGCTTATTACAGCGGGATTTGTGATTATTTTTCTGGTTTGTTTGGGTGGGATTATTTGCCGGCAGCAAGTATCACAATTCTTTTTGAAGAAATATTATTATTATCCTTATGCGCCGCAAATCGCTTTGCGTTTTCTGGGAAGCATGAAAGGCCTCGAGGATGTGGAAAGGTATAAGGAAGGGCGGCACGCAGTTGATATTGTTAAGAAGCCTGTTGAGGAGATGACGCCGTCATCATACTTGATGGAGGCCTATAGCCGGAAATTCTTCAGCGAACCGGATTTTCCTCAGGATTACCGTTTTTATATTAATAATGATTTTCGATTAAGCACTAATTATGAAGATATCTATTATGAATATTTTGCGCATATACCGATCATCCTTAATCAAAGCGCGCCGGAGAATGCTTTGATCATCGGAGGAGGAGATGGTTGTCTTTTACGTGAGCTGCTGAAATATTCCGCTGTAAAACAGATCGTTTTGTTGGCGCCGCAAGGAGTATTACTTGATTTGGCGAAAGATCATGCTGTTTTAAAACAGGTGAATAAAGGGGCTTTACAGGATCCGCGAGTCAAAGTTGTTCGTCAGGATGCTTTTCGTTATATGATCAAAGAGGGCAGTCTTTTTGATGCCGTTTACTTTGATCCCCCTTCGCCAACAGAGTACGGCTCCAGCCGGGGGTATAGTGTGGAGCTGTTTCAACTTGCCGCCAGAAAACTCAAAAAGGGAGGTTTTGCCGTTCTGAGGGCCCCCAGGACAAACTTTTTTATGCGTGATTCTTTAGGTGAAATCCGCTTGGCACAGAATAATGACTGGCTCATCTATTATCACACTTTGAAGGCGGCGGGCTTTAAGACAATTTTAGGATATATGTCGAATTTGGAAGGCAATAATAAAAAGGCCTCTTCATCCTTACTCCGGGCTTTTCAACAACATCAAGGAGCTTTATCAATGAACTTAAGCGATAAAGCGCAAGGGAGGATAAACTCACGGATATTGAATGTTATACAAAAACACGTCATATTGTTGCGGGAAGGATTTATTTTTTTAAAAAGAGAGGATGGGGAGATCAGATTAAAATATGAGGATCAAAAGATTCCGTTATATGTCTTAAATTCCCCGCGGTTTTATGCCGCCTTTAGGGTTCCGTATATTTATCCTTCCGCGTTAGACCGCAGCCGGGTTAATTCTATCATGCGGCCGACTTTGCCGAGTAAAGAAACAGAATGGGTTAAATTGCCTTATTAAATTTGTGCGTCAATAACTTGTCTTGTTGACCAGGAAAGACATCCTATAAAGAGTAA
>JAGLNJ010000139.1 GCA_023139575.1 Candidatus Omnitrophota bacterium | reverse complement strand
GCGTCCCATAGTTCAATTTCAATTTTCTTAAATACGGCCGGAACGGCTTCGGATTGTTGTGTCTGTTGGGCGGGAGCCGCCGCGGCAAGGGCTGTGGCTGCGGAAAAATCCGGGGCGCCGAGGGCGACAGTGACGATAACCAGCGCGGGAAGAAAAGGTTTTTTTGGAAACCAGCGCCACGGCGCATTCTTATTATCTGTGACCAACATGGCGTTATCAATGTCTTCGCCGCCCATAAACCCACCCGAGAAATATTTGCGGGGTATATGATTTTGAGTGATCGGATCATAATCTTCTTTAATGTAATTGTAAACACCGGTCTTCATGGCTTCCAGATATTTTTGGTAAATCTTTTCTTTGATTTGTTTGTCGTTAACATCAATTCCGGCGATCTTGTTTTTACCGATGTAGGCCTTGCCGAAAATGGACGCGCGCAGGCCGCGTTTATACCATGTCGCCAGTATCATAGAATGATATATTTGGCGCAAGGGGGCGAAATGCCCGCCTTCATTAATTTCTTTCTTCAGCGCGGGAATAATAATTTCCCGCATCAACTGCTGTGTCAGCTTCGTTTTTTCGAGTTCCGGGGCTGATTGAAGCTCGGGGTTATTCCCGGAGGCCTGTTCACCGTGGGCTTGTTGACGGGCGGCATAATCGGCTTCAAGCATGACATCTAATTGACATTCAAGGATGTATGCCGTATTGCCGTTTTCATAAACAACCGCTTTTTCCGGCACGATCCAGACTTTATTGAACGTTTCCACGGGAACATCTGATATGCCATACCGCTCATAGGCTATTTTATAAAGACGCGTCCAGAAGTTTTTTCCTAATTCGCCTTCAGGGTACATAAGGGAGGATGTTATTTGCTTTAAAAGATAATCTTGAGCCAGAAGGTCACGGGCCATCTCCGTTTCACCGAATTTATCGGGGGCGATACGGTCTTTCTCATGAGGTGATAAATTCACCCACAAATCTTCTTTAGGAATCGTCAGCGTACTGAGAAAATACTTGATTAGCCTGGTGGACTCTTTTTTCAGCCCTTCTGAGATTAAACCGCTTTCACCGGGGTCGACAATAAAGTCCATTTTTAGTGGATTGTCGGGGAATACTCTGATTCCTTGTAGAGTGGCCGGATCATAGGGTGCGCTTAGCCCCACCATTTTTCCCGGATCGGGCAATAAAAAAGACAGACCTGTTTGCGCTTCAGCCGTAGCAGGCAAAAGGTTGGAAATAAGGTAAATAAACAGAATTAAGGTTTTAAGTGATCTCATGATTAATATATACGTATCATTTTATATATATAAATATGGCATATAATTTTATTTATCGCAAATATGCGGGGGATAAAGATCGGGGAAAAGATGGTTTGTTTAACACCGATTTTCACCGGTAGCTTATCCATCATAATTACACTCTAAATTAAGCGCTTCAAAGGATCTCTATGGTTTTGTTGTCAAGCCAGGGAACCTTGAAGGGGGAACATAATTTCTCAACATCCTTTAAAATAGGTGTGTGTACCCAATGGCGCTAGTTTAAGTAATGTCTCGCCACTAATTTTATTAAATGGTTTCGAAGAATCTGTCTTGGCTTCATCATGAGCGAATAACCTTTTTTTCGAAGTTTAACAACACGTGGGTCCACACGTCCAGGACGATCATTTACCCGACGCGCAACGCAATGTGATGGAAATAGAAAATCTTGGCCAGTTGAAAGCGGGAAGTGGGAAATAGAAATCAAGAGTTTTCATTTTGTTTTTCATCATTCAACCCCAAAAATAAAGGCAAATTTGTCATTGGAGCAATTTGAATAAACTGCTTCTCTGCTTTACTC
>JAGLNJ010000138.1 GCA_023139575.1 Candidatus Omnitrophota bacterium | reverse complement strand
TGGATGCGTTAACTGCACAATCAGAATGTAAGTGATTGATGATTATAGGGAAAGGGTGTTTTTGGGGCAAAAATATTGGGGTATCGAAAGATACCCCAAATGATATGGTGGAGGTGCCGGGGATCGATTAATCTCGTAGACATAAATCCCTTATTTTCAATATTATAACTCAAATACCGTCGATAACAGCCTTCTAAAAGTTGTGCGAGGAGTTACATCTAGTGCGGTTTAGTTGCAGGGGTTTTGATGTAAGATGGGCACCTTTTGGGCACTAATTAATTGATTGATAAGGCAATATCTTCTGTTGTTTCCATTGTTTCAAGTCCCAGCAAAGGCAGGATACTCTGAATGGGCGTAATGTTGATAATGATCGGAATAAAGCTATCTATCTGCACATTCTCAATGCCCTCTATTTGGGCAGGGTCAAATTGTATGTCAACGCCGTCGCCCTGGCGGTCGACATTAATTTCATTCATATCAATACCGCCATATTCCTCATCTGCAAACATAGCATCATCTTTTTCTACTCTTATAATTTTGATTTCTGGAGGGTTATAGTATAGAGCATACGCAGTATGAGGCTCACTTGTATCAGCTGGTTCTCCTGCTGCATTCGTACCATCCATGTACCAAATTTCGCCCCCTTTTGTATATGGGATTGATCCTGAACGCTCATCTTTAAAACCAACTTCAAAATCCCCCCCTCCCCTAACGATACTCATAGCCTCCAAAAAAGCGTTCTTCCATAAACCAATCCCGATTCTGGAAAAATAAGGTTTCATTTTTTCAAATACCTTTCTTATATTATCAACTTCTCTATCACCAATTTTAATATATTGCATGATCACCTTGTCACTAACGTGCCCCTCCAATATTAAATTGTAAAGAACTTGATCAAATTTCTTATATCCTTTTTTCGCCAATTCTGACACTAACTTATCAATTTCAATATCAGGATGAAAACCTCCAAGATTTAGCTTTTTGAGTGCCCCTGTAACTGTTGATGCTGAATATTTATTTGGATTAAGCAATACTTTCTTTGCCCCATTCATCGTCCACGGTCTACCCAGCATCGCCTTATCTCTGTTGGATTCATTTGAATTAATTTCCATCGCCACCTTAAAGTTCTTCCCCACTACCGAATCCTTGACCATCATCGCGCTATCGGTCTGCCCAATATCATAATCTCCCTCTGATATGCCTCCCGAGAAATATTTGCGGGGAATGGCTTTCTGGCTGACTTCGTCATAATCTTTTTTGATAAAGTTATAAACACCCTTTTTATAAGCTTCCACATACTTATCGTAAATCTGCTCTTTGAAGGTATTGTCATCTAGGGCGACGCCGGATACCTTATTCTGGTTGACGTATACTCTCGAGAGCAAACTCTCCTTGATCGTCTGTTTGTACCATTTAGATAGTATTAAGGAATGATATATCTGCCTTAAAGGGGCGAAATTTTTGCCTTCATTGACCTCTCTTTCAAGTTCAGGAAGGATTATTTCCCTCACGACTTGTGAAGAGAGTGATGCAGAATCTTTGGATTGTGTATCTGATAATTTGGTGCTGGCGGGATTTACCTCCACCTTGTTTTTCTGCAATGCTAAATAGTCTTGTTCCAGTAAAACTTTCAACCGCCCACCAATGACATAAACTGTCTTGCCGCTTTCATAAACAGTGGCACTTTCCGGCATGATCCATACCTTGTTGAACGTGTTTACGGGGATGTCGGTAGTGCCGAATTGCTCTCGGGCCTGTTTATAGATCTTTTTCCAGAATTTTCTCCCCAACTCATCTTCCGGATACATTAAAGACGCTGTTAGTTGTTTGAGAAGATAATCCTGGGCTAACAGGTCACGCCCTAATGCGGTATTCCCTAATTCATCAGTTATGATGCGGTCGCCCTCATAAGGCGATAGGTTTACCCAAAGGTCATCCTTGGGAACAGTCATAGAGGCAAGAAAGTATTTTATTAACCGTTCAGACTCTTGTTTTATTTCTTCTTGGGAAAAATCCGTGTTGCCGCTATCAATAATAAAGTCAAATCGAAACGGCTCATCAGGATGAAGGGTCATCCCCTTTAATAGGACAGGCACAAACGCATTACTTTGTTTTACCATTGTGCCGGGAACAGGTAGATTGAGGGTTTCCAATCCCTGAGCAAAGCCAGGCGTCGCCAAAAAAAGGGTAGTAAAAAGAAACATTCCGGCAACGACCGCGCAAGACACACGGTGGAAGCAGTGAGTAGTTTTAAAAACAATACTTCGGTTCATGAAAAGATCCTTTAAATCTTAGTGGGGGAATAAGTAAGGAAAGTATACTATTTATTATAATGTGATTCAATAGGACAAGTATGGACAAACTAGGACAATCGGGGGATTTTATGGCTCGATGGGCACTATTTGGGCTGGCTTTGGGCACTAAAAGAATTAAATGAGGTGTTTCTTTAAAAAGGCTTTGCCTGCGTGGGATTTTAAATATTTCTCAAACCCGAAGGCTTTCTTTTGATCCCTAAAAGCAGTATATATAATCATATTCCAAGGCGCATAGCTCTTCGTGTAGGCACAGGTTGGCGTAATATTATGCTGACGCAATCTTCTTTCGATGTTATTCGTAACACCAACATAAATTTTATTACTGTCTTCCATGCTTTTTAGGATATAAACGTAATGCATGATAATTTTTGGCGGGGTATGTTTGAGGGGATATAGAGATTATAGTCAATCAGTTAGGACATGTCAAAAAATGGACCCGTCTTCGCTGAATTACTTACGTGTTCAGCTACGCCGGGTTCCACCATGCTTCGATGACTCTCTTCTGCCGCTCCCGGCGAAGCCATGCGTAGTCAAATGCGTAAGCCCTTTGACGAAGCATGGTGGAGGTGCCGGGGATCGAACCCGGGTCCTTAAACAGACTTACATAAGCATCTACATGCGTAGTACGTTTTTAGATCTCGCACAGCCGCCGCCAACGCACAGGCACGGCCGCACCAGCCTTATAAAATTTCATCTTTGATGCGCAGGCCGCACCCAAGACAAGCCTGCTAAGTATCCTTATGCAAACCCACAGGCCTGATCAACACAAGGGCCTTGTTTTTTTATTTAAACAAGGACTGGCGCTTCGGCTAAAACAGCCTCAGCTTCGGCTACTGCATCGTAATTGCCGTTTGATTGTTTTGCCGGATTTTTCAGGAGGCCAACCGGCATCCTCCGCATGCCACCTATGCTCATCATGTTCAAGTCGAGACCAAATCACCCCCAAAATATGATAAGCAGACATAAGTCAAAGAGCGGAATATAATACCGCTCGCGAATCCCGCGAAGCTCACCTATGAAGCCCGCGCGAAGCGAGACGGGGAATTCCCGGGCACATACCTGAACTTCAACTGATTCCGATTGCGGTATGCGCCGGGCCTCTACTACTGTTTTCTTTTTGAACTCTTTATCGTGCGGACAAATTTCCTGGCTTTATCCAACCAGGCTAATCTTTCAGCGGGAGTTCTTTTTAAAGACTCATCTAAATGCTCATAAACCGGGACATCCTTAATTCTGATTGTTAGTCGTTGTGACTTCATTTACGTTTTCTTCGTTTAATCTCATCTAATTGGGCAACGTCAATGATATCCTGCGGACGCCCGGCTTTTAATTTCAGTTTTCTCAAATGGCCATGGCTTATCAACAAACATATCTATCAAAGTGTTTTAAACAGCTTCTGGTATATCATAAAATTCTTCTTTTGTTAAAAAAATTATAGCTGATCTCAAACCAATACGCAAAACAATGACTTGTTTCTTATCCCTATCCCTTGTGCACCCTTAAAACCCTTTTCAGCGCGCGCTCAATCGTGCGCTTCTTGATATCTTCGCGTTTATCGAAGAGCTTCTTCCCCTTACCTAACGCCATCTGAATCTTCACATAACCGCGGCTGTTAAAATAAATCTTCGTCGGCACCAGCACCTGGCCGCGTTCATTGATATACGCCGTGATCTTTTTGATTTCCTTTTTATGCAAAAGCAGCCGCCGCACCCGGTCGGGAGCCTCATTCATATAACTCGCCTGCTCGTAAGGATTGATATGAAGATTATACAAGAAAACCTCCCCCTTCTCAAGCCTGGCGAAGCTGTCTTTAAAATTAACCTTGCCCGAACGGATCGATTTGACCTCCCCGCCCGTTAAGGCGATCCCGCATTCCCATTTATCACCAAGGTGATAGTTGCGATAAGCCTTTTTATTGGTCGCGATAGCACCCGCCGCCATGATCAGTACCCCCCTGTCATCTTAAAATAAAGGGCAAGAAAAAACGGTATGGTCACAATACTCAACACATGCCCCAACAGCAGGCCGTGATTGATATATTTTTCTTGCGCGTTAAAATGGCGGCAGATAATCGACAGCGTGAGCGCGCTCGGCACCGCAAATTCCAAAAG
>JAGLNJ010000137.1 GCA_023139575.1 Candidatus Omnitrophota bacterium | reverse complement strand
CTTTCAACAACAAAAACATTAACTATTGGGATATTTCCTTAAAAAATCGTAACTGGTCAGGTTCATTTTCATAAAACATTGAAAAAAACAATTTAACTCTGGACTCGACGGATAAATGCTTTTATCGTATTAAGTATGAAAATCATCACACAAGAAGAAGCGCTGGCGATTTATCATGCTGGCCCAGAAACTGTGGTTAAAGTTATCTGTGAACTTAGTACACAAGTCGCAAAATTATCTAAAGAAATATCCATTTTAAAAGAACGCGTGACAACGTTAGAGGAACAAAAGGCAAAAAATAGCCATAATAGCAGCAAGCCACCGTCAACGGATGGTCTGCAAAAGAAGACGCGGAGTATCAGAGACAAAGGTGAACGAAAAACAGGCGGACAAAACGGACATCAAGGACATACGTTAAAGATGGTGAATAAACCTGATCATGTTCAACGCCATAAGGTCACCGAATGCGAAAAATGCAAAAGCTCCTTAAGCGAGAAAGAAGCAAATGATGTTGAAAGACGTCAGGTGTTCGATATTCCTCCGAGCGAATTGGAGGTTACGGAACATCAGGCTGAGATCAAACAATGCCCGAATTGTGATCATATAAACAAAGCGGTGTTTCCAAAAAATGTCAACGCGCCAGTTCAATACGGTCCTCGTATAAAAGCGATGGCCGTTTATTTAAAAGGCTATCAATTATTACCCTTGGAACGTACGGCTGAATTGTTTGAAAACTTGTTTTCCTGTCCCTTAAGTGAAGGGACATTGAATAATATCATCAATATCGCGTCTGAATGTTTAGAATATCCTGTAGATCAAATCAAAGAACAAATCAAAGTCGCCGAAGTAGCGCACTTTGATGAAACCGGAATGTCGGTTATGGGCAAAAGGTATTGGCTGCATACAGCCGGCACAAATGAATTTACCTATTATGAAATCCATGGCAAACGAGGCTCAGAAGCGATGGATGATATAGGCATTCTTCCTGATTTTCTTGGACGTGCGATCCATGACTTCTGGAAACCTTATTGGACATACAAAGATTGTACTCATGGATTATGCAATGCCCATCATTTACGTGAACTCACCTTTCTACACGAAGAACAGCAACAAACTTGGGCTAAAAATATGATTGACTGCCTGCTTAAGATTAAGGAAACGATTGATGAGTCCTGTCATATTCAAAATCATTTGGAGAAAGAACAGATCGAAACCTTCGAGGCCATTTATGAATCTATCCTTGCTGAAGGCTACGCGGAGAATCCCGTAAAAAGCAAACCTCCTAGTCCGAAGAAACGGGGCCGCATCAAAAAAAGCAAAGCCAGAAATCTTCTTGAACGGCTTGATGAATATCGAAACGAAGCCTTGGCTTTTATGTATGACTTCAACGTTCCTTTTGATAATAATCTTGCCGAACGCGATGTCCGCATGGCGAAAGTCCAACAGAAAATTTCAGGAACGTTTCGCCATGAGAACGGAGCCAAAGCCTTTTGTCGCATCAGAAGTTATATTTCGACTGTCAAAAAGAATTCTCTTAACGTTCTTGAAACCATCGAGGGCATCTTTAAGGGTTCCCCTTTCGTCCCTCAAATGAATATTGCTTAAAAATGTTTCAAAAATCAACACATACCTGAGCAGTTACAAAAAATCTTACTAAGCAATCTTATCCCTTATACCCCATGATGAGCCTTTGGATCTCTTCTGCAACCTTTTGATATTGTTTGCTTTTTCAGCCATTCATTATTAATTAAATTTTTCCTTTTCGATCTTTAAAGGCTTCTAAAGAAATTCTCTGTAGCTGTACGCGCTTCTTTTTATATTCGTAATTCTCCACATATAAAAGCTCTAATGTTAAAGAAAGCTCATTGTTTTGAATTTTTTGTCCTTCAACAAAAACACTTTCAACAGCCTTGGGGATCAAACGCAACTCAGTGGGCTCATCAAGCAGAGAAATATTGTATCCATTTCTAACGAGGTGCAGACTGCGTAACTGAAAATAAATATTCCTCTCTGTATTATTTGAGAAATATATTTTAAGATCTACCAGGACATCTTCCGAACCCGTGCTTGATCTCCCTACCGGCAACGGCACGTTTTTTTTAGTTACTTCAACAATAGTGGAAACATCTACCTTGCCATTATGCAGCACAGTTGCCCCTTCAAAAAAGGCCGAAAAACGGGTGACAGTTTTGACACCTGTCACTTTATCAACATCAACCTTGGAATATGAGCCAACAGAGCAGCCTGTTATAAGCAACACAGCGCATAACAAAGAAAATTTACTTAACATAAACAATATTCCCTTTAGAGACATATGACAAATATAATAACCTTTAGGCGCTTTTTCGGCAAGATAAAAATAAGACCGACACCCTAACCCTTAATTAATCAGGAATCAGACCTCCGGAATTTTGTCTCTTTCCCAGAAATCAGGATTCTGATCTAGCATTCTCAGAAAATGATCAACCAGGGTGGGATCCAACTGTCTGCCCCTACCGGATTGTAACTCTTTAAGGATAAATTCTTTACTGCAGGACTTGCGGTGAATACGGGTGGAATTCATGGCATCAAAGGTATCTGCTACCGCGATGATCCTTGACTCCAGGGGAATATTACCCCCCTGCAATCCTTGCGGGTAACCCGTGCCGTCAAACCTCTCATGATGATGCAAAATGATCTTTTTTTCTAAATGGAGAAATTTCAGCGATTCAAGGATATTAACCGTATTTTGCGGATGTTTTTTTATTTGTGCCCACTCTTCCTCCGTGAGAGCCTCTGTTTTAAGCAAAATACTGTCAGAGATAATCAGTTTTCCTAAGTCATGTAACAGCCCTGATCGGCGTATGGCCTCCTGCTCATCCATAGACAGATTGAGTGCGCGGGCAATAGATACGGCAATGAAGGCCACCCGGCTGGAGTGACCCAATTCATAAGGATCTTTGGATTCAAACATCTTGATTAATGAAGTAATCATGTCAATCTCAGCATTTTGCAACTTTTTCTGCGCCAGGACAAACTCCTCATTCATCCCCTGTATGCAATAACGGTCACGTAATTCCTGCGTCCAGAGGTATAAAATCAGGCCCAGGACAATACTCAATATCAACTCATTGGACATGATTTGCGCCTTTGGAAAGGCAATGCGGATAAAAAGATGAGAAAATATCATGAAAAAAATGAACCCAACGACCCATAGTTTAAAATTATTCGAAAGGGTATGCTGGCCCATCGTAGGCGGATAAAAAACTGCTGGTTTAGGTGTTTGAATATTGTCCATAATAACCTTAACTATTATTCTTATTTTTCTGATAAACCTCGATAAAGTGTTCGATGGAACGGTCAAAAGTTTTTTCTGCTTCCGAAGGAAAATAGCAGGCAGGTAAATGTCCTTTAACCCGATGATACCTCACACACTCACAGCACAAACCTTTTTTGGCGCAACTGCCGTAAGTGCAATTACAATCCGCTAAATTCTTCTCTAAATTTATACATCCCATAACCACCTCCTCCTTTTTTTCCAAACTTTTCTTGAAATAATTTAATGCAATCTTGATGGCTCAGCTGCGGGCAGCTTCTGGTCGAACGCCTTTGAAGGCATCCTTCTGCTCGAGGGCATCAGCGCAAAGCTCACAGTCATATCCGCCGACACATCTATCTTGCCCAGAGCTATTGGGTCCGCTTCACCATGACCCCCGCCCATTTTTGCAATGCGAAGTTGGGTATATGGGGTCAGTGACGGAACCTCCTCTATCGATAGAGGCTCGCCTATTTCCTGCCCCAATTCACCAGCCAAAGCCATAGCCTTCTCTTTCGCTTCCCGGATTGCATGCAGACGCGCCTCTTTTTTATATTCCTCAATCCCGCTGTGTCGGAATTCAATACCATGAACATAGTTTACCTTCGCGTCTAAGATGCGGCTGAGAAACTGCCGGTATTTCTTCAAATCTTTTAATATGACAACAATTTTCTTCTCCACGGTAAAACCTGCAAATGACTGCTGTTCATAAACATTACGGTATCGGGGATAAATACTTAAATGACTGGTCTGGATATCACCTTGTGAAACACTCATCTCTTCAGCTATACTTAATACCTTATTAATCCGGGCGTCATTCTGACTCTTGGCAATGCCCAAATCCTCACTCACCGTTTCTACCCCTAAAGTAATAACAATTTGATCCGGCACAACTTTAATCATCCCATGGCCTGTTACGGTAATGGAACGATGCGAAAATATTTTTGCCTTCACCGGAGCAATCTGCGCCTGTGCCGATAAGACACCAAGAAATAAAATACTGAGAATAATAAAACCATGCTTAACAGTTCGCGACAACATTGTCTTGTTCCTCCTCTACAACTCCCCCTTGTCAATAACCCTGTCCGGCGAGCCGGCGTAACGCACAAAAATCCTATCTTTTTGTTTGCCGATGATCGTGACATACCTAACGCTTTCCAAATTCGTATAACTGATCTTCACCTCAAAACTCGCTTCATTAATTTTCGGCAAAAGATACGACATCTCATGATCCCCTACCTTGCGGCCGCCATCTAACGCATCAAAATAAAGCTTTGCCCTTTGTCCGGGGTTCAATATGCCGACGGAATTAAAACGAATCGTTACCGTGCGTTTAAAGTCATACTCTAAGGGCAATTGAAAATCCTCAATTGAGATGTTTTTCGCCGAACATATCCCCTCATTTTTCACAAAAAAGGCCCCACCGTTTTCTTCTTTTTCCAATATCAAAATCGGCACCAATCTTTTGCGTCCCTCTTCCGAGAGGCTCCTGCGCAAAAACCGGATACGTGACAATGCATAAACCAAAAGAGCAAACAATAGGGCGATAATGATGTTTTTTGCCATTATCACAAACTCAAATGACATAATCATTCTCCTTCAAAAAAATTTTGGTTGTTGAATTAAGGCATCAGGCTTCTGCCTGAAGTCTTATTTATTCGAACTAACTTCTTTTCTTAAATACTCGTCATCAGCCATCTTTTGCCAATAATTCTGAAAATATTCTATATGTTTATCTAGCTGCATTTCTTCATTGTTTAAATATTTCTGAAAAGTCAAGAAAACAATACTTCCCATATCATCCGGATGATATATCCCCAGATCACGGAAATAATCCGTCAACGGCGTGTCCGTCCACAAAGACCAAACCTTATTCTTAAGAAAAAACTTGTTGTCGCGCAGTTCTTCGGGTGCAGCTCTTTTCACCTGCTGGATTTCGTGTTCTGTGAGCATTTTCTGCAACACAGAAAAACATTCCACTAAATCAGACGGCGTTCCAAAGGAAAACTCCCCTCGTGCATCAGCACCCTCCTGATGCACGAGCTTGCCATCCTGATAGGTAAGGGTCATACGCAAATTACCGTCCTTATCATATTTCTTCTGAACTCCCTCAAGCTTACTGTTTTTATAGAATTTCTCTGCCTTAAGCGTGCCGTCTTTATAGTATTCTTTTTGCAAATCAAACACAGCATCCTCATCCCCCTCATCAAAAATACGTCCCCGCAATGAAGGCAGGGATTTTATCGGCACATCCTGGCGCTCTTTTGCATCCCATTTCCTGACGAGGTCGCCTTCAACATCAAACATTTCAATATTGCCTTCAATAGCGCCAGCCCTATACTGCGCCTTAAACATTAACTGACCGTTTTCATAAAACTTTTTGAATAAGCCGTCCCTTTTGCCGGCCCTGTAATAACCGACAGATTTCACCTGCCCTCCGGCATAATAACTTTTAAAAACGCCCTCCCGCTTACTATCTTTCAGTGTTTCCTCTTCTTTTACATCGCCGTCATCATAATACGTGGTATTAATATTATTTTCAACATTCTGCTGGGCATAAAGCAAACCCGCTGATAAATGGATGGCAGGAAATAGCAAAATAATTTTTACGCAAAGAAACTTCATTGTCATCATAAAACCTGTTTTTAAATATCTTTGAGCCATTTATTTCCCGGTGAGTCGGCAAGCGACTTGTCGAAATCCTCTAATGCTGTCTTGATAGCCGAGAGCTCTTCTGATTCGATCAACGGAATGTTGTCTAAACCATTGTTATCCAGAATATTCAGCACTTTATGGATCGTGATCTTTTCAATGTCAATGGCGGGCTGAAAACCTGCCATCTGACTTCCCGGCAATTTGACCTCAGAAAGGATACCCGCCTCTGTGAGATCATAAAGCACTTGATTCACCAGGCGAATGGGAAGCTCAAGATGATGCGATATATCTTGCGCCGTCCATGGAGATGCTTCTTGCGCAAAATTATTAACACAAAGCTGTGTTATCTGTAGTGCTAATAACTTCTTGAAACCCTGACTTACTTTAAGACAGTCGGGCTCAAACTCATAGGTGTCCACGTTCTGCTCGGCAAATGAGATCTCCGCCCCGAAAAGAACAATCAACCAACTGATTTGCAGCCACACCAAAAACAAAGGCAAGGCGGCAAAACTCCCGTAAATGGCGCCGTATTTGGATACGCCAACTTGAAAGGCGATATAAGCCCATTGCACAACCTGATATATCGTTCCGGCAATAATGCCTCCCAACAACCCTGACGAGAACGACACCTTGGTGTTAGGCATAAAGATATAGATAAAAGTAAACATAATCCAGATAACGCCATAAGGAAGCAATTTTAAAAGGGCCATAATGACAGGGCTGATCGCGCCTAAAAGAGAGACTTTCTGAATAATCAATGTTACCTGACTTGTAATAAGAACGGTAATGCTGCTCGACATAATAAAAAGCAGCGGACAAATAAGCATGATGGACAAATAATCGCTGAATTTACGCCCCAGACTTCTTGCCTTTTTTATACCCCAAATATCATTGAATGAATTCTCAATATTCCCCAAAACCTTGATAACCGTCCAAAAAAGGATCCCCACACCGATACCGGCTATCAAACCTCCCTGGGTATTCTCCAAAAACGAGTTTGCAAAGCCCACAATCTTTTCAATAACCTCTACCTGTCCGGGGATCTTTTCATAAAGCTGTTGCTCCAGAATCTTATCCAAACCAAAACCTTTCGCAATTCCAAAGGCCATAGCCAAAACCGGAACAATGGACAACAAAGAATAAAAGGTTAATGCTGAGGCGCGAAGCTGACATTTATCCTCTGCAAAGCCGCGCACGGCCAGAAGCAATATGCGCAACTGCTTAATCCAAAAAGATTTAGCCCAAGAAAGTTTTCTGGTCTTGATACGCCAGATATCGTCTTTAATAAAGCTGATGATTGCTTTTATTTTGTTCATACATTTCTCATTTTCGATTATTTAACGACAAATCGAGTTGATTCTTGAACGACCTCATCTTGATATTGTATCTGCAATTGCATAAAATATTTCCCTTTCTCCAGATCAACAGGTGACTGGACAACCTTCATCGTGAGATGTTCGCCCAGAATAACATTTTTCTCAAAATCGTCCGAATATATGATGTCATCGCCTTGCTGAACTTTACAACTCATATTTATCAAGACCTCATCTTGCGATGCCAAGGCATCCTTCAATGAATAAATAATCTTAAAAGTCAACTGCCGGTCATCTCCTTCATAATGAGCCCTAACATTGTCAAAAGATATTCTGACAACATCACGCTGGAAGGTTTCTGGCAACTCCTCCACCAGTTCCTTTCTTAAACCCTGTAACACATGAAAGTAATCTGCCTCAACAGCCATTTCCGATTGAGTAATAAAACCCAAATGTTTACCGAAATAAAACTGCCCTTTCAGAGACCCTGCATATCTACCGTTAATAAAAAAATGGACATATTTTCCCATCTTCATAATTGAAAATCTGTTTTCACTATTACTACGGTTAATAGCCGCCTGCTGTACCCAACCAATATGAGGGGGCAGCGCTGTATAATCCTCACAAGAATATATCGCCATAAGACCATTACCGGTTATTTCAAACCGATAATGAGATCCAGCATCTTTCCCGCCCCAAAAGACCCCATAACTGTTATTCTCCATCCCCCCGGCCTTCTTGATAAGGGCCTCTATGGTATAATTCTCAGAATAATTCAATCCCTTGGGAGCAATCCCGGCCAAATTCGCCTTGGTCGGACTTATGCAATTGATAAAATATTTTCCCTCTTTAATAACGGCATAGATATCCCTGTCATTCAGTACCGGCCAACCTAAAGTATTATCAGCAAATTCCTCCTTGATGAGGATTTCTTCTGCCGGAGTTGCCCACGCATGGCTCACGGTAATCAACAGGAATACAACTCCTGTAAACAATACCCCCAAAAGGGATTGCCGCTGTTTCTTCATATTAAGCATCAGTATATTTTAAGTGAATTTAAAGGCTGTATCCAGTAAAATTATTAATATAAATAAATTATAAGAATTACGGAAGGGTTTTAATGCAAATGCGGGAACCAAAAACAATGTTTTTTTGACACAACAATAGTGACAATGTACAAATTAACGATTTGTTGTTTCGCGATTTTTCAATCTAGTTTTCAACTCTTTCCTTTTTCTTTCTCTTTCATTTTTTAATTTAGTCAGATCACGCTTTTTTTTCAATTTTTCCTGCATACTTTTCCGCTCTCTTCTCAATCTATCCAACTGCTTTTTTTTTGCTTCCAGTTGTAATTTAATCTCGTGTTGCCTCTTTTTATTAACAATTTTGCGGATTGCGTTTTTCTTTTTTATCATTTCACGATTATATTTAGCGACAAATTTTATTTTGGTATTCACTGGGGCATCATCCCAATAGATATCATGCTGATTGTAAAAACTTATCAGGATATGATAGGGCACTTCATCACTCTTCTTTCTAGTTAAAGGCATGGGGAGCATTTCATAATTATTATTAAGGTAGTCAAGATTTTTCTGTGCAAGAGCATCCTGCGAATGGAAGGATAAACCCGCTGAAAAACAGGCTACAAACACAAATATTATAAATTTTTTTAATTTCATAACATTAAATTATTCTTAATCTTATTATAAATATAACATCCTAAAACCAGCATATCAAATAATCCCATCCAAGAAATTAAATATCATAGGGGGGGGGATCTTAACTATCTTTATATCAACATCTTATGATAGTTACGAGAATAAGGTCAATTGTTCCTTGCTGGAGAAACTGTCTTCTTTGTTGAAAATGACCACTTTTCCGTATTCCCCATCATAACCTGCGGCAATCGACACCTCCCCTTCCCGGACCCGACCGATACCCTCGCTTATCATGCTGCCACAGACATTTCGAATCTCTTTTAAAGACGAATCCTGAAGAATATAAAGTTCACTGCCTAATTTTGCCATAACTTCCTGATAGGTTTTTTGAACAGCCTTAGAATTGGGGCCCACACCTCTTACGTCAGCAATAATTTCCGTCAAAGGTATTAAACTATAAAAAGGGCGCCAATGCGGAGATTTCCTCCCTTCATCACAGTCTGCGAGTTCTTCTACCCGCGACATAACCCCTATCGTTACTGGTTTACCGCATACAGAACACAAACCTTTTTGCGCAATAGTATCCTTAGGGTGCATTCGCGTTTTGCAAAGCCTATGACCGTCATAATGATATTTACCCTCTTCAGGAAAGAACTCAATTGTCCCTAGAAGTCCCGGATCTTCACGGTCAGATAAAGCCCGGTAAATAGCTGGATAACTGAATTCCGTGTCAAATATCGTGGCTTCCCGCGCCAACTTTGCCGGAGAGTGCGCGTCGGAATTGGAAATAAGAACATAAGGATCAAGCTGGCTCAAGCGCCAATTCATCAACGGATCTGAGGACAGCCCTGTTTCCAAGGCAAATATATGCCGTGTCAAATCCCCAAAACACTCATCTAAACTGTTAAAGCCCCCTTTGGATCCCAGGACAGAAAACCAAGGAGTCCAAATATGTGCCGGAACCAAAAAACTCAAAGGATCCGATTCCAATACTATTTCTAATAAATCCCGGGAATCCAGCCCTAAAATTGGCCTGCCATCTGACTTGATGTTCCCGATTTGATCTAGCTGGAATTGGATTCTTTCTGCCGCCTCAAAAGAAGGGGCAAAAATAACGTGATGAACTTTGCGAACCTTATCGGCCCTTTTGTAAATATTGGAAATTTCACTGCTCAATATAAAGCGGACTTCACCCCGGCAGGCTTTGGGCAAAGTATCTCTGGCGAATTTGTCATATTCCGGCTTTAAGCGAAAAAATCCTTCTTCAGCTGGTTCAAGTTTTTTCTTTAATTCATTCAGCCACCCTGGATGAATGCAATCTCCTGTGCCGATAACTTGTATCCCTTTAAGCTGTGCCCAGTATGATAAATTCTCAAGATTCAGGGCTTTGCTGGTGGCCCGTGAGAAGTGGGAATGAATATGCAGGTCAGTGAAAAACTTCATTTTAACTCTTTGTGATTACGATTCAAATATTTACCTGATAGTAACAAAAAACACTCATCTTTTCAAATGTTAACTAGATATAAGCTGTCCCCGGCTTCACAGCCAGGGGACTTGATCATTTTAAAGCTCAAGCTCCGTTTGTCCTGAATCTTCCTGCCACTGTCTCTCGATGTATTTATGTATTACTTCCTAGTTTATCCCAACCGTTGTGAAAAAATACCCCGCCGGGTAAACCTAGTCGACCACACTAAATGATATTGCACCCTGTACGCTGCATGTGAACTATTTTTCACTCTCATGCAACCATTCTATCATACGCAACCACGATTCAGGAATTCGCTCTCATCCCCGCCTTCAATAAAGGAGGGAAATTTCCTCTGGAATTAAATGACAAAAAAAAGGCTGGATCACTCCAGCCCTTTGAATCTAAGAAAAGAAAAAAGCAATTATTCGTCCACACTTCCTTTCATCTCGTCCATAATGCCTTCTGCCTCTTCCATGACGTCCTCTTCAACTTCCTCAACTTCTTCGGCAACTTCTTCCATATTGGCAGCCATCTCATCAGCCTCTTCCATCATTTCTTCTTCAATTTCCACAGCTTCTTCAACTTCAGCCACAATGTCTTCTTTCATTTCTCCCATCATACTACCTTGCTCTTCCTTTTCCATACCTGATGGGTCAGCTACCGAAATCTGCACAAATGCCATAGCAAACGTCAATGCGACCAATACGATACCTAATTTCTTCATCTCGTCATCCTCCTCATGTGATTAATATATAACTTCAACTTTTTTATCTCGCCTTGAGATTTGATTATTTTACACAAAAATTCCACAAAAAGCAACAATTCTCTTTCATCCAAAGAATTAGCTAAAAACCCGTATTATATTGTTATCAAAAGATTAACGCCCCTGCTTTAATCAGAAAATACTGCGCCACCCCAATTAAAAGGATACCACACACCTGTTTGATACGAATCATCCACATGCCGGACTTGGGCAGCCAGCTTAAAAATCCGCTAAAAGTGCCCAAAATGATCAATGAAGTCCCCACGCCGTAGGAAAAAACAAACAAAAGACTCACACCATGAATCACATTCTGTTGTTTACCTACATACAATAACAATGTCCCTAAAATGGGAGCCGTACAAGGCCCTACAACCAATCCTGAGGCCATCCCCAGAAGCAGTATTGAGCAAATATTTTTTGCTTTGATCTTATCTCTTACCTCGATACCGATATTCGGAAGAGCAATGACATCCAGCATGACCAGGGCAAATACCAACAAAATATTAGCCACCCCAATATAGATGTAGGGATTACTTTGTATCTGGCCAAAAACCTTCCCTGTCAAAGTCGCGGCCACGGCCAGGGAGCAATATGTTATGGCTAAACCAAATACATAAATCAACGATATCAGAAATCCCATCCACCGGCTTCCTTTTGTATTAATGCCTGCAATATAACTGGCTGTAATAGGCATAACAGGATAAATACAGGGCGAAAAGCTGACCAATACGCCGCTGCCAAAGGCGATAAAAAAATCGGTGATATCCCCGTTTAATTGCATAGGGCCTCTCCCTGGTTTCTTATGTTCACAAGTAATAATTATAGTATATACCCAACGTTTCCACCAGGCTTCCGCCCAAAAGGAAAAAATAACTGAGCAGAAAAATCACAAAAAGGTATTTAAAGCGCCTGATGTCCCCGAAAGATTTGATAATGATAATAAATACGAACGGAGCAAAAAATAGCGTTATTCTCTCTCCCGTGAACGGGTATTTCTTCAAAATTCCCAAAACAAATAGTTCCGCAAAAAAAACACTTAGTATTATTTCGGGTGAGACATTCCTCCCGTTCGGATTCTTTAAAGCGGCAAAGCCGTGCTTAAATATTCCATAAAGAAAAAACGGAATGAGAAAAGTGGCCCATTTCACAAAAAATTTAGACTTACCAAACCACCATGTGGAAAGGCGCCTCACCCCCTCCCAAAACGTTTTCATAAAACATCCTGTTGAATCCGTGCAGATAAAATAGGATTCCCAATAATCCATCAAAGGGGCATTGCCCCAGGAATGTCTTAAGTCAATATAATAAATCCCTGCCAAGACTGCGCAAGTCAAGATGCTAAAACATGACAACAAGAAAATTTTCTCCCGGCCAAGGCGCCAAGAAATCATTTTATAACCCACTAACCAAAAAATGAAGATCCCCGCATAGGAGAAAAACAAAACTAATGGAACTGCTAGAATCATCAAACGGCGACTCCAGCTGCTGCCCCCTTCTTGCCATGCATCCATATGCAGCAGTAATAACGTAACCGATCCCACAGCCAGCACGTCCAAGGAATACGGCTTTAACTCTGCCGCATAATAGCTAAGATAATGGCTGCAGCTAAAGCTGAATAATGCCAGAATGTATTGCCAATTTTCCTGGAAAACTGTTCGAAAGACACGCTGCCAGACAAAAAAGGCCCCGAACATAGCTATCAAAGGAAGAAATCTCAATGCCAACAGGTGATATTGAAAAGGCATACTGATAATTTTAATAATAACGAGATATAGCCGCGGGAAGGCCTGAGCATGATCTAGAGGTCCCAACAGATTCAAACATCTAAATTTCTCGATATTCTTCAATACGGAAACTTCATCGAGCCAAAGCGGGCGTAGCGAAAAATAGTGGAAGAAACACAAGAATATAAATAGCGTTGACGATATGATGGTGAGGAGCCGGAACTTTTGAGCTGTCAGTTGAATAAGTTTGCCCTTGTGATTGTAAAAATCCATCCCACCCTACCTTACGGCAGGGTGGGATCCTAAAAAAATAAAATCTTATTCGCCTTCTTTCAAAGGAGCCTTTATGATGTCTTTTAA
>JAGLNJ010000136.1 GCA_023139575.1 Candidatus Omnitrophota bacterium | reverse complement strand
AGTAAAGCAGAGAAGCAGTTAATATAATATCCGTTTTTTTAATTCTAACTCTAGTTTCTTAATTTGTCTTACAGCCAATTTTACCAAATCCGCCCCCTGTTTTTCAATCAAAAGGCTTTAAACAGACCAAACGCCTGTTTTACAAGCCTAAAAATATCAAGAAAACTATGACAACGTCTTATTTGATTAAAAAGATACCTTGGCCTTAAATAAAATTGTAAAATGGCCTTCTTTCTTAACTCCCAGACATCATCCGCAGATAAATTTCCGAAAGAAGTTGATGGGCAACTTACCCCACTATCCATAAAGAGGGGTTGATCATCAATCTTTTTTTCGCGAATTAATTCCTCGCGGGCCTTTGTCCCGTGAGCCGGAGTAAAAATGTTAAATGACGCATAGTCGAAAGGCAGTTGTTTTGCAAAAAGAATAGTTTTCTGGATCGATTCTTTTGTGTCATTCGGAAGTCCAATAACAAATGTCCCTACAGTTTCAATTTCGAGTTTCTTGCATAATCGTATTTTTTCTAGCACATCCTCTTGATTGATCCGTCGTTTGAGGTTTAAAGAAATCTCTTGGTTTACTGTCTCGACACCGATAATAACCGTGTGACAACCAGTCTTTTTCATTAAAGACAGCAATTTTTCATCGATAGTATCAGTCCGGGCAAAACATGTCCAACTCGGATTAATGTTTTCTGAAAGGATGGCCTCACACAGATTTTCAACACGCGATTTCTGCGCCGTGAACGTCTGATCCTTGAAAAATATCTCTCTAATCCCTAATTTCTTTAACCGCTTAATTTCTTCAATGACTTCCTGCACAGGCCTGACCTTATACCCAAATTGATTGGCTGGACAATACGTGCAGGAAAAAGGACATCCGAGATCCGTTAAGACCGTGGCAAATATCTTTTCTCTGGAAAAAGGAAATATATATTTTTCATGCTTGAATAATTCATGCCGCGGAAATGGCACAGAAAACACCCCATTACTATACCTCCGGGCGCCTTCGATAATTTTATCCCCATCCCTGCAGACTACATTATCATAACATGCTCGAGGGTTCTTCAAAAATTGAAGAATATCGCCAGTTGTAAAATCCAATAAAACAGCATCAATGAATGAATACTTTTCAAGCAGTAACTTTGAATAGTCAAGAAAAACATCTCCTAACCCGATCATGAGGACATCTTGTTTTTCTTTTATATTCTTTAGAAAAGGCATGTCCTCATCCATTGACACAGCCCCGGTTAAGAAAAAAAGTACATCGGGCTGATGTTCTGAAACCTGCACCGCAGCCTGCTCAGATGAAATTCTCTCAGCGATACAATCTAAGACCGAGACGTCATGTTCTTGAGACAAAATACCGCTTAAAAAGAGAAAATCTACTGGGTGAGAATAATATGCGGCCTTAGAGATCTTACTGCAATAATAATCCCTCATGTAAAAACGTTTCCCAGGGGGATTTACTAGGAGGATCCTTTTTCGGGCTGACATTGACCGTTCACATAAGTGTTTTAGTTGAAATTAAGTTTTTATTGGATCTTGTTAGTAGCTCAATAATACCTAGAGCCCCAAACATAAAAAGCCCCACCCAAACAACATTTAAATAGTTCGTTTCACTTGCCAAGATGTTAAGAATAAAAAAAGCACAAGACGTCATCAAAATCAAGGGCATAAGAATCATCAAAAACGCCCTAACAGGGCGCATAA
>JAGLNJ010000135.1 GCA_023139575.1 Candidatus Omnitrophota bacterium | reverse complement strand
GATGAGCTAACTGCATAATCAGAAGTTAGGACGCATTTGACTATCTATGCACCCACAGATTCTATTAACGAGGCGATCTTATTGGTATTTTTGTTTCTGGAGGGTATCAATATGAGGATGATGCGGCGGTTCCTTTGCCTAGCGCGAGATTTGATTTTCTTTATTCAAGCTCATTAAAAGATGAATACGAAGAAAATGATCGTGTCAGATTAGACAATATGAAAGAAATACATATGTCCCCTTTTATTGTTGTTAATGCCGCGCATCTTTCCCCTGCCCCCGATCTAAAAGAATTTTCAGGAGTTGCTCAGGTACCAAAACGTTGTGTTAGCGATAAGGAATGTGATCATCCGACATTCAGATATGTGTGGAATCATATTCTTAATAGACAGGTTGTCTCTCAAGAAAAATTATTAAGCGCAGGTTTAAAGTCTTTTTTGATTGATCTGAACATTCGCGCAGATTCCCCGAAAGAGCATTCATTAAAGGGCTTTAAGATAGATTTCTTCCAGTTGGACGGCGCACCCCTTAAATATTCAAATGTCGAAATATCAGCTTTTGTTGAATTATATTCTGAGGGTCGGGTAAGATCAAAAGAGATCCCTAATCAATATCGGTTTTATTTTACGGGCAATATCAAAGACTTAGAAAAAGGGAAAGAAGCTGCTGTCTTAATGAGGAGCTCAGTCAACGGCTTACGATCGCGTTTTGTTGAGGTGAGAATTAAACAAGGATACACCACCTTTGTAGACATAAATTTAATTTCTTGAAGCTGAAAAGTTGGCGTTTATCTAAAAATTTAAAAAGCAGTTTAAAAAACAAAAACAACAAACTTTTGATATAATGTTATGCTAATGTCAGTAAGAGCGAAAATTTATTGGTTTTTTACAGTTTAGGAAAGCATAAAACTTTTCAGACTGCTGAAAACTCCGTTCCTAAGAACGCAAGAAGTTATGCCGGCCGGAGGGAGGGGCTTTCTTGGAAACTATTCTCGGGGATAATTCATGGAATTACATATTTTATTACTGGTAGGTTTGACTGTGTTTTTAGGGACTTTGAGCGGGAAGCTGTTCCAAAAAATAAAGATTCCTCAGGTGACAGGTTATATTATTGTCGGTCTGCTTTTAGGTCAATCTTTCTCTAAAGCTTGGACACCGGAATTGGTTGAAATGATGGATCCTTTGGTCAATTTGGCTTTAGGGATCATCGGGTTTATGCTGGGCTCAGAGCTTTCTTTTGATGTTTTTCGCAATCGCGGCAGAAGCATCTATTCCATTTTATTCGGCCAGGCTTTCCTGACCTTTCTGATTGTGGCTGTAGCGGTTTCTTTTTTCACCAAAAAAATATATTTAGGCCTCTTATTTGGCGCCATTGCCTCCGCCACGGCGCCAGCGGCAACGGTTGATGTTTTATGGGAATATAAGACGCGTGGCCCTTTGTCATCAATGCTGTTAGCCATTGTGGCTTTAG
Source organism: Candidatus Omnitrophota bacterium (assembly GCA_023139575.1). Classification (GTDB taxonomy): domain Bacteria; phylum Omnitrophota; class Gorgyraeia; order Zapsychrales; family JANLHA01; genus JAGLNJ01. Next base: position 1,517 of record JAGLNJ010000135.1, on the reverse strand, counting down.
ACGATGTCCTGGCCTTGATCCTATATGCCTTTGCCAGCGTTTTTGCCAAGACTTTGATTGTTCATGGCCAATTTTCTTTTGAGCATATTTTTCATGCCTTTACCGAAATAAGTATAGGGGTGTTTCTAGGGACATTAAGTGGATTTGTCTTATACTGGCTCACACATTTTATTAGAGATAGAGACCGCATTTTGCCGTTTTCCTTTGGAATTATCGCTTTAACAGTAGGGATAGCCGCGCATATGCAAATTGACTTGATTCTTGCCTGTATGGTATCAGGGGTGACCTTGCGTAATATTGCGCCTAAAGAGAGTGAAGCGATTTTTTTAACGATCAAAAAAGCCAGCATGCCGCTTTTCGTTATCTTTTTTGTTCTTGTAGGCGCTCGCCTGGACGTGGCAGTTTTTAAAGCAAGTATTGCTTCCTTGCTGGCGATATATATAATTAGCCGTATTATAGGAAAAACGCTCGGCTCGTTTTTAGGGGGGCTTATTGGCAAAGCGCCGAAAAATATTACAAATTATTTGGGTATATGTTTGTTTTCTCAGGCTGGGGTGGCGATCGGTATGGCGATTTCTATCCACTACCATTTGAGCCAGGTTGGCCTTGAGGCGAGCCAGATAGGGTTGATGATTATTAATATTACTGTAGCATCAACTTTTGTTTTTCAGTTGGTTGGGCCGCTTTCCATCCGCTATGCTGTATATCGCACTCGGGAGATGGGGAAAAATATTACGGAAGAGGATGTTATTGATTCGTACAGCGTCCTTGATTTAATAGAGAAGAATGTGCCTGTTATTCCTCAGGATACGACCTTAAATAATATGGTGGAAAAAATCAAGACAAGTGACTCTTATGATTTTTGTGTCATAGATGACAAAAACCGGTTGTTGGGGAGCATATCGATAGGGGATTTGCGCGATATGTTATTAGAAAAAGAGATGTCTTTGACCAATTTGGTCATGGCAAAAGACATTGTTGTGCCCAGCGCTCGGGTTATTGAATCTTGTCGCCCGTTGAAAGAGGCCATTGACATTCTTCGTCTTAAAGATTTGGATTTTCTTCCTGTGGTAAAAGATGAGAAAACGCGGGAGTTTGTTGGACATATTCATTATAAACAAATTATGGCTGCTGTGAATAAAGAATGGCTTGAAAGGCGAGGGGCGTAGGATCTCTTGCTTTTTTGAAAAGGGTTCCTTATAGAAAAGAGAAATTGTCATGAGGCTGACCAGTTGTAGAGCAGGGCTGATGACATTAATCAAACACCCAACAACAAGAATGTTCTTATTGTCTGCGGTGTTTTTTCAGTTTATGGGTTGTGATTTTATTTACCGCATACTACAGCGGGAAGGAGCTGAAGAGCGAGACCTTCTTGGCGAGATTATTCCTGCTCAAAGCAATGAGAAGGTTTTGGAAGTGCAGAAATTATTGAAATTGTACGGTTATAAAGTGGGAACCCCGGATGGCGTTCTTGGCGCGAACACCCGCAATTCCGTTGCCACCTTCCAGAAAGACAA
>JAGLNJ010000134.1 GCA_023139575.1 Candidatus Omnitrophota bacterium | reverse complement strand
TCCAGATTTGTGGATAAGGATACTTGGGCGAAATTGAATCTTTTTCAAGAGAGCGGGTTGGTTTTTAATGGTGAATTGAATATTGCTACGATACAAACAGCCATAAAGGAGGCCGGCTTGGATCCGGGGCCTGTTGATGGCAAGAGAGGGCGGCGTACGGATAAAGCTATTAAAGATTTTCAAATGCAAATGGGCTTAAAACCAGATGGTAAAATCGGATTGAGAACCCTTAAAGCCCTTTCTGCCTATGTTCCCGCAAACAAAGCTCCCTAAGTCTACGGTTTTCTGTAACCAATTCCATTTATGGCCTTTCTGAAAGAAGGGCAAACGTAATTAGCTTATGGGCTTGTCATAATCGGCTAATCAGCGTATAATAAAACTTTAATTTAGAAACCATCCCGGATGTAAAGGAGAACTGTGGACTTAGAGCCTTCTGAAAAGGAACAAGTGTCATACAAGGCAATCGTGTTTGATTTGGACGGCGTTATTACCAAAACGGCTCTTGTGCATGCTGCGGCATGGAAAGAGATGTTTGATGAATATTTAATGAAGCGGGCAGCCCGGGATGGCGAGCCTTTCAAGGAATTTACCCACAAAAACGATTACCTGCCTTATGTGGATGGAAAACCACGTTATAAGGGTGTGCAAAGCTTTTTAGAATCGCGAAATGTTTACATTTCCTTTGGGGATAAAGATGACTCAGCGGATACTGAAACGGTTTGCGGTTTGGGGAATCGGAAGAACATTAAGTTTCGAGAAGTTCTGCAAACCAAAGGCGTTGAAGAATACCCTTCTACAATCACTCTTATCAAAAAACTATTGGCCAATGGCGTAAAGGTCGGGGTGGCCTCTTCCAGTAAAAATTGTCAATTTGTCCTGCAAAGCGCAGGAATCGAAAATTTATTTGCCACACGCGTTGATGGGGTTGTATCTGCGGAGTTGGGACTAAAGGGAAAGCCGGAGGCAGATATTTTTGTTGTGGCCGCTAAGAATTTAGGTTGCACGACGGATCAATCTATTGTTGTCGAAGACGCCGTTTCCGGTGTTCAAGCGGGGCGCAACGGCAGCTTTGGTTTGGTTATTGGCATTGCCAGGGAAAACAATGAAGAAGAGCTTCAGCAGAATGGAGCGGATGTTGTTATTAATGATTTTGCCGGGATAGATATGTCGACAATAGAAAAGTGGTTCTCAGAGAGAAATCAGTAAAAACAAAAGGAGACCGCCGTGCCCGCAGAAGGGAGAAATCCGATCGCTTTTTTTGAAAACCTTGATCAAATAAAGGATCAAATAGCAGGGAGAGAGGTTTTTCTTTTTTTAGACTATGACGGCACGTTGACGCCTATTGTTGCCACCCCCGATTTGGCGATTATTTCCGACGGTATGCGGCGGACGGTTATTCAAGCCGCCCAGAAAGCAACCGTTTCTATTGTTTCAGGACGGGCCACGGGAGATGTGCGCGGTAAAGTGAAAATCGACGGCATTTTTTATGCAGGAAGCCATGGCTTTGAAATCGTAGACCCTAATGGTGAAGTGACCATTAATGAGGAGGCGCAAAGGATCCGTTCTACGATAGATGAAGTTCATGGCAAATTATCAGAACGGCTCAAAAAGGTCGAAGGGGCTTTAGTTGAGAATGTAAAATATACGATTTCTTCCCACTATCGCCTTGTATCAGAAGAAGATTTTCCAAAAGTGGAAGGAGCAGTTGATGCTATTCTGGAAGAATATCCTTCTTTAAGAAAGACCAGCGGCAAAAAGGTCTTTGAAATACGTCCCCGCATTGATTGGGACAAAGGCAAGGCGGTAAATTGGATCATGGATTATCTTCAATTCGATAAAGGGAAACATTTTCCGATTTATATTGGAGATGACACGACGGATGAAGATGCCTTTCGGGTTTTGAAAGATAATGGTTTCGGAATTCTTGTGGCGGAGCATGTCCGGGCGTCTGAAGCAGCCTACATGATTCAAAATACAGATGAAGTTAAAACAGTGCTGGAATATTTTATTGAACAATCTCAGAAAGACATGCTATGAATCCTTGGAAATTAACGTACAACAGATTTGATCCGGAAAAAGAAAGCTTACGGGAGGCTTTATGCACTCTCGGTAATGGTTATTTCGGCACAAGAGGGGCTGTTTCAGAAAATGTGGCCACGAAGGTCCATTATCCCGGGACATATATTGCTGGTGTTTATAATGCCTTAACAACGGATATTGCGGGACGCATCATTGTTAATGAGGATTTTGTTAATTGCCCCAATTGGTTGATGCTGAACTATCGAATTAATGACGGGCCGTGGTTTAACAGGCATAAGGTTAAGATCTTGTCATGGAAAGTCGAGCTGAATATGCTGAAAGGTATTTTGTCACGACGTATGCGATGGCAGGATGACCAGGGTCGTATTACGTTGATTGAAAACCACCGTATCGTCAGCATGGCCGATCCCCATTTGTGCGCCTTACGCTGCACCATAACCCCGGAAAATTATAGCGGGAAGCTAACTGTTCGCAGCGGCCTTGACGGTTTGATCCTCAACGCCGGCGTTGAGCGTTACCGTCAGTTGAAATCACGTCATTTAGAGCCCATTGCTCACGGTTCATTCGGCGAGGACGGCATTTCCTTGCAGATGAAGACGAACCAATCGCAGATCCTGGTAGCACAAGCACAGCGCACCTTTGTGCATATCGGTGAAAAAGAAATCAAAACGCAAATGCGTGTTCAGGTGCACGGACGGGAACGCATTATTCAACAGTTCAGCATTGATGTACAAAAGGGAAAAAAATATTCTATTGAAAAATTAGTTAGTATTTACACGTCACGTGATCATGGCATTGGAGATTGCATTGCGTCTGCCCAGGAAAAAGTTAGCATGGCGGAGAATTTCGAAAGCATTTATAAGCCACACCGAGCGAAATGGCAGGCCCTTTGGAAAAAATTTGATATTGAAATTGATGGCGATGATTTTGTACAGCAGGTATTGCGTTTGCACACTTTTCATCTTCTACAGGTAGCCTCAACATATAATGAAGACATTGATGCGGGATTGCCGGCGCGCGGTCTGCATGGGGAGGCTTATCGCGGCCATATTTTTTGGGATGAATTATATGCGTTTCCTTTTTATACATTACATGCTCCGGAAATTACCCGTTCGTTATTGATGTACCGCTATCGGCGTCTTATTGCGGCAAAAGATAATGCTCTCCAGCATGGACATCAAGGAGCAATGTATCCTTGGCAAAGCGCCAGCACGGGGGAGGAAACCACTCAGGTTGTGCACCTTAATCCTGTGTCTGGCACATGGGGGCCGGATTATAGTTGTTTGCAAAGGCATGTATCGATAGCCATCGCTTATAATGTGTGGACTTATTATGTGACGTCCGGAGACCGCGATTTTCTTGACCAATACGGGGCAGAAATTTTACTGGAGATCGCCCATTTCTGGTCGAGTATGAGTATTTATAACAATCGGCGCAGGAGGTATGAGATCCATGGCGTGATGGGGCCGGATGAATTTCATGAAAAATATCCCCGAGCGAGAAAAGGGGGCTTGAATAATAATGCTTATACCAACGTTATGGTGGTATGGGTGATTGAGAAGGTCTTGGGAATGATTGACACGTTTGCGGAAGAAGAGCGCAGCGCGCTAATGTTAAAAACTAATATTTCTGAGGACGAACTTTCTCGTTGGCGGCATATTATCAAACGCATGTACGTTCCTGTTGACCGCAACGGTTTGATTCATCAATTTGAAGGATATCTAAAATTGAAGGAATTAGATTGGGATGAATACCGCGCTAAATATGAAAATGTACACCGCATTGACCGTATTCTAAAAGCAGAAGGGCAGTCCCCGGATAGCTTTAAAGCTGCCAAGCAGGCAGACACATTAATGTTGTTCTACGTTCTAAATGAAACAGAGTTGAAACACGTCTTTCATCAGTTGGGATATCCTTTCAACAAAGAGATGATGAAGATGAATTATGAGTATTATATTGAAAGGACGTCACACGGATCCACCTTAAGCCGGATTATTCATGCTTATATCGGGGAAAAATTAAATCATCCAGAAATAGCGATGCAGTTTTTCCAGGAGGCTTTAGAAAGTGACATTTACGATACGCAAGGGGGTACCACGCAAGAGGGTATCCATGTGGGCGTTATGGGCGGCACGATTGATCTGTGCCTGAGATTTTTTGCCGGGCTGAACATCCTTTCGGATAAGATTAGTTTGTCACCCAAATTGCCGGCAAAATGGAAAAAAATGAAGTTTCAGGTGCGATATAGAAATGTTTGGTTCAGTTTTCTGATCAATAAGGATTCTGTCAGAGTCAAGGCTGCCCCTGTAGGGGGGCGACTTTCTTTGCAGCGGTCCGCGTCTATTCCTATTGAGATCAATAAAGTCGTGTATGAGCTGCGGCCCCGCAAAGCGCAGACGATCTCGCTTTAATTTAAACAGAGATATAACAAATTGGAAAGAGTTACGTTAGGAATAAGGAGCAGAATTTTTCTTGTCCCACACCTTTAATAAGTGTAGAATAACGAACATGATATTTTATTTCCCTACCATACTATAATAAGTTAAGACAATCGGCGAAGATTGTCTTTTTTTTGTGCTGTGAGGCGTTTTAAATGAATCAAAAAGGGCTTATTATTTTTCAGGAACGGCAAAAATTCACGCAAAAGTGGGTGCGGATAACAGTATTGTTAACGGCATCCATTTTTTGGTATGGCTTTGTTCAGCAAATTATTTTGCAAAAGCCTTATGGGAATCACCCGACATCTGATTTTATGGTTATCCTTTCCTTTGTCTTCTTTGGTATAGGGCTCCCCTTTTTATTTTGGAAAGCGGAGTTAATAACGGAAGTGTATCAAGGCGGGGTTTATTTCCGTTTTGTTCCCTTTCATCGGACATTTCATAAAATACCTGTTGAGGAAATAAAATATTTTTTAGCAAAGACTTACAGCCCGGTTAAAGAGTTTGGCGGATGGGGCATTCGCCGCGGATTTAAGGGCGGGCGCGCTTATAATGTGAGCGGTCATAAAGGCGTACAACTGGAATTAACAAATGGCAAAAAGATTTTATTCGGCAGTCAAAGGCCGGACGCTTTTGTACAAGCGATAGAAAAAATAATTGCGACAGGCTAATTTGGGTTAATGAAAAAAGGAGGAGATTCATGAAGGGTTTCAAACTGAGAAAGGCTTTTTGCCTGTTAATGTGTTTTTTAATCGTCCCACAAATGTCTTATGCCGGGAGAAGGTTGAAAGAGAGTATTCAGCAAAAAATCAACGCTTCCCGCAATATTCAATTTCAGCAAAACACTGGGCAAACGTGGGGTGGCTCTCAAAGCTCAACATATGCCAATCAAAATGATAACGCCTCCAATGAAGAAGTAGCTCAAAGAGGCGAGCCCTGTACCTGTAATAGAATAATAAACGACAGGGAATCCGTAAACCCTGTGCAGTCAAGCTATGCGATTTATCAAACAGATTATAAGGCCGGGCTCGAGGAGAATGTTGTCACGATTAAGGGGAAGGCGGTTTTTCAGATCTTTCAAAAGGGTTGGACAAAACTGCCTTTAGCGAAAACAGATGTCGGCCTGATTGATGTGAGCGTGAACCGTGGCGCCGCATTTGTCACTATGCAGAATAATATGTACTATCTGATGATTGATAAACCTGGCCGTTATACGATGAATATTGAGTTCCTCATTAAGGCGCAGCGGGAACGGGAAAACGGGCCGGGGAGCTTTTCTTTTGATGTGATGTCAGCGCCGATTTCACAATATGAATTTGAAATGCCGGAAAAAGAAGTGCAGATCTTTGTTGAGCCGGCGATCAGGGTTGAGATCAAAGAAGAAGCCGATAAAACAACCGCCTGGGCCATTATGCCGAACACCAGAAAAATCAGTACCCGTTGGACACAGGCGCTTCCCAAAGAAGAGATATCGCCCGCCAAGCTGGAGCCCAAGCTTTATGCTGAAACAGCGACCCAGGCTTCAATAGGGGAAGGCATTATTAGATGTTACGCCAATATTAAATATTCTATTCTGCAGTCAGAGGTTTCCGTTTTCCGGTTATCTTTGCCCAAAGATGTGAGCCTGCTGGATGTTGATGGAAAGGATCTCAGGGATTGGAAGATCAAGAAGGAAAAAGATGTCCAATACTTGGATGTCTATTTAAATTTCGGGATAAAAGGAAAGTTTGAAATAAAATTAAAGTATGAAAGAAATATCGGCGAGGGATCCGTTGTTGCGAATATCCCCACCGTTAAAGCTTTAGGTGTTGAGAGGGAAAATGGTTTTGTCGGTGTGGGGGCAAAAACCAATGTTGAGCTGGCGGTTAATAAATTGGAACGCGTCACGCTTATTGATGTTAAACAGCTGCCGCGTGATATTTGGGGGAGTTCCGGAAGCCCGATTTTACTCGCCTTCAAATACCTTAACCACCCTTTCGATATTACGATTGATGTAACTCGTCATGAAGAGCTGCCGGTTTTGATTGCGGCAGTTGATAGCGCGAATTATGTCACCTTGTACACGGAAGAAGGCAAGATTTTAACAAAAGCGACCTATCATGTCCGCAATAATGTAAAACAATTTCTGCATTTAGCCCTTCCTGAAGGGGCTAAGCTTTGGAGCGCTTTTGTGGCCGGCAAACCGGTAAAACCGGCAAAGGCGGAAAATAAAGACAAAGTTTTGATTCCTCTGGAAAAATCGCGAATTGAAGGAGAAACATTAAAACGTTTTCCGGTTGAAATTGTTTATCTGAACAGCGCGAAAAAAATGGGATGGCTGGGAGGATTAAAACTGACCCTTCCGGAAGCGGATATCCCTTCTTCAGAGATTTTCTGGTCGGTGTATACACCTTATGACTATCATTATTTTAATTTTGGGGGAGATGTGAAGCGTGTGGAGCGGCATTCAAGAGGAAGGATCGGTTTTGTGCGGCGGGGTGTTCAAGGGCGAATGCGGCAAGCCGCCTCAGATTTGATGCAGAGTACCACTCAGTATGAATCGAGTTATTTAGGGACTAAGTCAGCCGGCAAATTTGTTCCGGCAGAGCGCAAAGGGGCGTTACCGATAAAAATAACAGTGCCACAGCAAGGCCATTTAGAAAGATTTTCTAAATTGCTGGTAGTAGAAGGAGAGGCTCCATCAGTAAGAATGAGCTTTGTTGTGATCCCGAGTCAGGTTCGGTGGGCCGTGAAGCTTCTGATTTTTATAGCAGCGATGTTTTTTATCGGAAAGTATTTGTCTAATAGAAAGAAAAGAAAAAAAGCGGCAAAGGAACAGGCTAATCAGGAAAAATAAATGTAAGCGAAAAGAGCTTTCTTGAACTAATTAAAAAGCTCGTATTAAACAATACTTAGCTATATTCTTAGAATCCTTCAAGTGAGGACGGCTATATTATGGCAAAGATCAAAAGTTTATTTATATCTTCCTTCTAAAGAAGAGCCGCAGCCCTATTCTTGTGTCCGAGGAAGACACCTATACTATGGCTGGGCAAATCGACAACTTGATATGCAAAATCCAGAAAACAGATACGGGAAAAATATCTGAAGCCCGTCAGCTTGTTCGTGAGTATGTTGACGTGGAACAGATTTTAAAAAATATGTAATTGTTAAAATGCCGAAACTATTTAAAAATATTTATATTATCGACGGGATGCGCACGCCGATCGGCAGTCCATTCAAAAGCCTGAAGTGTTATGACACTCCTTACCTGGCGGCTGCTGTGATTCCTAATCTTTTAAAAAAACATAAAGTAAAGGGATCCCTTATTGATGAGGTGATCCTGGGAAACACTGTTTCTGCCGGCATAGGCCAGAACTTTGCCCGTAAAGCTTTAGATGTGGCAGGGCTTCCTGTGACGATACCGGCGCATACGGTAAACAGTGTTTGTGGGTCAGGATTACAATCAATTATTGATGCTTCTCAGGCCATTATGGCCGGGCATGCCGATTTGATACTGGCTGGAGGCGCTGAAAGCGCCACGCATACACCCTATTTGATTCCGAAAGACTCCGATGTTGAGCAGCATGAAAAGGCTTTGATCGACAGCCTTTTATATGATGGGTTGACGTGTTCTCTCTCAGAGAAATTAATGGGAGACCTCTGTGAAGAATTAGCACAAAAACATAATATTACACGCGACCAGCAAGACCGGTTCGCTCTTTTAAGTCATCAAAAGGCTGTTGCGGCACAACAGGAGGGGAAGTTTTCCGAAGAAATAGTCCCCGTTCTTGATGAGCATGGTAAAGAAGTTAATAAGGATGATCGTCCAAGAAAAAGGGCCAGCCTCGAAGCCCTCAGTTCTCTTAATCCCGCTTTTAAGGAGGCGGGGACAATTACCTCCGGCAATTCCTGCTCTCCTTGTGATGGCGCCAGTGTTTTGCTTATGGGATCCGCGGAAGTGGTTGAAAGAAATTATTATCAACCAAAGGCAAAGTTATTAGGTTTTTCTTCTGTCGGCTTAAAGGCGGAAGACACTTTTTCCGGGGCGGTACAGGCAGTTAATTCATGTTTAAAGGATTGTGAGCTCAAGTTAGAAGATATTGATATTTTTGAAGTTTGCGAATCTTTCGCGGCGCAAGCCATATTTACCAAAGAACAATTAAATATTCCCGGGGAGAAAATGAATCTCTGGGGAGGCGATATCGCTTTAGGCCATCCATTAGGCGTGGCAGGGGCAAGGGTTTTAGTAACGCTTCTTCATATTTTGAAAGATCAGAACAAAAAGAAAGGAATGGTTTGTATCTGTTTTGGCAGCGGAGGCGCTATGGCCATGGCAGTGGAAGCCTTATAAAAAGTATGGCCATAGCAGAGAATTATTTTATTAATAGTCCTGTTTTCTTAAAGTATAAAAAACGTTTTAATTTCTCCAAATTTAAAACAGAAAAATATCTTAAATCCGTTTTTATCAATGAACGGATAGTTGAGATCCCCTTCGCCCTTCAAGCTGTCGGCCGGCTTTCTGAGGGAAGCACTGTATTGGATGTGGGTTGTAGCGAAAGTGTCCTGTCCTTGCAGCTTGCCGGGTTAGGATATAAAGTTACCGGTTATGATTTCCGGAAGTATCCATATACGCATCCCAATTTAGAATTTGAGCAGGGAGATATCTTGGAGATTCCTTTTCCGGAAGAAAGTTTTGATGCGGTGACAGCTATCTCAACCATTGAACATCTTGGTATAGGTTTCTACACTGACCCCAGGCAGGTTGAGGAAGCTGACAAAAAAGGTGTTGAGGGCATTTATCGTATTTTAACCAAGGGAGGGGTTTTTATTTTTTCTATTCCTTATGGCCAAAAGGATATGAACCAACATCAGCGTGTTTATGATGAAGGTAGTGTGGCGGCATTAATAGATGGTTTCAGCATTCTTGACAAACGTTTCTTTATAAATACTCAGCAAAATGGCCGTGCTAATGCCTGGATTGAAGCCTCAGCCCAAGAGGCTAAAGATGTGCGCTCAGGGGAGAAAACAAACGGCGTTTGCCTGATCAAAGCAAGTAAATAAAATTGTCGCAACTGGTTCTTGTATCAATAATTGCACTTATAAAATAAACAGGGTAAAGCGCGTTTTTTCACAGGCTCAAGTGTTTTGACTTTTATTGATACAGGTAGCGTATTGTATTAATATCGAAGAAAATAAACACCCTCCCGAATTAATTTCAGTTTAATCAAAATTTTTTCTATATGGAATTCATTACTGTAAAAAAAGGAAAAAACATACCGCTCAAAGGGAAAGCTGATAAGCGCATTGAAGAGCTTCCTTTGCCGGATAGAATTGCCATTAAACCTCCGGACTTTAAGGGGCTGCGATTGCGCGTGCTGGCCAAAGCAGATGATTTGGTTAAAGTCGGCACGCCGATCCTGGAAGACAAGAAAAACAACGATATAAAAATTGTTTCTCCGGCAAGCGGTAAGGTTGTCGCCATTAATCGAGGGCTAAAGAGGGCTCTACTTGAGGTGGTCATTGAGACAGACGGACGGCAGAATAAAGAGGAGCTACCCGTTTTACCCAGTGAAGATGTGAATGCTTTAACCCGGGATGATATTATCAAACAGCTTTTGGCTGGAGGTGTTTGGCCGTGTATACGACAGCGTCCTTTTTCTAAAATAGCCGACCCTTATGACACGCCAAAATCAATTTTTATCAATGCGATGAGCACCGATCCTTTAGCGATCGATATTGATTTTGTCCTTCGTGAAAGAGAAGAAGAATTTCAAACAGGATTGAACATTATTAAGAAATTGACCGGCGGTGATATATTCTTGTGTTGCAAATCGCATGCCGGTTCCAAGGCAGTGACAGAAGCCAAAGGAGTTAAGGTCTATGGGTTCTCAGGCCCCCATCCGACAGGAAATGCGAGCACGCATATTCATTATTTGGACCCCATCCAAAAGGGCGAGCTGGTATGGTATATCCAGGCGGAAGATGTTATCCGCATAGCCGCTTTATTTTTGTATAACATTTTTTCTTCTGAACGTTTTGTGGCAATTACCGGAGAGGGCGCGACAAAGAGGATATATAAAAAGACAAATCTCGGTGCGCCTGTAACGCATTTGTTAGAGGGGGACATTAAGGAAGGGATGCGTTATATTTCCGGGAGCGTTTTTTTCGGGACAAACGTCGGTGTTAATGGCTTTTTGTCCTTTTATGATTCGCAGATAACGGTGATCCCTGAAGGGGGGAGCCGAAAATTTTTAGGATGGCTGATGCCGGGATTTAACAAATACACCGTTTCCAAAACCTTCGCGTCGGCATTTGATATGCTGGAAGAAGTTTCTTTGAATGCTGATGAGCACGGCGGACATCGTGCGATTGTCTTAAATGATATTTATGATGATTTTGTGACGCTGGATATTATGACGTATTTTCTTATTAAAGCGGTTATAGCTGAAGATATTGATGAAGCGGAACGTTTAGGGATTCTTGAATGTGATGAAGAAGATTTTGCGCTTTGCACTTTTGCCTGCCCTTCAAAGACTGATGTGGGCGGGATCATTCGTAAAGGATTAGACATTATAGAAAAAGAAGGATAGTTTTTTATTATGAAGTTCATTGAAGAAAAATTAAAACAAGCGGCAAAATTATTTGAAGAGGGAAAACCTCTGGCTAAATTCTTTCCTCTTTTTGAAGCCATGGACACGTTTGCCTTAACGCCGGGTAAGACGGCCAGCAAAGCGCCGCATGTGCGGGACGTCATTGATCTTAAGCGTGTCATGATCTTTGTGGTTATTGCCTTAACGCCTTGTTTATGGATGGCGATTTACAATACAGGTATGCAAATGCAAATAGCGCAAGGCTTGCCTTTTTCATTCCGGGGCTGCGTATTGTCAGGGCTAAAACAGGTTTTGCCGATTTTGCTGGTGGCTTATACAGCGGGCGGCCTTTGGGAAGTCTTGTTTGCGATAGTTCGCAAGCATGAAATTAACGAAGGCTTTTTGGTTACAGGTATGCTGTACGCGCTTATTCTGCCGCCAACGATACCTCTTTGGCAGGTGGCGGCGGGAATTTCTTTCGGGGTTGTTATCGCCAAGGAGATATTCGGCGGCACGGGTTATAACGTCCTTAATCCCGCTTTAGCAGGAAGGGCCTTTCTGTTTTTTGCCTATCCGGCGCAGATGTCCGGGGATGCGGTATGGGTCGCCGTTGATGGGTTTACTAAGGCCACGCCTTTGGCTGTTGTGGCGGCAGCGCAAAAGGGCGGTTCCGCGATTGCCGCTTTAATACAAGCCGGGTATTCTTTCAAAGATATGTTTTTGGGTTTTGTTCCCGGCTCGTTAGGTGAGACATCAACGATTGCCTGTCTTTTAGGCCTGGCCTTTTTGCTGGTTACGCGCGTTGCCAGTTGGCGTGTTGTATCGGGCTGTTTTATCGGCCTTATAACGATGAGTCTATTTATGCTTCTTTTTAAAGGCAATGACAGGTTAGCTTTCTTTTCTCTGCCGCCTCATTGGCATATTGTTATGGGTGGTTTTGCCTTTGGTTCAATATTTATGGCCACAGACCCGGTGTCGTCAAGCGCTACGAAAACGGGCCGCTGGATATACGGTATCTTGATAGGCGTGTTAGTGGTATTGATCAGAATAGTCAATCCAGCCTACCCGGAAGGGGTTATGCTGGCGATTTTATTTATGAATGTTTTTGCGCCGCTTATCGATCATTTTGTGGTCGAAAGCCACATTAAAAAGAGATTGAAGTCCAATCCTTAAGGGATTGAACAGGGAACAATTATGGATAAACAATCAACAGCATATACGTTTCTTTTTGCCTTGGCTGTCTGCGCGATATGCAGCTTTACCTTGGCCGCCGTTTCCGAAGGTTTACGGCCAAAAAAAGAAATGAATGCGGCATTGGATGTGAAGAAAAACATTTTAAAGGCAGTCGTTCTTAAAGAGCCGATCGGCCCGAAAGCAAAAGGTGAGGAGATTTTAGAAGTCTTTAAAGAGAAGATTGAAGAGGTCGTTATCGATGAATCAGGAGAAGTTCTTGATTGGATAAAATCCGGTGAAGCAAAAAAAGAAAGGAATAAGCATCTTTTATATATTTATCGGGAAGAAGATGAAATTATCGCGTATTGTTTTCCTGTCGAAGGCAAAGGCCTTTGGTCCACGCTTTATGGATATCTTGCCTTGGAGCCCGACGGGATAACGGTGCGCGGCATCACATTTTATAAACATGGCGAAACGCCCGGATTGGGAGCGGAGATCGAACAGGCATGGTTTCAGGACAATTTTAAAGGAAAGAAGGTCTGGGACGCGGAGAAGAAGAAGGCTATGCCCATTAAAGTTATCAAGGGCAAGGTGAAAGATAAAATTTTTGCCAGCCAAAGGCCCTATAGTGTGGATGGTATAAGCGGGGCGACCATGACATCGCAGGGTGTGACAGACTTGTTAGCGGAGTGGAATAATATTTATGAACCATTTCTTAACAAGATTAGGAATTTTCCAGAAATACATCGGGGAGATTAAATTTAACACTGTTAATTTTGTGGAGCTACTTGCTCAGGAGTAAAAAAACATAAGAGATTATGTCTATATTGACACGAAAAGATAAACGTATCGTCAAAGACGGGTTATGGGATAACAATCCGATCACCTTCCAGGTTCTAGGTATTTGTTCTGCTCTGGCTGTCACCGTGCAGGTGAAAACGGCTTTGGTTATGTGCCTGGCGCTGACCTTTGTCTTGGCGTTATCAAACACTATCATATCGTTACTGCGTAATTTTATTCCTTCAAAGATACGTATTATCGTTCAGTTGTCGGTAATTTCTACTCTGGTTATTTTGGCTGACCAGGTTTTAAAGGCGTATATGTTTGATGTGTCAAAACAGTTGAGTGTCTTTGTTGGACTGATCATTACAAACTGTATTGTTATGGGGCGGGCAGAGGCCTGTGCGATGCGGAATCCTCCTTTTAAATCTTTCCTTGACGGGTTGGGGAATGCTTTGGGCTATAGTGCTGTGTTGATGTGTGTGGCGACAGCGCGAGAGATTTTTGGAAGCGGGACTTTGCTGGGTTTTCAAATTGTCCCGCAAGTTTTGTATGATCATGGGTATGTGGACTGCGGGTTAATGGTTTTGGCGCCGGGAGCGTTCTTTTTGCTGGGGGCTATTATTTGGATTCAGCGCGCGGTGTCGGGATATAAAGAGGCAAACTAAGAGGGAAGACGCCAGACAATGGACCATAGACTACAGACAGAGGAATAATTTTTATGGAATACTTGAGCTTAGGCATCAAAAGCATTTTTGTTGAGAATATTCTGCTTGCCTACTTTTTAGGAATGTGTTCATTTTTAGCCTGTTCCAAAAAGGTTGAGACCGCGGTCGGTTTGGGTCTTGCGGTTATCTTTGTCTTGACGATCACTACTCCGGTCAATTGGTTGGTCTATAATTTTATCCTCAAAGAAGGGGCTCTTGCCTGGGCGGGTATTCCTGATGTTGATTTAAGTTTCCTGAGCTTTATTGCCTTTATCGCTGTTATTGCCGCGATGGTGCAGATTGTTGAAATGATTATCGATAGATTCAGCCCGAAATTGTACGCGGCGTTGGGAATCTTTCTGCCGCTGATCGCGGTTAATTGCGCGATTCTCGGGGCGTCACTTTTTATGCAGGAACGTGAATATCAGTTTATGGAATCGGTCGTCTTTGGTTTTGGTTCCGGACTGGGCTGGGCCCTGGCCATCACAGCTATGGCGGCGATAAGAAAGAAGTTAGGCTATTCTAACATTCCTGATTCATTGAAAGGCCTGGGTATAACCATGATGATTACGGGGCTCATGGCCATGGCCTTTATGTGTTTTGCGGGAATCCGATTGTAAAGGTTTATTAACGCGCAACATTCTTCGCGCGTAGTACGACGAGTTAATTTTAATTATGCCATTTATTCCATTTGTCCTGTTAAGCACGGCGGTTTTTGCGGGAATTATTTTTTTACTGATCGCGGCTTTGTCGATCGTTGAAGCAAAAATTGCTAAAAGAATCAAGTGCGAAATAACGATCAATGATGACAGATGTGTCACAACCATGTCCGGCAGGAATTTGTTAATGGCCCTGGCCGATGACGGGGTCTTTTTGCCCGCTGCCTGCGGCGGAGGCGGGACATGCGCTACGTGCAAATGCCGGGTCACTGAAGGCGGAGGAGACATTCTTCCTGTGGAAACAGGGCTTTTGACCAGAAGGGAACAAAAGGAGAGTTATCGTTTAGCCTGCCAGGTGAAAATACGCGAAAGCGTCAAAATAGAAATCCCGGAAGAAATTTTTAATATCAAAAAATATGAATGTACCGTGCGCTCAAACGAGAATGTCGCAACGTTTATTAAAGAGCTGGTTTTAGAGCTCCCAGCGGATATTGGTTTCACGCCGGGAGGCTATATTCAGATTGATGTCCCGCCTTATGAGCTGACCTACAAAAATTTTGCCATCGGGAAAGAATATCATCCTGATTGGGATAAGTTCGCGCTTTGGAATTTGAACGCGGATAATGATGAGATGATTTTTCGGGCGTATTCCATGGCCAGCCACCCCGGAGAGAAGGGGCTGGTTAAACTCAATGTGCGTATCGCCACACCGCCACCCAAGAATATGGCATTGCCGCCGGGTATCGCGTCGTCTTATATTTTTAATTTAAAGCCGGGAGATAAAGTGACGATCAGCGGGCCGTATGGCGAGTTTTTTATCAAAGACACAAAGAGAGAAATGATTTATATCGGCGGCGGGGCGGGTATGGCGCCTTTGCGCAGCCACCTTTTTCATCTTTTTCAGACTTTGAAGACAAAAAACCGTAAGGTCTCCTTTTGGTATGGCGCGCGTTCCAGGCGGGAGATGTTTTATACCGAAGAATTCCAGGCGATAGAAAAGGAATTTTCTAATTTTAAATATAATGTCGCCCTTTCCGACGCTTTGCCGGAAGACAAGTGGAGGGGGGATGAGGGCTTCATCCATCAAGTCGTTTATGACAAATATCTCAAAGACCACCAAGAGCCGGAAGAGATTGAGTATTATCTTTGCGGCCCCCCCCTTATGATAGACGCCGTTCAAAAAACGCTTGATTCCTTAGGCGTCCCCGAAGAAATGATCGCTTTTGATTCGTTTGGATGATTTAAGATGAGGGGATTGTCTTGTTAAAAAATCAGGTTTGCAGCCTGAAGGGCGGTAAAATTAGGGCAAATATCGTACCCTTAAGGGTGTAATTATTAATTAATGATATATTTTGTGTACCCTAAAGGGTATGAGTTTTATATTATTATACCCTATAAGGTCTAAGTATTTGGAGATTATACCTTATTGGGTATAATATTTTTAAAAATTGTTTGCAATTATACCCGATAGGTGATACATTTTAAGTGTTATGAAAGAAGAAACTTTGAAACGATATAGTGTTAATATTGTACTTCAAATAAGAAAGTTGAGGAAGAAAAACGGGTTAACTCAAATTGAATTTGCTAAGCGAGCGGGAGTTGGTTTACGTTTTTTAAGAGAACTTGAAAATGGTAAGACAACCGTGAGACTGGATAAGCTTATGCAAGTATTGAATTTTCTGGGATATCATTTGGATATAAAAAAGAATGAGTATGAAATAGAGAAAAATATTAAAGAAAGCGCGTATAAACATTCAGTAAATACTAATCTATGAAGATTTTAAGAAAGGCACAAGTTTTTTATAATAATGAATTAGCAGGGTTTCTTACAGAGACGCCCGAGGGATATACTTTTCGATATGATTCTGAATTTTTAAAAAAGGATATTCCGATTTCCATGTCCTTGCTTCCAAGAGAAGAACCTTATGAATCAAAAGAATTGTTTCCCTTTTTTAAAGGTCTTTTGCCTGAAGGATGGTATCTTAATATCGTTAGCGCGACACAAAAAGTAGACAGTAAAGACGCTTTTGGTGTTTTGATAGGTACAGCCGGTGTGGACACAATCGGCGCTGTCACTGTCAGGAAAGAGGAAGTTCAAAATGAATGAAAAAATTTTTAAAGAGATGTTTAATTTAACCAAATCACCCGCAATAAACTTTGGTTTAGCGGATATTTCACGGCAGGCACAGAAGCTGGCGGGGAAGTTGTCTATTTCAGGTGTTCAGCCTAAGTTGTCTGTAAAATTGGATAAGAAAAACAATGAGTTAATTGTTGTGGCTGAAGGCGGAGAATATCTTTTGAAACCGCAAACACCTGCTTTTACTAACATTCCCGAGAATGAACAATGTTGCATGGATATTGCTGAGAAATTAGGAATAAATATCCCGCCTCATTGTTTATTGTCCCTTAAAGATAAAAGTCTTGCTTATATTGTTAAGAAATTTGATAGAGAAAAGGGAGACAAGATTCATCAGGAAGATTTTGCTCAAATCCTCGAGAAAAATGATAAATATAGGGGATCGGTGGAGCAAATAGGCCGAAAGCTGAAAGAAATATCTTCGGCGCCGGGGTATGATGGGCAGTTGCTGTTTGAGCGCGTTGCGCTTAACTTCATGCTTGGCAATGGAGATGCGCATTTAAAGAATTATTCTGTATCATACAAAGATAATGATATCCGATTAACACCGGCATATGATATTGTTTGCTCCAAGTTGGTGATTCCTGAAGAGGAAGATTCGGCGATTACAATTAATGGCAAGAAGAACAATTTGAATCGGGGTGATTTTGATACACTTGCCGCTTATCTCGAATTTCCCGAAAGAATACGATATGAAAAGTTTCAAAATAAATTTGGCGTTATTCAAAATATTATTGAATCCTCAGATATTGATAAAGAAAAAAAAGAACAGTTTACTAAAATAATAAAAGAGAGGGTAAGTCGTTTAGAGTTACCAGAATAAAATGTAATTTTGGTGCCCGCAATTTATGAAGGTCATCCCGACTTGTCGGGCTGACCGCAACATTTCGAAACCCATGCAGGTGAATAACTCGCGGGGGGTTTCTTTTTGGGTTATAGGACGAGGTTCCGGCGGGAAGGTATTGAATAATTTTATAAAGTTGCAAAGCATTGCAATTCATTAGTTTGAGATAATAGATTCAGGAGGGTGTTACGGAAAAGTAGAGAGTGATAACACTATGATAACAAAAATCTTGACAAACCATACAAATGTGTGGTAAAAGGAAAATAATCCCCTGAAATAACAATACCCTCAAAAAATGTTCTTTACAGTTTTAGATTGTCCTGAGTTTAAAGGGGGAATCCTGGACATTAAAAAAGTAAAACCTTCGCTAAAAAATGCGGAGGTTTTTTGTGCCCCCCCAAAAAAAGACACTAAAAACAAAGGAGGGTTTAAATGGAAATTACCACAAAAATTGATATAATGGAAAACAAAGAAAGACAAATTCAAGAAGCTTTAGAAAATATTGATTTAATGAAAACAAATAATAGAGAAAAAACAGTTTTATCTTTATTCTCTGGATGTGGAGGATTAGATTTAGGATTTGAAGGGGATTTTTCTGTTCTCCGAAACTGTATAAACGCGAAAATTCATCCAGATTGGTTTAAAGGAGTTGACGAAAAGAATCGTTGGGTCACTTTACCTAAGACAAAATTTAAAGTTGTTTTCGCGAACGACATCATGCCAGCCGCCAAGTCAGCATGGTTGCCTTATTTCAAGAAACGAGGTAATAATGTTGTCTTTCAATCTGAAAGCGTCGTCGAGTTAGTTAAGAAACACAAGAGAGGAGAGGAAATATTCCCTAAGGTTGATATTGTGACAGGAGGATTCCCTTGCCAAGATTTTAGTGTCGCGGGGAAAAGGAAAGGTTTTAATTCACATAAAGGCCATCATGGATATTTACTAAATAAGAACGATAAGCCTACTGATGAAAATAGAGGAAAATTGTACATGTGGATGAGACACGTTGTTGACATAGCTCGTCCAAAAATTTTTATTGCCGAAAATGTGAAAGGGTTAGTCACGTTAGCTGACGCCAAACAGATCATTGAGAATGATTTTCGTTCTATTGGAAAGAATGGTTATGTTGTTGTTAACGCTAAGGTGTTGTTAGCGGCCGATTATGGTGTGCCACAAAGAAGAGAAAGAGTGCTGTTTATAGGTTTTAGGAAAGACGCTTTGAAGTCAGAGGCGTTAAAAGCTTTGTCTAGTGAGATTATTCCAGAAAAATATAATCCTTACCCTAGACCAACACATAGCCTATCAATTAATAATTGTGTGAAGCCGTATGTTTCCGTTAAGCAAGCGTTAGCTGGATTGAAGGAGCCTGAGGAGTCTGAGGATTTAGCGCAGAAGTCTTTTTCAAGAGCTAAGTGGTATGGTCGGCATTGCCAAGGACAAAAGGAAATTGATCTTGGAGGGCTAGGACCCACGATTCGTTCAGAACATCACGGCAATATTGAATTTCGTCGACTGGATCCTGAGAATGGTGGTAAATATCGTGATGAGTTTGTCGCTGGGAAAAAGGAGAGAAGACTTACTGTTCGAGAATGCGCGAGGTTGCAAACGTTTCCAGATGACTATGAATTTGTTCGAAATTCTAGTTATAACGGAAATGGTTTTAAGCTTAGCCCATCGGATGGATATAGAGTGATAGGAAACGCGGTCCCGCCTTTGCTTGGGTTTCATTTTGCGTGGCGGTTACAAGAAATATGGTCGAAAGTGTTTAAATGATACTATCTTCAAATAATACCCCCATTGATAAAGAATTTGAAAAACTTTTAGCTGATGCTCAGTTATTTCTAGAAAAGAAGAATAAATCCGCACCAGATTATTTCTCCAAAAGAACTCCACCGGAATTTGAAAAAGATGTTCACGCCGCCATGTGTGAAGCGTCTAAGAATACTCCATTTGAAGATACTATACAGCTTGTTTCCGGCCATAGTTTCCCAGATATTATTTCCAATAATAATTATGGGGTTGAAGTAAAGAAATCAAAAGATAATTGGAAAAGCACGGGGAATAGTGTTTTAGAGTCAACGAGAATTGATGGGATTGAGCGAATTTACTTATTTTTTGGGCGTTTAACTATCCCCGCTGAATTTCGTTTTCGAAAGTATGAGGAATGCCTTCATGAGGTGGCGGTAACCCATTCACCAAGGTATTTGATTGATATGGAGTTGGAAGAGGGAAAAAGCATTTTTGATAAAATGAAAACGTCGTATCATGAATTAAGAAAAAAAGAAAAACCAATTAAATTATTCGTGAATTATTATCGAGAAGAAGCGAAGGCTGGGCAAGAACCTTGGTGGATGGAGGGGGCGGGTGAAGAAGATGAGGGATTATTAGAACCCAATATGTCATTGTGGAATTCATTAGAGGAAGATGATAAACAAACGATTATTGCGGACGCAATGGCATGGTTTCCAAAAATATTTGGAATAAATCCACAGAAGTATCAAGACCTCGCGTTATGGCTCGCTTCTAGAAAGGGGGTTATTTATCCCAATGTAAGAGATAGTTTTTCTTCTGGAGGGCAGGAAACTATTGAAATTGCTGGTGTGACATATGAAAATATTCCAAAGATATTTTACATTTTAAATAACAATATCTCAAAAGTAATTAGAGCTGTTAAGCGACTGGACCCTGATGAAGCGAAGCATTTCTGGAAAGTGGAAGATGTTGACGCAGAAACAATACTGTCAAAATGGTTGGACTTGGTTATTTCCTTTTCAGAAGAAAGTTTGCCTGGTGATGAGAAAGTAATTGTTCACATGTTGGGCGCTTTCGTGGGAGAAAGCGGTTCTTCAGAATATTTGAAAGGAAAAATGAAAGAGTATAACCTTCAATATTCTAGTTAATGAAAAAGAAGATAAATAATAAGCTTGGAAGAAATTTTAATAGAAAGCGGCAAGAGGATAAAATAACAACAGAAAAAAGATCTTCTGTAATGTCAAAAGTAAGATCTAGAGGGACAAAGTTTGAAAAAGACTTTATTGAACAGTTAAAAAAACAAGTTAGAAATAAATTTCACGTTAATGTAAAAGAAATTCGCGGAAAACCAGACATAGTTTTTAAACGAAAACGAATTTGTGTTTTTCTTGATAGTAATTTCTGGCATGGGTGGCAGTATCCAAGATGGAAGCATTTATTAAAGGACGACTTTTGGCGAAAAAAAATTGAGAAGAATAGGGCGAGAGATAGGAAAACAACGCGATATTTACGTCGGAATGGTTGGGCCGTGGTGAGGATATGGGAGCATGAGATAAAGGGCATCCCCAGCAAATCAATTGAGAAAATTAAAAATGCTCTTCGTGATTAGTTCACAATAAGCGATTCCAAAAAAGATGAAACGATGGGCGCTGAACTGTATAACAAAATAAGAAGAATTCTATTTAATACGGCTAATGATCCTCAAAAAGGATTTAGCGTTGCATATGAGTGGTTAGAACAAACATATAAAAGTCAATTGGGGCCTAAAGGGTATGCGGGAATACTGGCAGAATTAAAATTTTATGAGGAATATAGAAAAGAATTTTCATTAACAGTTGCTGGAGATATGGGGGAGCATGCAGACTTTAGCGGATTGTATGGTTCAGAAGCAACGAGGTTTGATGTCACAACGAACCTTTCATACAAGGATTTCAAAGAGTATGAACCTTTCATGGGAGAAGGCATAAAATATAAAATCGCATTCTTTGATGCTGACAACTTTAGTTTGATTGATGTTTTAGAACTTGGTTTTGAAAAATGTGAATGCGGGGGTTATATGATCCCTTTTGTTTTGCTTCTTGGGGAGAATTATAATTCAAAAGGATGGTCTCAATGGACTAATGATCAATTGATAATGAATATCTGTTCGAATGGCTGTGATTTTAATGAGTTAGATAGACATGTACATCACTTTTTGGTTAGCCCAAGTGAGCATATATCAGATTTGGAGGAGATTATGACGCTTGAAGAAATAGAAAATGAAAGAATGAAATATTGTCTGGATAACTACAAATACTTTAGACGTGAATATAGAGATGATTTGATGGCTGTTGCAGAGCAGGGTTATAAGATTACGGGTAGGAAAGGTGAGGGATTTTGGACTTTCGGTTTTCATTTTGTCAACAAAGCTGTCTCAGACATGATGCCAGAAGATGTAGAGTGTGGAAGATTGGAGTGAGTTGGAAAACGCGATAACGTATGTGTAACAAAACAGGCGTGATAACAAGTATGCAGCGGTAAACACCAGTAAATAGAATTTTCTTAAAACCTACCAGCAGTTAACTTTAGTAAAAATCAGCAAACACCGGCAAAGCCTTTGGACGTCCTCATAACCCGAAGGTCATCCCGACTTGTCGGGATGACCGCGACCATTTAAAAAAGCCGTTGTTTGACGAGAGAAGAATTGTTATTCAGATAAAAGAACTGGTTTGATTCTGATTTATGCGCCCAGGAGGGCTCTTAGAGTAGTTCGGGCAGTTTCCATAATACCTTTTGATTTAGCGCGGAGCTTGTCATATTCATCACAGAACACGGTATATTGTTCTTCGAACTTTTTATCGTTTACACTGCTCTTCTTTTTTGGCTCCTTGATCTCCCGCCATAATAAAGAAAGCATTCTTTCAATTCTTTCTATCTGGTCAATACATCCACTGTAATCCCTGAAAGATTTATTGTCAGACAAGCTTCCCAAAGGAGATACGGATATATTATATCTCCATTTTGTTTTGTTATAATCCCAGCACTTGATGAGAAAGTTTAGAGTCTGTTCATAAGCGAAATTTCTGTTATTTATTAAAAGATCGCGCAAAACAGATGTTTTGATATTAAGGAACTCCGATCTCGGTCTGTGAAGAGGCAATGACCTTATGCTTTGTGAAATCTCAGGAAACCAGTTTGCCAGAAGTGAATATGAGCCATAAGTATCTACCAGACTTTTTGCGCTGTATTTGTCCCCGGTTCCAAAATCTCCTATGGCAATATCTGAACTGGTTGTTTCAATAAAGTCTGTGAGATTGCCATAGAATTCAACATCCTCATTAACATAATCAATATCACCCGGTATTTGTACAACTCTTTCTGCTTCAGGATAATTATCAAGCACATGACCCCAACCGGCAAGCCAGGTCTGACAAGTATCAACAGACCAAGTTTGTACAACCTCAAGGGCATTGTATCTTTCATCCTTTATAAAAGAAGCGGCATCCTGCCTTATGACCGTATCCCTGGATAACATAACAATTGGCCTGGGATCAATTTCTTTACACCTGTCAACTGTCCACCAGAAATACCATTCACACTGTTTATTATTCTCATACCCCTGGTATGGAAAAATAATAACCGGTTTTGAATTTATGCTTTTATTATCAGGTTGTTTTGTCACGTCTTTTCTCAAGCTTCACCTATAAACAGAATTGAGGTTTATATTACGCTTTTCCTCGTCGTTCTTCCAGCTGCTTACGAATATCATATGCCTTATCTTCTGAGATTTCAAAGGTCATAATAACGAAAATAGCGGCGAGAGAAGTCACAATTGGAATGCCGACATCAAAAATTCTCATCCAGAATAAAGTTTCAGGTGCCTGGGCAAGGCCTAATTCCTGATGAAAACCGGTTTTATTAAGAAGGTATCCAGAGGCGAGCGATGCGACTGCAAGCCCGAGTTTTACCATCCACCAGTAAACGGCACTAAACATGCCTTCTCTGCGTTCGCCAGTCTGTAGTTCGTCGAAGTCACACACGTCAGCTACCATGGAGCCGGCCAGAGTGAAAAGTGATCCAAGACCAAATGCGACGAATGGAGCGGCAATTAACAGTAAATATGGTTGGTCGGGATTATATCCGATCCATTTCAACGCGTAACCGACGACCGAGATGGAAATGGTGATCAAAAAGGTCTTTCGTTTTCCGATCTTTGTGGAGAGCCATGTGGTCAAGAAAATGACGCCAATAGTACAAACAGCACTGAAAGATCCAAACACTCCGAGCAATTTTCCACCGCCTCCATAAGCGGCATCAAGTGAAGACGCGCCCCCGAAAACATAGAAGAAAACAATATAGAGGGAAAAAGCGGACGCGAGCATGAATCCGTTGAAGATCAAGAACGTTGCCGCGCAAAGTTTAACAAATGCTCTACATTTAAAAGTAGTAACAACACCTTTAAATAAATTTTTTAAAACATCCCAGGGGCTCTTTTTTTCTGTAGGCTTAGGTAAGTTGCCGAAATGTTCTTTGTTGAAAATAGCTGGAAGTATCCCGCCGGCCACAATACAGCCTCCGATAATGAACGCGAGAACGCGTCCTCCATGAACAATATCGGGAAACCAATTTTTGTTGTGCATAATTGCCCAGCACCAGGGAGCGACCAGCCATGGCAATTGACCGATAAAGTTGCTGGCTCCCTGCAGGCGTGTTCGTTCATGATAATCGGGTGTCAGTTCATACCCTAGCGCGATCCATGGAATTGAAAAACAGGTAAATCCAATGAAAAAGAGCACTTGGAAGCCTAAGAAATACCAGAAATAGAAAGTTGAGCTGTGTCCCGGAAATAGTTGGAACATTAATGTGAAACACAGCCCCGCAGTAATAGCTCCAAAGAATATAAGAGGTCTACGACGGCCAAAGCGAGTTCGGAGATTGTCGGAACTGTAGCCGACAACGGGATCTAACACGGCATCGATAATACGGGGAATGCACCCGATGACACCGACCAGGAAGGGATCTATGCCTAATCCAAGATTTAAAACAATGACCATTTGTCCAAGAAAAGCAGCCTGAATAGTATTAGCAAGTGCTCCTGAGCTGTATACGGCTTTTTGGAAAAAAGGAATGCGGTCTTCGCGGGCTGTTATATGGTGTGTTGGCTGATCCATTGCTTGTTCCATTAACTCCCTCCCTATTAATTTTAAAATTAAAAAACGACTCTAAATCAAAAATGGTTTAACTGTTGTTCTGAAGTCAGAAATGTTTGATTTTTTTATCTAAAGCAGATAATACGTTACTTCTAAATAACTGCAAATTTTATATTGTAACAAACAAATTCAGCGCGCACAATACTATTTATCCTATTATCCTAATTTATCAAATGGCGCAAATCTGTCCCTTCACAAAAGCCATCTTTAACAATTCTGATAAATTCAATAAGTCAGATAAAACAGGCATCACACTCATAACCAGATTTCATATTTATTTTTGTCTGATCACTCCTGACACTTCTGGCCATTGCCTTGGCAGGAACAGGAGTCGGCAGGGTTGTCCGGATCTTGTCCGCAGCCCTTTTTAAAGGCTTTTTTTGAAAGAATCAGGCCTAGCGCCATGGCGAGGAAACAAATAGTAAATAAAATAAAAGCAGCTAAAATGTTCATGAAATCAGTATACGTATTCTCCCAAGTTATTGCAATCTTCTTTTTTTGAACGCTGTTTAAAAAATTGCTGCAGTCAGTCTTGAAGCCTGAAAATTTTGTGTTAAGATAGGGCACACTTAAAAATGAGGAGAATTATTACATGCCCGTAAGAGTCAAGACAGCATCAAGCAAGATTTCCATCCGGGAAGAGCTGAAGGTTTTGCGTAAAATTGTTGATATTACATCATCTGACCTGGACTTGCACCGGATCTTGAAAGAAGTGGTCAAGATCGTCAATGATATCACAACGAGTGATTCTGTTTTTGTCTATCTCTTTGACGAAGCCAAGAAGAAATTGACTCTTATGTCCTCCAAAATACCCCACAAGAAAATGTTGGGAAAGATAAATCTTAAAGCGGGTGAGGGGATTACCGGATGGGTTGCCATGGAGAATAAGCCGGTCGCTATTATAAAAGACGCCTGCCGTGACCCGCGTTTTAAGAATTTTGATGTTTTGCCCGAAGATAAATTCGAGGCTTTTCTATCCGCTCCAATTATTTATAAAGGAAAAGTTGTTGGCGTTATTAATGTTCAGCATAAAAGGCCGCATAATTATTCGGACAGAACAGTAAACCTTATTAGTACGATTGCCAAGCAGGTCGGCGGTGTTATTGAGCATGCAAGGCTTTATGAAGACCTCAAAACGAAGGCCACGCAGTTTGACAGCCTCATTAAAGTCAGCCAGTCGATAACTTCTGAAGATTATCTGGATGAGATCTTAAGCCTCATTGTTGTGGTGACGGCCGAGATGCTTAATTCAAAAATATGTTCTGTCATGATCCTGGATGATAAAAAAGGCGCGGAGTTAAAGATCATGGCAACACAGAGTTTGAGCGAAGATTATAAAAAGAAGCCGAATTTAAAAGTTAATGCCAGCGTCCTGGGCGACGTCATCAAGACCAAGAAACCGCTGCAGGTTCTGGATGTGCGAGAGGAAGCGCGTTATTTTTACCGTGATTTGGCAAAAAAAGAGAATTTGACCTCCATGGTTGCGGTGCCGATGATTGTGAAAGATTCCGCGATAGGGGTAATTAATGTATATACGCATGAAAAACATCATTTTACGGTCGAAGAAATTGATGTGCTGCAGTTAGTAGCGAACCAGGCAGCCGTTGCGGTTGAAAATACGAAGCTTATGGAAGAGTCCCTCAAGGCCAGAGAGGCTCTGGAGACCCGAAAACTTGTGGAAAGGGCAAAAGGCATTTTGATGCGCCTGAATAACCTTTCCGAGGCATCCGCCTACCGTATGATCCATAAAAAGAGCATGGATACATGCCGTTCTATGAAAGACATTGCAGAATCCATTATTCTGATGGAAGAGTTTCAAAAATAAGGCTTAACGCATTTAAAATCAATATGTTATGATTTTTATTTATTTGTAAAGTTGCGCTTGCTTTTGCTTATAGTTATGATTATTAACCAAGAGGATTTCGCGTCGACCGAATATGAAAACAAATATTGATCGATTGACCGGCTTGTTTTTATTCGGGACAGCTTTAATGCTGCGAATGGCTTTGGTCAGCAAAGGCCCCTATCATGGGGACTGCCTAACCCTGGCTCATTTGGCTGATCAAACCCTGCAAACTCACCAAATTCATGCCCTTCTCCGTTCGCCCTATCCTTTAACGACGGCGATCGGGGCCCTTTTTATTTTCTTTTTTAGATCTTTAGGAATCCAAGATATTGTCACGGCTGTGAATTATATGAGTGTGTTTTTTAGTTCCCTGTGTGTGCTGATCTTTTATCATTTTGTCAAACGAGTGTGGAAGAACATAACCGCAATCATGGCGACGATCTTTTTTATTGTCAGCCCGATTTTTTTAGGGACATCGGTTTATGGCAACTCGCAAATGCTGTCGTTATTTTTTCTGCTTTTAAGCGTTTATGTGTTATGCACTTGTTATTCGCAAAGATTCTCTTGGCGTTATCTTATCTTGAGCGCATTTTTCTTAGGGTTAGGGGGGGCTTGCCGAATTCAGGATATGGTTTGTTTTTTCATCCCCCTGAGTTTTTTTATTTTGATAGGACAGCCATCGATGAATCTGAAGGTGTCTGGAGGTGTTTCCTGGCCCCTTCGTGTTGGGCGATGGGTGGTCTTTGTTTTCATCTCGTTGTTACCGAGTTTGATATTTCATTTGACGAGTTATGATTTCGGCTCAAAAAAAATGAATTTTATTTCCAAAAATTTAATTTTTTTATCCGAATATCCGTATTGGCTGCTGGGCCGTAACACGTTTTATTTATATACCAATTTTTCCCCTTTAGGCGTGCTTTTAGTTCTTGTTGGGATTATTTTGTTTATCATGAAAAAAGAGCGGCACCTTGTTTTTCTTCTCTTATGGGTGTTGATGCCGCTTATGTTTTATTCTCTCTTTAATTTTTCGGTGCCACGGTATTTATTGCTGTCTTTGATCCCTTTGTATGTGTTTTTAGGTTACTTTTTTCATGACTTTTTTCAGCGGGGAAAAATGTTTCGGATTTTTGGGCTGGTATCGACGGTATTTATAATTTTTTTAAACATGCAATTTATTGTTCCTCCTTTGCATTTTCGCCATAACCATTCTGTGTTGATTGATTATGCCCAATGGATTCAATCGCATACGGAAGAGGATGCCCAAATTTTTGCGGGTGATGATAGACTCACCATTCAGTATTATGCGCAAAGAAAAATGTTACAATCCCCCATTAGTTATTATGAGCCGATAGCGGATGAAGCCTTGTACTCATTCAAAGAAAAGATTGATGGTTATCTGGTCCAGGGGATACCCCTGTACATGTCTGAGTCGGTTTTTGCTTACGATCCCGGACTTAAGATGCGGAAGTTTTTGCAGGAAAATTATCATATCGCTTTGTGGGGTCAACCGGAGTATGAATGTTGGCATCGGGGTTTGTTTAAGCACCGGGTGTTTAAAAAAAAATTTCTTAAAATTTTCCCCAAGGACAAGGGACAGGCCGAAAGACCGGGATCCGATAAAGAGGTGAAATTTAATTCCCGGAAACTTTGCGTGCTGAGCTTGGCAAAATAGCCGTGTTCAGCCTGAAAAATCGACTTTCCCTGCTCTAATTAGGCGTTGGGATGTGAATTGTTGAGGTAGATTGGTGCCTGAAATTGGGAATGAAATACGCAGCTTTTAAGGGCTTTTTTACGAAACAACAGATCGGGGGGAGCCGAGGGATCCCGGGCATCCCAAAAAAAATACGGGGGATGAAAAAGAGGGGCATGATGAAAAAAACTTTTATTCCCAGGCGGAATTGGTTAATGCTTTAAAAAGTTTTTCGGATCCGGGAATGGACGCTGAATTTGTAAAAGTAAATCAGTTGACAGGAGAAGAGAAGCCGATAAAATAAGGCCATCAGAATATAATAAAAAAAGAGAAAAATATCATTTAATATAATTCAAAACAAGGAGCGAAAAAATGAGTGACAGTACAGGAACTAAAGAAATTGAGACGATTCCGGATTTTTATGGGGAAAACGTGTTCAGCCTGAAAGTGATGCGTAATTATCTTTCTGATAAGGCCTACAAGTCTTTAAGGGCCACGATTCAGTCCGGAGGAAAGGTAGATCCCGGCATTGCTGATGAGGTCGCTGATGCGATGAAGACTTGGTCTGTCAAAAAGGGCGCCACACACTTCACTCATTGGTTCCAACCGTTGACGGGCTCAACAGCTGAAAAACATGACTCATTTATTTCCCCTGACGGAGAAGGCGGAATCATCATGAAGTTTTCCGGGAAAGAGTTGATCCAGGGAGAGCCGGACGCATCCAGTTTTCCTTCAGGGGGATTAAGAGCAACTTTTGAGGCTCGAGGTTATACAGGATGGGATCCTACTTCACCTGCCTTTCTTAAGGAAGGCTCTCAGGGAGCGACATTATGTATTCCGACGGTTTTCTGCGGTTATCACGGGGAAGCATTAGATAAAAAGACGCCGCTTCTTCGTTCTATGGCGGCTTTATCAAAGCAGGTTTGCCGTTTGGGAAAATTGTTCGGCATTAAATCAGAGGGGAAGCGCGCTTATGGCACATTAGGCGGGGAGCAAGAATATTTTCTTATTGATACCGAATTTTATTATCAAAGGTTAGACTTGATTCAGACCGGACGCACTCTTTTCGGCCGCGAACCTGCCCGCCATCAGCAGATGGAAGATCATTATTTCGGGGCTATCAAAAGCCGTGTTATCGCATTTATGGAAGATCTTGACCGGGAATTGTGGCGTTTAGGCATTCCTGCCACCACGCGTCATAATGAGGTCAGCCCGGCACAGTTTGAGATCGCACCGGTTTTTGAAGAGCTGAATTTGTCTGTTGATCATAATATGATGATGATGGAAATTATGAAACAGGTAGCGGCAAATCATGATTTTGTTTGTCTGCTGCATGAAAAACCGTTTGCAGGGGTTAACGGTTCAGGAAAGCATAATAATTGGGCAATTTGCGGCCCTGACGGCAAGAACTGGCTTTCTCCGGGGGGCAGCCCTCATGAAAACGCAAAGTTTCTGACGGTGCTTTGCGCTGTTATTCAGGCGATTGATGATTACGCGGAGCTCTTACGAGCTTCGGTCGCATCTGCCGGTAATGACCACCGTTTGGGCGCTAATGAAGCTCCTCCGGCGATTATGTCTATCTTTTTAGGGGATCAGTTGACGGATGTTATCGAACAGGTAGAAAAAGGCGGAGCAAAAAGCTCGAAAAAAGGCGGCGTCATCTCGGTCGGCGTTGATTCTCTTCCGCCATTACCACGAGACGCAACTGATAGAAACAGGACATCACCGTTCGCTTTTACGGGTAATAAATTCGAGTTTCGTTCAGTAGGTTCTAACATGAGTTTATCAGGGCCGAATATCATTCTTAATACTATTGTGGCAGAGGCTATAGATGATATTTGCACGAAGCTTGAAAAGACCGTCGAAGGAAAGAAGGATTTTAATGAGAAGCTGCAGAAGATTTTGCAGAGCATCATTAAAAAGCATAAAAGAGTCTTATACAATGGTGACAATTACACAAAAGAATGGCAGGCAGAAGCAAAAAAACGCGGCCTCTCAAATTTGAAAACCACGCCGGAGGCCTTAAAGGTCATGAGCGAAGACAAAGCCATTAAGGTTTTTGAAAAACATGGCGTTCTTTCGAAGAAAGAATTGTTTTCCCGTAATGAAGTTTATTCGCATGCTTATGCGACAATCATTCACCTGGAAGCGAAATGCGCTATCACTATGGCCAAGACGATGATTGCTCCAGTTGCTTTAGAGTATCAGGAAGAATTAGCCACAACCATTGATATGGTAGAGTCTGTCAACAAAGCCAAGAAATCAAAAGCAGCTCGGGAATTGCTCGTGAATGTTTGTGATGAAACGGAAAAGGCTTTGGAAGGTATCAAGGCTTTGGAGGCTGTTGTAGACGGAAAATCAACCAAAAAAATCATCGCGGCTATGGAAGATTTACGCTCTGCGGTAGATGAGCTGGAGGGCTTGGTCCCGGCAGAGAAGTGGCCGTTGCCTACTTATGCTGAAATGTTGTTTGTGATGTAAAGAGTTTACTCCAGATGTTCATTCGGGATAACAAGGTAAGAGCGTAAAAGCAATTAATAAAATATCAGTATTTCTAAGGAAAGCGTATTCGCAGGGTTTTAATTGATGGTAATTGGTGGTTTGCTATTGTTGATGGTGTTTCAGTGCTTGCAGATTCCGATCAACCATCGGGTTATATTAAAAATATGCGTCGCAGAGATCCGGAATTGTCAAAAGGGTGGGGGGCAGCCCCTGCCAATACAGACAGCCGGAGGTAAACAAAAACTTAATTGCGCTAATACTGAAGGCATATTCAGGATTATTCAGTCTATTCCATCAAAAAAAGCAGAGCCTTTTAAGAGATGGCTTGCACGTGTTGGAAAAGAAAGAATTGATGAGATTGAAAATCCAGAGATTGCTCAGGAGCGAATGAAAGAGATCTATGAGAAGAAGGGATACTCAAAATCGTGGATTGATAAAAGGCTGAGAAGTATCGCTGTAAGACAAGATTTAACGGATAAATGAAAAAAAAGGGTTCTTTTTAATAATGAGGGTCTGAGGATTATAGACATCGCAGTTTAAGTTCCAAATAATCATCATCTCTGAGACCATAACAAGCTCGTAACATTGTTTTAATTTTATTATTGATTCCTTCCAGCCTGGCAGAAGAGACTCTCTTTCCTGCTAGAACACCAGATTGAATGCGGTGTTTGAAATAATTCAAGACACCTTTTTTGTATTGAGTAAGAGTATTGGCCATGGTCTTCAATTGCTTGATTCCACTGGCAATGGCTTTCTGAATCCAATTGTCTAAGAATGTCTCACCTTCATCAAAACTCTGACAATCCCGGCGGGGAAGAAATGATAAGGATATATGCGAATAATAATTAAGATTAACGAATACTACGGCTGCCCCCACAGGTTTCTTCCAAACCTGAACGAGGGGGCACCTATGCTTAGGTTCGCATTATGAAAATATATTTGCGAACCTATGGATGACCGTATGTACAAGTTCCGACGGACGATTTTGAAGGTATTGAAGATGCTAACTGATTGTGAATGATGGAGTTGTATAAAACACGTCGTAATTTCAATGATTGAATTGATGGTTGACATCTACTTGACAGATGTCAACTTTCACCATCAATATTGATAACCTTTTTTAGAAATATCGATCTTGGGTGTATTTATTTGAAGAATTGCCTACAACTAGGGCCTACTTATTAAACATTTACCACTGAATTAGCCTTGA
>JAGLNJ010000133.1 GCA_023139575.1 Candidatus Omnitrophota bacterium | reverse complement strand
GAGGAAGCTCTAAATGATTATCAGGAGTTGGATGAGATGTGTCCCCAGATGGGGACTGTCCCCTTCGTCTTCGTTAGAGATACAGAGAGATTCACGTACGCAATTTGCAACAATCAGTCCGATTTTACCGGGAATTCCCAATTCCGAACGGCCGTTCGGAATTGACTTGGACTCATTATCGGGAGCTCCGGGGACGCGTACTTAATTCCCGGAATTCCAATTAGGTATGCGTCCCCGGAACTCCAGCATTCACATCAATTCGAGAAAAAGATTAAAATCGTCATAAACTGCGTGCTTTTGAATTTTAGTTATCAATAGAAATAAAGACACTTGACGCTTCGTACGTAATATGGTACGCTTTAAATGGAGGTGACACATATGACAACTTTAACAGTGAGCAAAGCACGAGCAATACTTTATAAACTTTTAGATAAAACAGCGGCGTCACATGAGCCCATTCAAATAACGGGTAAAAGAAATAACGCCATTCTTGTTTCTGAAGAGGACTGGCGGGCCATAAACGAGACCCTCTATCTTCTTTCGATTCCTGAAATGCGTGATTCTATCAGAAAGGGAATCAAGGCTCCTCTTAAAGAATGTTCACAGGAGCTGAATTGGTGATTTGGAAGCTTTACTTTACTAAACAAGCACAGAAAGACGCCAAGAAAATATCATCCGCAGGCCTGCGTTCTAAAGTAGAGCAACTATTAGATATCCTGAAGAAGGATCCCTTTCAAAAATATCCCCCTTATGAAAAATTAGTGGGTGATTTAGCCGGGGCATATTCTCGGAGGATTAATATCCGGCATCGTTTAGTATATCAAGTTTTAAAACGAAATAAAGCTGTCAAGATTTTGAAAATGTGGACTTATTATGAGTGAAATAATAATTATCAATTCATTTGAGCGGTTGGCCCGGCGCCGCTCAAAGCACTCGTTAAACTAAAAACTGAAAAAGTGACGGTTCAAGTATGGAATTCTTAAACTCAACCGGTTTATTGTTAGGTGGTTCATGGGCATCCGGAGTTAATCTTTATCTGACCGCGGCAGGTTTAGGGATCGCCCACCGTTTTCACTGGGTTACCCTGCCCGGAGAGTTAGAGATTCTGGCGCATCCGCTGGTGATTGCCGTGGCCATTATTATTTACCTTATAGAATTTTTTGCTGACAAAATACCCTACGTTGATTCCTTATGGGATTCTTTTCATACGATCATCCGTCCCGCCGGCGGAGCGGCTTTGGGTTATTTAGCCATGTCTGAGGCCGGCCCGGCCGCGCGGATGGCGGCGTCATTAGTGACGGGCAGCATTGCCATGGATTCCCATCTTACCAAGGCGGCGTCCCGGGCAGCCATTAATACCTCCCCGGAACCTGTGACCAATTCTGTTGCCAGTGTTACCGAAGATATTTCAGTTGTGGGTATCCTGGTTTTGATCGCCAGGCATCCTGTTATCGCTTCGCTTTTGGTTATTGCCTTTCTGGTCTTCTCGATATGGTTCTTAAAAAAGATGTTCCGCTTTGTGAAGCGCGTCTTCACTCCGGCCAGGAAGCCCCGGGCTGATGATGGCACAAAGGATAGTGACGCCTGAATGGGCAAATAATCGCCGCGTTTTTTTATTTCACATCCGTCTTGACGAATAATCGCCGGAACAATACAATAAAATAGATATAATTCTGAACAATGGTTTCGCACAGGGCTGCTATATATTTTATCTGTCACACTTTTTTCAAAAAGGGAGAGAGATCATGAGTAACGCGCGCAAGAAGGTTTTGGCCAATCAAATCCAGAAAGATGTTTTTTATTTGATCAGCTTTGCGGCCATCTGCCCAACGATCATCATGGGGATCTTTTTTTATTTTCTGATCTATAAGCTGACCAGCTATTCCTCCTGGCCGCAGGGGGTATTGAGTTACTTTTTTATTCCCATGACGCAAAGGATCATGGATGTCCTGATGGTGACCTTGCCGATCGTTATTGTGACAATACTCATTTTCGCCTTTAAATTAACGCATCGTACATTCGGCCCTTATGAACGCATTATCCGTGAAATGGGCGATTGTATCGGGGGGAAAAAGAGCGACTATATTATCATCCGCCAAAAAGATCGCCTTTGGCCCCTGGTCGATAAAGTGAATATGTTCATCAAGAAAATGAAAGAAGCGGACTAGTTTAATTATTCTCCCTGTCAGGCCCCGATCCAGCCGGGGTGTCTGGAAATGGATTACCCGATTATTGCGCCAAAGGCGGATTCGCCTCAGGCAGAAACCGGGTAATGACGTTAATTTCAGGTAGTCATAAAATTTGGTTACATTTCTCTAATGCGAAAATTAATCTTCATTTTTTTAGCGGTCGCGATTATGGGCTGTTCGCCGCTCAGCGCTGTAGAGCAAAATCTTCAGTCGGTTGAAAAGGCCGATGGTGTCGATCCCAATGAAGCCGTGTATATTGCGCAGAAGGCCTTGATTGATGCCGATCAAATGAAGAATTTTCATCTCAACGCGAATGAGATCCTGCGGAATCATGTTTCCCGCCCATATAAAGATCATTGGTTTGTGCACTTCAATCCGAAAAATTATAAGCTAAATTTTTGGCGCTTTTTAGTTGTTATAGAGAAGGATAGCGGGGAGGTCATATACGCGCGTACCTACATTCCGCTGGAGTATGTCGACTTCGACTGGGTTTTTGAAAAAAAACAGTAAGAATTCTAAAAGGGGGCTATAGATGAGAATCAAAAAATATTTTATGTTGGCTGCTCTTCCGGGAGTTGTGTTGTTGATGGTTTCGACCCTTTTAGCTGATAATCTGACTCTCACCACATACTATCCCGCCCCTTTTGGAGCCTATGACCGGATCAAATTGGTGCCCCGTGAGGCCCTTGACGCGAAAGGGAATTGTGATACCGATAATGCTGTGGGAACGATTTATTACAGCAAGGGCGGGGATAAACAGAGCCCCGGGATTTATGTCTGCCAAAAATTTAAAGATGACTCATTCGACTGGGTTTTTCTGGCCCGCACCTTTCGTGGAAACAGTGATGGTGTTGGTAATCAAAAGGTCGTCTGTGTAAAGCCTGATGGGCATTTCGGCACCTGCCTCAATAATCCCTCCTTTGACGGGACTTGTGCCTGTAATTAAATTCTGAAAAGTAACAATAACCAGCGCATTCTAGCACTGGAATACCAGTAGTGTCGAGATAACCGGTGCTCCAGTGCACCTGGTTATTCCAGACTCATATATTGGTCACGGCTTGTGCCTTATGTGTTATACTCAATAATATCCATTGCGTGACAGTCACTTGGCAGCCTGTTTTTACCGTTAAGCGGCTGTCACGTAACTAATGTTAGTGAGCGAATGATGAAGAAAGATGGAAACATGCCATACGATATTAAGCCCAGCAAAGAGCAAGCTGCTTATGAACTGTTAGTCTACATGAAAGGTTCTGGTTCTGGTGAAAATGGGCGGAATAGTTTTGCCTATAGGTCCCGATTAGCGGCCGTCAACTATCAGGATGCGCAGAATGTCCGGCGATATATGGAGGCTTACGCCAAAGAGAAAAATCCTGACAGCAAAGAACAGCTGCGCATGCTGAAATTGAAGTTTTTTCACGCTGAAGATAAATCGGTTGTTTATAATGAAATCGCGGAATTTTTCATCAAAGATCAGAAACCTTCTTTGGCCTATATGTGCTGGTCGGAATCTTTGCGCTTATGTCCCCGGCAGCCGGAAATCTTTGAAAAAGTGACTGCCGGTAAAGGCCGCGATAGAGTCGTTTATCCCGAAGAACTCAAACCCGATACCTGCGCGGTCAGTATTATCATGCCTACCATGAAGTGGCCGCGTGAAGTCGAAAATAGCATCAAAGGGATCTTAAATCAGACGATGCAGGATTTTGAACTGATTGTTATTAATGACGGGGGCAGTGACGCATTGGACGAAACCATTAAGAAATTCAGTTCAGACAAGATCAAATATATCAAATTTCCCGAAAATCGAGGCGTTTCAGCGGCGAGAAATGAGGGCATTCTCCAGGCTTCCGGCGAATTCATTGCTTATTGTGATGATGATGATTTTTATTGCCCGGACCATTTAGAAACGCTTGTCAATGAATTGCGGAAAGGAGATGTCCCGTTTGTTTACGCGAACACATTGGCTGTTAACGGTGATTATAATGAGGATGCCGTTTATGAATATCACGGGGACCTTTTTATATGGGATGAAGATTTCCGTAAGGAAATGATGGTTCAGCATCCCTTTTTTGTTCCCGTGGCTGTCATGCACCGGAAAGATATTGTTAAAGAAACGGGGCTTTTTAATGAGGACTTGCGGAGTATCCAGGATTGGGATTTCTTTTTAAGGGTAGCGTTAAAATTTCCGCTCAAACATGTAAGTAAATTTACCTCGGAATACCGTCATAACAAAAAGAATTCGGTTAATGACCGCATCACGATTTATTTTATTCTCAATCTTTTACAGAATTATTATAATTTTTATGAGGGGGATATAGCCCTGATCAAATATTATCTGGAAAACGGCAAGCGCTGCAAGGCTTATAATATCTATGAGACGGTAAAGAATAAATATGACCAGGGATTCAAGATATTTAAAGTCCTGGATGAATTGATGCGGTTAAGCCGCTGTTTTAAAGACAAAAAATTTATTAATAATCTTCATAATGACTATCTAGCTTATAACACTAAATTTTATGTGAAAAATTTCAAGCTCCTGGAAATATTATCCCACCTTTTACACACCTTTCCTCATGGGTTAGTTGCCTCATGCATCATTTTGCTAAGGAAAATTCAGCGGTGTTTTCGCAAAACGCGGACCAATCGCAAATTGCGGGACAGGCGTGGTTTTGGCTACAAACCTTATAAAGTTGTTTAATTCCTGACATTTACGAAATAATTAATCTTAAAACTGATAAATTTCTCGCCAGGATTGTAAATATTTGAGAATAAAAGGTTTATTAACTTAGTGTCCGTATATGTTATATTGACAATTACTTAGGAATAGTTTATCCTTTCTAAACAATGTCAGGGTCAGGTCTTGACTTGATACACGGGTTTTTAGTTGTTTGTGAGAGTGAGATGGATGTAAAAGAATCAAAGTTTTTAATTACCGGGGCAGATGGGCAGTTAGCTCGAGAGTTTGAAACCATCCTGGCACAGAGAAACATCTCTTTTCGGGGTTTAAGCAAAACAGAGTGTGATATTACTGACCAAAAGGTCTTGTCTGACGTTGTTGAATCAGTCAAACCGGATGTTATTTTGAATTGTGCCGCGTACTGCAGGGTTGACCAGGCTGAAACAGAGCCCCGACAGGCAAGGCTGGTAAATGCCACGGCGGTTGGTCAATTGGCCACTCTTTGTAAAGGAAGAGGCATCTTTTTGGTGCATTACAGCACGGACTACGTATTTGACGGCGAGAAAAAGGGTTATTACGTCGAAGAAGATCCTGCGTATCCCATAAATCACTACGGGAAAACAAAATTTGAGGGAGAAGAGCAGCTTCAGAACGGCCTCAGGGATTTTCTCATTTTTCGTACCAGCTGGCTCTTTGGCCCTCGGGAGCATAATTTCTTAGCCCGCGTACGACTCTTGGCAAAAGAGCAGGAAGTTTTACGAATTGATAATGAGCAGACGTCAGTCCCAACTTATACAAGAGATGTTGTTGAAGGAACATTATTCAGTCTGCAGCGGGGATTGAAGGGGCTTTTTCATTTGGTCAGCCGGGAGGGGACAACGCGTTATATCTGGGCCAAACATTTCGCGGAAAGAACAGGATTGAAGAATAAGATAGAGCCTGTAGCTAAAGATTTTTTTAAGGACACGGTGCAAAGACCGGCAAACACCTGTATGTCAAACGCGAAATTGGCAGAGAACCTTGGCATGGCCTTCCCCGGTTGGCGGGAGGCAGTTGAGAAATACGTAACAAACGAAGCGGCAACGTTTAATTAAAATTATGACACGACCATTACGATTAGAATATGAAGGCGCGGTTTACGAAGTCATGTCGCGCGGGAATGAGGACAAGCCGATCTTTCTTGATGACCATGACCGTAAAGAGTTTTTGTCTGCCCTCCATTTGATGCAGTCCCGATACCAGGCCATTATCCATGTTTATGTTTTGATGGCCAATCATTACCATCTATTAATTGAGACGCCCCAACCGAATTTATCACGCATTATGCATGATCTTAACAGCCAATATACCATATATTTCAACCATCGCTATCACCGTACCGGCCATTTATTTCAAGGAAGATATAAGTCCCATATTATTGACAAAGAAAATTTTCTTCTCGATGTGAGCCGCTATATCCACCTCAACCCCGTGCGTTCAGGTATTACGCAGAAACCAGAAGATTATCCTTACAGCAGTTTGCCGGACTATTTTGCTGATAACGGGCGACATGCCTGGTTAGTTAAGGGAGCGGTTTTAGAGCAGCTGCAGAAAAAGGGTGAGGGCTGTTCTTCTTACCGCGAATATATCAGCCATTGCGTCGAAATCGGTGACTATGCCCAACCGACCGTTTATGCCAACGCGATCATAGGTTCGCGGGATTTTGTTGAAGAAATAAAAGAAAAGATCCGGAACGCGGGGAAGCTATCGAAAGATATTGCTCAAGCGCGTCAGTTGCGGAACGGCAATGATTTGCAGAAAATTGCCGAGAGTGTAATTGAATATTATCAGCAGACGATTGATATTTTATCACGACCGAAAATAAAGAAAAATTTTGCCAAGAAATTGTTTGTATACCTGTCCAGGAAATATACGGATAAATCATTAAATGAGATCAAAGAGTTTCTGAATGACAGCATTACCGAGGTGGCGATATCAAAATTATCCAGAAGAACGGAAGACGAGCTTTGCCTTAATCCTTCGCTAAATGAAGATAAAAAATATATTGAAAAGAATTTGCTGGACAGGAGAAAGCTATAATGAACAATTCACAACCCCAAAACCCCAAATCCAAAATCCTTGTTACCGGCGGGGCCGGTTTCATCGGATCCAACTTTGTCCACCATATGCTGGGCCAGCATGCCGATTGTGAGATCGTTAATCTGGATGCCCTGACTTATGCCGGGAATCCCGACAATCTTAAAGCGATTGATGATAACCCGCGCTATAAGTTTGTGAAAGGAGACATAACGGATAAGGAACTTGTGGCTTCTTTAATGAGGGATGTTGATTATGTGGTTCATTTCGCGGCGGAGTCGCATGTTGATCGCTCCATTCATGAGCCGGACGCTTTTATTCAGA
>JAGLNJ010000132.1 GCA_023139575.1 Candidatus Omnitrophota bacterium | reverse complement strand
TCGAATATCCTGTTACTTACAAACTATGGCTAACAAGGGATATAATCCTTTGCTGGCTACACAAATGGCTCTCACTGGTCAGCTCGATCAGAAGGAAATGTATGAGTAGTTACGTTAAAACCTTATTGAATCATACCGGTGGTAATAACAGTGGTAATAACAGTGGGGATATTCGGTTAAAAGCAAAACAATATCTCAAATGGAAAAAATATTAAATAATTAGTGCCCATCTCACATATAAAAAAATAAGAGACAAACCAATTTTAAATAATTGTCCCCTAATGTTTTACAGAGGAGGTAAACAATGGGATTTGATGCAATATCTGAAAGGGATAGGCGGTGGCTTATTAAAAGAAGAGGGAAAGGACAGAAATTTTTAGCTGTGTTTTCCATGATTTTTATGCTTATCGGTATACTTGCCTTTACAAAAACGTTGTTGCAGGGAACCCTTTCAGAACAATTATCGGACAAAGCCATTGCCGTACTGATGATCATTGTCAGTTCGAGTTTGCTTGGGGCTAAGTGGGAGGCCAATCGATTCTTCAAGATTATAGATCAATTAAAACAGTGAATGGCTCGTTAGGATCGGCTCAAAAATAACTTCGACAATTATGGTACCCGGGTAGAGCGCGATAATTCCATTGCCCTAAATGTTGATTGTCTTGAGCAAAAATTATTCCCTTGAAGTTGTATTTCCTCAATAATTCTAAATATTAAAATTTTGGATATGGAAAAGCCGGAAATTTTTCAAAATGGTTGATTTGAGTATCAATGTTTATAAAGAATAGGGGGTGAGCCCTATTCGCACTTTCCCATAAAAAATTTGTTTTTTATCATAAAGAGGTGCACACTTTAAGTGAGAGACGATAAAGGCAAACTCGTTGTAAGGCGGGGACGCAAAGCTAGAGGGTCCTCAAAGAGGATAGCCAGTTACCGAATCGAGAAATTGTTGAAGCAATATATTGGCCTATCCTTATACGAGGATAGGTCGTTCTTTTTATAAGGGTAATGGCGAACCCGTCGCAAGGTGGGGACGCAAAACTATAGGGTTCTGAAACAGGATTATTTTTGTTTTTGGGGAGGAGAATGGCGATCATATAGATAATGGGCCCATTAAAAAAGGAGGAAGCATGAGGATGTCAAAAAAACAGATCATTATGATTATCACGGTAGTGACGTTGGCTATCTTTTTATGGGGCGTCAAATCTGAATCTGTGCCAGGCTCCTATTCCTATTCGATCTCGTTGATAGAGAAGCCCCGTTTAGATTCCTCAATGACGGGTGTAATGGGGCAGGGTGAATGGTATCAATGGATGTATAAGGTCAAGGTTGTGGGCAGTGATGCCAGGGGTTTTGCCTTGAGCAACTTCCTGCTAGAGGTGAAGGATTGCTATGACGATAACTATTTAGCCCAAATGACAACGTCGGCAGGCGCCAACAGAGGAAATCTTTATGGGCCGAATTTTTCGGGTAACGAGCTCAGACAATACGTCCATGATGAGGGGGTTGACGGGACGTCTTTGATCCGCGGAACAAAATGGGAAGACATCATTGAGGGCAGTATTAACGAGGAAATCGACGAAATGGGAGACTTTGAATATTTCTGGTTCAGTGCTCCGACACAGCAAAGCGTTACCGGAAAAGCCGCGATCAAATTTGGCGGGGAAGCTGTTTTATTTGATGTGGAAATTCCTGCGTGCCCGGATGGCGGTGGCCCCGTTTTGCCGATGTAACGATAGTCTGCCAAGAGTATTTTCTGAGGCCCTCAGAAAAGCAGGAATAGGGGGGCAGTGCCCTGAAAATAATCAGGAACGCCGCAATATTTTATAGTCGGCTCTTTTTAGGCGTAGGAGTACAATTTAATCAGACGTTGCTGACGACAGAAAGCCCCGCCGGCATCCGGCTTCCGGGCCGGGAAATGGAGGAAAGGGGCGGCCTCCCGGCAACGGTTCAATATTTCATAACTAAGGAAATCCCTTGTTAAAAAAATAATTTTATTGTACAATACTGCAACTTTACCGGGGCATTGATGTCCCGGAACAACCCACCGAAAATCATCAAAAGGGCGGGGCGGTCCTGATGTATGGCACAAAAATTTATATAAGTATATGAAAGGCAACCTTTTCAGGTTGTCATTTTTTTTTGCCCCGAAACAAATCATGTCCAACAACATTGAGGAGTACTTATGGGAACAAAGCCCGGTTTTGACAATGAAAAGTATTTAAAAGAACAGACAAAGGCCATCTTAAAGCGTGTAAAGCAGTTTGACAATAAGCTCTATTTAGAGTTCGGCGGCAAACTGCTGTTTGATTATCACGCCTCCCGTGTCCTGCCCGGCTTTGACCCCAATGTCAAAATGAAGCTTTTAAAAAAGCTGAAAGATAAATCCGATATTATTTTGTGTATTTATGCCGGTGATATTGAACGGAAAAAGATCAGGGCCGATTTCGGCATCACTTATGATATGGACGCCTTCAAACTCATCGATGATTTGATGGATTGGGATATTGATATCCGCGCCGTTGTCATCACCCGTTATCAAAACCAGCCGGCTGCCAATATCTTTATGAATAAGCTGAAACGCCAGGGGATAAAAGTTTACACGCATGCCTTCACTAAAGGGTATCCCACGGACGCTGACTTGATCGTC
This sequence comes from Candidatus Omnitrophota bacterium, assembly GCA_023139575.1. Lineage (GTDB taxonomy): Bacteria > Omnitrophota > Gorgyraeia > Zapsychrales > JANLHA01 > JAGLNJ01. Next base: position 2,516 of record JAGLNJ010000132.1, on the reverse strand, counting down.
AGCGACGAAGGCTATGGCGCCAATGATTATATCGAAACGAAAAATGATCTCGTTATTGTTACAGCGCCGGGTCCCGGCAGCGGGAAGCTGGCGACGTGCCTTTCGCAACTCTATCATGAACATAAAAGAGGCATTAAAGGGGGGTATGCTAAATTTGAGACGTTTCCGATATGGAATTTGCCGCTCAAGCATCCGGTCAATATCGCTTATGAAGCCGCGACAGTGGATATCAAAGATTACAATATGATCGATTCTTTTCATCTTGAGAAACATAAAGAAACCGCCGTAAACTATAATCGCGACATGGAGATTTTTCCGGTGCTTAAGCGCATACTGCGGAAGATTATGGGTAAAACTCTTTACCATTCGCCGACGGATATGGGTGTGAATTGCGCGGGATCCGGTATTGTTAATGATAAGATCGTGCGCGAGGCCGCCCATCAGGAAATTATCCGCAGGTATTTCCGTTGTAAATACGAATACGTTATGGGATTGGTTGATCAGGAAGCCGTGCAAAGAAGCGAGCTCTTGATGGAAGAGGTCGGGGTCAAGGCCCATGACCGCGTGGTTGTCATCCCGGCGCGAGAAGCGGCCAAAAAGGCCATGGATATGAGGTTGGGCAACAAAGGCATCTTTTGCGGTGCGGCCCTGCAACTGCACAATGGGGACATGATAACAGGAAAGAATTCTCCGCTTATGCACGCGTCATCCAGCCTCATCCTTAACGTGTTGAAACAAATAGCTGAGATACCGGATAAAATCCCTCTGTTATCCGACAATATTATTGAATTCATTTCGACCTTCAAAAGAGATATTCTGAATTCCAAGACGGTCAGTCTGAATTTAGACGAAACATTAATCAGTTTGAGTATTTCGGCAGCGACAAATCCGGCTGCTAAACTGGCTTTGGAAAAGATCAAAGAGTTGAAAGGGTGCGAGGTTCACATGACCCATATCCCGACGTCGGGCGATGAGGCCGGCCTGAGGGGCCTGGGGATAAACCTGACAACGGATCCCAACCTGTCTTCACGAAGTTTTTATGAGAACGCGTAAATTTCTATAAATAACATCCAATAAAGAGAGAGGAAACTATGCCCAGACGTAAAGACATTAAGAAAGTCCTTATTGTAGGATCGGGCCCGATTATCATCGGGCAGGCATGTGAGTTTGATTATTCCGGCACGCAGGCTTGTAAGGCGTTTAAGGAAGAAGGCTTTGAAGTTATTTTAGTGAATTCCAATCCGGCGACGATCATGACCGATCCGGGTATGGCAGATAAAACATATATTGAACCGCTTACGGTTGAAAGCTTAACGACGATTATTGAGAAGGAGCGTCCGGACGGGATCCTGCCGAATCTGGGCGGGCAGACAGCGCTTAATCTTTGTTCGTCACTGCATAAACAGGGGATATTGAAAAAATACGGCGTTGAGATCATTGGTGTAAAAGCCGATGCGATCGAAAGAGGGGAAGACCGCATTGAGTTTAAAAAGACAATGAATAAGCTGGGGATCCCGATGGCGGATTCTGATCCGTCACATTCTGTGGAGGAGGCCGAGGCCATCGCCGAAAAGCTCGGCTATCCTGTTGTTCTGCGTCCGGCCTATACGATGGGGGGAACCGGGGGAGGCATCGCCTATAATGTTGAAGAATTGCGAACGATTGTCACCCGCGGCTTGGCTGTCAGCCTGGTGCGTCAGGTGCTGGTTGAAGAGTCTGTTTTCGGTTGGGAAGAATTGGAGCTGGAAGTTGTCCGTGATGACAAGAATCAGAAGATCACCGTTTGCTTTATTGAGAATATTGATGCCATGGGCGTTCATACGGGTGATAGTTTTTGCGCGGCGCCGATGCTGACCGTTCCCGAGGCTCTGCAGAAACGTATGCAGGATTATAGCTATAAAATCGTTGAGGCTATCGGCGTTATCGGCGGGACAAACATTCAATTCGCGCATAATCTGGAAGATGATCGTTTGGTTGTTATTGAAATCAATCCGCGCACTTCGCGCTCATCCGCCCTGGCGTCGAAAGCGACGGGTTTTCCGATCGCGCGTATCTCCTCAAAACTTGCGGCGGGACTTAACATGGATGAGATTCCCTACTGGCGGGACGGAACGCTTGAGAAATACACGCCTTGGGGCGAGTATGTTGTTATCAAATTTGCCCGTTGGGCGTTTGAGAAATTTCCTCAAGCTACGGATATACTGGGGACGCAGATGAAGGCTGTCGGCGAGGTTATGAGTATTGCCAAGACGTTTAATGAGTCTTTTCAGAAATCGATCCGTTCGCTGGAGATCAAACGGTTCGGAGTCGGCGGGGCCAGAAATTTTAAAGAACTTTCTCTTGATGAAATCAAACAAAAAATAGCCAATCCGTCGAGTGAGCGGATCTTTTTGCTTTATGAAGCAATCCGACAGGGGATGGGTGTCGAAGAATTGTATCAAATTACTTTCATCGGGAGATGGTTCATCGAACAGATAAAGATTTTAGTTGATTTTGAGGAAGAGTTGTTGGCCACC
>JAGLNJ010000131.1 GCA_023139575.1 Candidatus Omnitrophota bacterium | reverse complement strand
TGACCGAAGCAGAGAAGCAGTTTTAATAAAAGGTCGTTCTACCTTATATAGATTTTTCAAAGCTTCCTTGGTGTCTTCTTTTATCAAACTTATGTATATCTCCGTTGTTTTAATGGAAGAATGGCCCAGCTGCTCTTTAACGAGCTTAATGTTGCGGCTGGCTTTTAGAAGATATGTTGCATATGTGTGGCGCAGGCAATGTATAGAATGCTTTTCAGAAAGCCCGGTTACTTTTATACATCTCTTAAATGACTTTTGAATTGCTCGTTTTGATAAAGGAGTCCTAGCATCTGATACAAATACAAAATCATCTTCATTGTCAAATTTTAATTTGTTCGCTAAGTGTCTAAAGTGGTAAAAGAAAGCCCTCATAACTTATTCAGCTACAAGGGCTTAAGAAAAACTCCCCGTACAATACACTCAGCGAACAAAAATGCGTGTTGTAACTGATGAATTGCCATACCATTACAAATGGCATAATAAAACGAAGACTCTGTTTCGAGGCAAAAAGCCTGATTTTATCCCTAAAGGCAGGATTGTTTCCAAAAAAAATGCGGCATTTCTAATATGTCCAAGCTTTTCGGTTCCAGCATATTGACCGGCGTGTCGTCACTCAGCACAATATCAGATAGCAGCATGACTTCACGCGTCCATTCATATAGCGGAGTTAGAACCCACGCGCATCGTGTTGTCCACCAGCCCATGGTCTTTCAGCTTAAGTCTACACCTTGACGTTGAAGTTTTAACTCCTGACGATAAAGAGGTACTTGATGCTCATATTTCTCTGTGATAATTTGCGCCAGCAGCCCGCTTTCAGCCCGGCACTTGTCTATTGGCCCGTCTACTGCTGTCAGTGTCGGGTTGGAAAAAAAGAAATCTTACATGATATGAAACTTCGATAATTATTAAGATTCTATCAAGAAAACTCCACCCTTCAGTCAACATAATTTCTTGCGTTCTTAGGAAAGGAGTTTTCAGCAGTTTGGAAAGTTTTATAGTTTCTAAACTGTAAAAAAGTGTTGTGGACGCCTATTCCCTTTATTATCGAAGGTTTCTTGTCAATCCATCTCTGTTTATCTTTAGATCAACGATCAATGGCAAATGATCAGAAGCGACTTTATCCATTTCTGTCTTTGGCACTCTAATATTTACGATCTCAATGCCGGCACTGACAAAAACGTGGTCTATTCTGCTAATCGGATAATGGCTGAACCACGTTGCCAATGGCTTGTGGCTTTCCAACTCCTTTTGCACATCCTTTAAATGGCGCGTAATATGCCGGCAAATATTCGAGTTTGGCAGAGCGTTAAAATCTCCGGCGAGGATTACTTCACCTTGGCACAAGGGATTTTTGATCCATTCCACTCCAAGCAATGCTCGAATTTGCTTCAATCGTTCTCTACTCCTCAATCCCAGATGTGTATTAATAAATTGGATCCGCGTCCCGTCACAATCTATTGAAAGCCAAATAGCACCTCTTGGCTCCAATTTTGAGCCGCAGCTTAAAGGAGGCAATCCTTTGGCTTGAATGAGGCGCATGGGATATCGACTAAGGATCGCATTCCCATAGCGTTCTTCTTCCACACAAATTGTCGGATGAAAATGATAGATCATCTCCAAACGTTTAGCGATCATGTGGGGTTGATCAATGCCTCCGGTTCGCGGTCGATGCATATCCATTTCCTGAAGAGCAACGATATCAGGCTCATACCTTCCGATGACGCGCGCGATTCGCGCGGGAGACGTTTTTCCATCGATCCCCATGCAATTATGTGCATTATAAGTCATAACCCGGATTAATTTGAATTTTGTGTTTTTCAGAGAAGATGGTTTAAAGGGCATCGTTTTCTCAGAAGGCATTATCTTTATCCCTTCATCTTTGCCGGATCCTTCCGGCAAACCTGATTCTGTTGCTCTGAGGCGTCCTAAAAAGCTTAATGCATATTCTCGCAGATCTTTTGTTCGAAGATATATTCGCTCCCGGGGTAGAGAGACAATGTCAGCGGGCAGCAAAGCAAAGGCATTGGTTTCCTCTCGCCCCGGGCCTGCATGCGATCCATTCTCAACAGGAAAACTTACCGGTTTAGCGTTTGGCTTCCATCCGGAAAAAATAAATTCACCCGCATCAGGATGATGGCAGAGTTCAATCAGATCCCGTGTTACCTCATCAAGATAAGGGTGATTCCCTCCCAGGAGTTCATTTGCTTGTTCCGGTAAAACAAACTTTCCCTTCATATTCCATGCAGCAACCTTTCCTGATCCCTCAGGTGAAAATACTATCGGAATTTTCGCTGAAAAAACCAGTTTTTTGGCAAAGATGGATTTTTCCTCTCCAGTGAGTTTCTTTGCAAGATAAATATTCCCTGTTGGTCCTATCGCGGTCACTTTAATATCATCTTCGTCGACATACTTGCCCAGGGTCAACATGTTTTCCTTGTACTCCTGATCGTCCGGCATTCCTGTCCGCGGATGAAGCTTCCTGTAGATATCAACTATCGTCTTATGGACACTCTGGCCGTACTTAACGATATACGAAATGACCTCTTCCTGACCATGATCAGAGTAAATCCAGACATCATAGTGGCGTCGGGTAGATTGCAATGCATTCTTATAAATATCAGCTATGGCCAGATCGATCCCCCTGAGAGGCCAATGGGCAAATTTTGAAGAAGCCCCGCGCCGATGCGAATGCTCATCATATCCCAGAAAGTTCAAATGAATAACAGGAAGTCCGCGGGAAATATCGATCTTTGCTCCAAACGTTATAAGCTCCCGTAACATAATACAAATAAACATACGTGTAGGAATAAATTTGATCTCTTTTCTGAATCTTTCACCTTTGAATATCCCTTGCAGGAAAGCGATCGCAGCAAGAATTGCTTCTAATATGACCAAAAAGGTCAATCTTGAAAAATAAAAGAAATGGATGAAACAGGCTAAGATCAGCCTAACGGGATTAGCTGCTTTCCAAACCTTGCTCCACCCTAATGATGCAACGCAAAAATGGGATTCCTTCGCCTGGCCTTCAAAAATATTTGAATAGGAACTCCCCCCGGCTAATAATCCATCACTATGCTGAGCCAGCCGACTCTCCACTTCCTTTGCGTCTTGATCAGTAAACATTGTAAAAACTCTTTGACATTTTTGATCATAATATTGAAATGCCGGCACGCATTGTTTTACTCCATAAAATAATTCTCCCTGAACAGATGGAGTGGTTGCGGGCAGACCTGTATAGAACGGATAAAGATGATAACGCTCTCTGTTCAAAAGACCCTCCAGAAAAGGCATCTCTTTATGTTTTAAGGCATTCTGCAATTGAGATATTGAGAACCCATCAATCTGAATGAGAACCAATCCATTCTGCGTTTCTGTTCCTTTTGATTTCGATAAATTTAAAAATTTCGCGAACCATTCATGTTTATTGAGCCAGCGGCGAAGCATTAAAAACCAGCTCTTTTCATGAATATTTTTGAAACGATGCGGATCAAGAGCGCTTTCGGTATATGAAGCTTCTGAAGCAACCGCAAAATTCTTTGCCATAGCCCATTCTGTATTGAAACGTCCCATGGTTCTTTGCCAAAAGCTGTTATTGACTTCAGAAGATAGAAATTTTCTTGATAAAACATGCCTGTACACTTTGATCATCTTTTTTGCACAAGAAATATCAGAGAATTCTTCCGCACACTTTTGTGCTTGCAAAGCCATGTTTTCAAATTCTTGAGCTGTTCTTTCACGGCACCAGCATAATGCGGACACAAATTTGTTTTGATCTTGCTGATCTACCAAGCGTCCGTTGACCTGATCTTTGACAATATCACGGACCCCTGGCGCATCAATTGCGACAACAGGAATACCTGCCGTAAAAGCCTCCAAAAGAACAACCCCTTGTGTTTCACTTAATGAAGCAAACGCAAAGATATCCATCGCATGATAACTATCGAACAAAGGCTGATCCTTTAAGGCTCCTGTAAAATGCACGCGGGTCTCCAAGCTCTGATCACAAAATATTTGTTTAATAATTTTTTCTAGCGGCCCCTGGCCCACGATGAGGAAATGCACCTGTTCATCTCTTTTTAAAAACTCCACAACGGCGCGGGAAAGAAATTCTAAATTTTTCTCGGGAGCAAAACGTCCCACATATCCAATAACAAAAGCATCTTCAGGTATATTGAACCGTTTTCTGATCGAGTATCCATCACCACTACTAAAATTCTTTATATCAATTCCTGTAGGAATAATTTCTATAGGCGATTCAACGCCTCGCTCTACCAAGATGTCCTTCACACTTTTACTGGGAACAATAACTTGATTAGCAAGATTTGCATATCCGGTGGAAAGTTCAATAACAAAACGTTTGATAAAATTGTTATGAATGGGAAGATAGTGAATATAATACTCATACATCGTGTGATACGTGAACACAAGCGGGATCCTGTACTGTCCCGACAATCGCAAAGCAATATCTCCGACAAGAAATGGATGATGGCTGTGGACAATATTTGGTTTAAAATCAGCCATTAACTTTTGCAGCAAACCGGGAACGGGAAGATTAACAGAAAAATCAGTATTATTAAAATGTTGTAACGACGGGATACGCAGAACGCCCTCTTCTTTTTCGGGCAATCCGTTAAAAGACGGGGCAACTATCATAACTTCATGCCTGTTTCGCCTGAACTGCTCTGATAAAGATTGGATAGAGCGCTCAACTCCGCCAATAATCGGCGTGTAAGTATTTGTCATCATGAGAATTTTCATGTGGACATCCAGTATTTAAGCTGAACTGAATGTTGATAAGGCCCTGCGACGATCCTGTCCAATTCGGGAAAAGATACCTCTACGTGAGGGGCTTCATCAAACCACTCTCCATCCCAATGAACAGTCACCATATCCTTATTTGGTTCAATCGTGATAGTCACCTCACCAAACACAGTCTGTGCCGGGCCGAAATACATTTTTTGATTCTTTTCCATCCACTTCTCAGGTATTCCCGAACACAATATCAAACGTCTTTCCTCTTCTTCCTCACGGACAAAACAATTTCTTAACATCATCACCCATTCGGCGGCTGCCCATACATGCTGCCCATCGCCCATGCAACCGCCTTTGGTATGTGGATGAATAGCTTCCGGCCATTGACCTGTGGATGAAGAAAGCTCAGAAACTGCCTCCATCAGATCAAAATATTGATCGTCGCCGGCTCTTAAAAAAACTTGAGCGATATGTAATGTTAGATATGGATTGATCCCTGAATGCGTCATGTCTTGAAAAAAGCCCCCGTGTTCAAAACAATTCCGGATCAAAAATTCAGTTGTGTTTTTGATGCGAACATCATTGGCGGACACAAGCTTGAGGGGATAACTGGCAACGATCGATCCGATAGCACCCGCATCCATTCTTCGATAAGGAGAAGCAGGAACAACAGGCTTGCCTAAACGTTTATGAACCTTAGATAAACTTTTTTCAATATCACGCATAAAATCGTTTGCTTCCGTATAAAAATTTTGCGCATGTTCTTTATCACTGTAAATATCTGTCAAATACCCGGCGGCCTTTAATCCGGCGACACCCCAGAAATCATCCCAATAATAATAATCATTGGGCCCCAGATGCTCTGCACTAAAACCTGAGGGTAAAAGGCCGGAATGAAGAGCGCCGGCGTCTTCTTTGAGCTTTTTATGCATGATCCATCTCCCCCCCTTTTCAATGGATCTTTTCCAGTGAGGCGAAAGTTTTCTTCTTGTCATTTTTGAAAACTTCTCAATGATCCAAAGAACTTCACCGTTGGAATCCCACTCGCCTTCTTGAGATAAATAGTAACCGTTGCGTGTTTGCCTTGATGGGAAATGATCAATTGCACGTTCAGCACGATCCTTAAAGCCCACACAGAGCATAGCGTACAATATGAAGGCAGCGTCCCTGAACCAAAAACGTTTATAGGTATATGGGCCGGGATAAACCTCGTGAGGGGAATGTAAAATAAGTGTTCTTATGGCCGCGTCATAGAGAAATTTAAACTGTTTATCAGGGACTTCGATCCGGCAAATACCTTCTAAACTTTCCTTCCATTTTTCACTTGTTGTTTTTTTATCAAGTGGTGGATTCTTGCGTTCATCCTCCCGGCGAATTTTGCTTAAGATTTGAGAATTCTTTAAAGGAACTCTTAGAATGATTTTTTTTCTTTGATCTGCCTCAAGTATAAATTGGGACGCAGCCGTCGCCATCCCGACATTACATTTGATCTTTTTCAGATCATCTTCCCAAGGAAGTTGACTGAAAACATCTCCATGCCGATAATAAGAAAAGGCATGTTGATCAGGCTTCGTATCCCAATAAATGGCGTGCTTGTTATTGACTTCCCATCCTTTGTAGTTGTCTAATAAACGTATATCATGAATAAAACTGATTCCTTCAGGATTATACGGTCTTAAGGAAATGACAAGCCAGCTATTTTTCAGTTTTGTGAATCCTTCGATCTCAATCTGACAGGCCAATGAATCCCCATTTTCATTAACCTGAACTTTTGAAATAAGAAACGCATTCTCCCCTCCCGCCTCTGTGGTGACATTAAGATCATTTTCAAAATGAACATTTTGAGAGATCACAGGCAAGCGTGAAGGGATCAAGTGTTTATCCTTTTTATTTCCATTAATGATCCAGGCATCAATAGACCATCCATCATGGAAGGGCGTGACAAGCCCTCGTGGGTCAATGATCGGAAGGCTTTCGCAATCAGGAATACCAACTGCAGTCCAATTCCGATGGGTAAGATTAATGTGAGTGATTGAGAAAGATCTGGGAATAAATGATTCGCTTTTGGGATCAAATTGACATTCCACCCAAAAAGGCCAAACCCAATCCAGATTATGCTGAATAGCCTGACTATTTATCAAGCCACGTGCATGCATCACGGCACCCGATCTCAAGAGTTCAACAGGCGCAACAACTTCAGACGGCTGAGAAAATTGCTGAAGTCGAAAGCCCAGATCCAGCGGGTTTAAAAACCCACTTTTACGGGCTGCATGCCTTACGATAAATCTCCAAGGTAACCATTTCACCCACATGATCTATCCTTTCCTGTCAACCCATTGCTTTATATGAAAGCATATGGTAACCACTACTATTATAATTATGACTGTTACAGGAGCATAAAAGCTCATTGACAGCAACCAGATATGCAGTTTGGTTACAAAAAATGCCATAATGATAACAGCTAAATATGCAGCGGTCAAAACGATACCCATAATAAACCATGAGCTAAATCCCATCAAAATACCAATGGCACTGCCAACAACAGGGCCTGTCCCCCATAAGGGAAACAACACAAAGGCAAAGAGTCCTATAGCACCATACTTTTGGATCGCATCATGATGCTTTCTGGATGCCTCAAATGTGCGTAAAATTGGTTTTTTGAAAAATTTTATATGAAGCAATTCCCGGGTGGTTAAGACAAAAAGCGGATATAAGATTAAAACCGCAGCCGTATCAAAAAGCATATTGATCCACAATATATCAAGAGGCCTGACACCGATCACATTACCGAAATAGATGCTGCCTGGACGCCCCATAACAAGACGGGTTCCAACAAGAGCATTGATCCTCTGATAATTTTCCGGTGACCATGACCAGCCAAACAAAAACCAGGTGATAATAAATATCATGATGCATGATCCAGCCAAAAAAATATGCCCCTCCGGACTATTAAAAAGCATAGCCCAAGAAACGGCATTCTTTGAAGCAGTATTTACCTTTTTAATTCCTTTGCCTGGATTACTTTTCATAATCAACTTCTTTCAAACAAAAGGTTTTATAACAAAGGTTGAATATCTAAATATCACCTCTCTAAGGTTATTTTATTCTTCTCTCCCCGAATTTACAATAAATTTTAGGTGCGTCAGATCCCCCCCCATGCAATCCACGCGCAACCAATTCTTCTATTCCTTTGAATTCCAGAAGCTTACACCAATTTCTGAGCGTAAAATTGCGCACCAAAAACGCCTTAATTACTACGTTAATCCATTAACCAAAGCATACGAATATAAAAAAGATTTTATCGGGGGAGGAGAATTCTGGACAGAGGGATATTATATTGGAACAGTTATCAATCAGCTAATGGAAAAGGGCAGTCTATTGGCTGATCCTTAACTCAAAAGAGGCTGTGTTCGAAAGGTATCCACACGCAGAATGGATTTTATCATATCCTCATGGGGGTGTTCCTTCCCTTTTTTCATCCTTTAGATATTTGGCAAATTTTTCGTCACTGGACTAAAAAGAGGTGCTGAGATTCATTATTGCTGAAAGGCGCCATCTGGACTTTATATGTAAGGGGAATTAATGTATACTTAATTATACGATAAACGGAAAGAATAAATTGAAACCTATTAAATATAAATACCTTTACACAATTCACACAATTCAGCGAAAATCCGGCGTCAGCCTGGTAGAAATTTTAGTTGCTGGATTCATCCTCGCTTTTGTCATTATCCTCATCATAAAAGGAATGACCTATAATTCTGCCATAATTGACCGGAACCTGCAAATTACTCTTGCCTTATCCCAGGCCGAAACTGTTATGGAGAGGCTCCGTAACCACGACTACAAATCGATAATGAATGATTTTGGCGCAAACGGCATGTACGGACCGATTTTTTCCCTTAACGAAATTGATGGTATGGGTGCCATAAATCTTAATAATATTAATGATGATTTGTTGCAAGTCGATATCATTATTTCATGGCGTGACGATATTACCGGACGCCTTCTCGGTGAAGACAAAAATTTAAATGGCCGGTTGGATGGTGGTGAAGACACCAACAACAACGGCATTTTGGACTCCCCCGTTTCTTTATCTTCTTTGATTGCCAATAAGGGGATGTGAAATGAACGAACGGATTTCACAACTTAAGAGTTTAAACGGATTAACCTTAGTAGAAATTTTGATTTTTATGATTATTTTCAGTTTGATCATAGGGGTCATGTATACACAATTTTTCATGGGCTGGAACATGTGGGACTTGATCAATGGGCAGCTTGAAATACAACAGGACTCAATGGTTTCCTTGAAATGGATCAGGGATGATATACGCGCCGCCGGCCCTGCCAGCATCCTGGATTTGCCGGCTGACGGCCAATGGTACTCGAGTATGACATTTCTCAAAGCAAAAGACGTGGTTAACAACAATGTTGTTTGGTCGGAAAACATCATACAATACACCTTAGATGCATCAAGCGGGAAAATTCTGCGGAATATCGGCGGTAAATCTTTCTCCATAGCTCGAAATGTAAACCTGCTACGATTCCGGCGACTTTCCGATGAGCCGGGGATGGTTGAAATTGAAATCGGTTTCGGAAAAGAAACGTTGAAAGTCTCGCTGGATAACCGTCATGTCATGAAAACTAAATTAAGGAATTAATAGAAGCATGTCCGGAAAAACAATAAAAATCTTACATAAAAAAAGAAATGAACGGGGCATCGCCCTTTTGATAACCCTGCTTTTAATTGTTTTTCTGACTCTGGCGGTCTTCAACTTTAGTTTTACCGTGACGAGTAATTTTTTTCAAATGGAAAAACAGCAAAAAATCATTCGGGCCCTCCACATCGCTGAAGCGGGAATCAATAGGGCTATCAATGATTTACGGAAGGATATGAAAAACCAACCTGATAACCCATGGGTTGACGGTGACATCAACGGCTATTCCATCGGTCCGGATATGAATGAGTTTTATACCTTCCCTTATTCCGACAATAATTTAAACGAAAACTTTTACACTGTCCGACTAAAAAATGGCACTTACGGACAAACCATGTGGATCCGCTCAACGGGCACAGTGGGAGAAGTAGAGCAGACCGTGGAAGTGTATGTGGAGGGTGTTATAGCGAGCATATGGGATAATGCCATCTTTGCTGATTCAAGTGCGCCCGCAACCCTTATTAACGGTAATGCTAATATACACGGGTCTGTCCATATCATTGGGTCATCTTTAGAAAGCGGTGATTTTGCCATTGATATGAATGGGACTGCCGCCATAGCCCGCAATCATTACAAAGGCCTGTCTTTAGATCTTCGAAATCGCATCCCTCCTCTTGAACAGGAACTCTTTAACGGAGATATGCTCGACACATTGAGATCCGAATTGCGGGTCAAAAACGGTTTGGTTGTCTTAAGCGGTGACGCCTTCGTGGGCGAACCGGATGTATCGGGTAATACCATTAAAGAAACAGCCGACGCTGTTTACGTAACCGAAGGTTTCGACGGAAATAAAGGGGAAGAGAATGTTTTCGCAGATAATGACATCGCCTCTCCTTACGATTGGGGAAACGCCCTGTATTTACCCTATCTTGATGATCCATTTGAAGGCTATGTAACCTACACCGATTACCTCAAAGATAACGCCCTTGTTCTAACTAACGAAATCAATATTATAACCCCTGAGAGCAATTTTAATTATACCAACGGCAAAGGGACAATAACCATGGACGGAGAAGGGCATTTGGAAATCGACGGAATCATTTTCATCGATGAAGGCAATGCCTTGACGGTAAAAAAAAGCGGCGACCTAAAAACCATTGAATATTCAGGCGCCGGGTCGATATATGTTTCCGGTAAAGTAAATATCAACACCAGCTTGGTCACTTCCGGGGCTAATTCCTTTCCGCAGAATATTATCGGTATTATGACGCCGGAAGAAATAAATTTTAATGAAGCGCAGATTGATGTAATGGGGTTATTCTATTCGCAAGATAAAATCAAGATTCAAAAACAAACCAACCTCATCGGTTCGGGTGTTTCACAACATTTTGACATGGGAACAAATGTCCCATCCATCTTTCAAGTGCCTGATACCCTGTTCAACCTCCCACCCGGCCTGATCGGCAAAGACCCCTTTTATATCATTAAAATCAAATATTGGAGCCAGTTTTAGGTAGTCCTTTTTTAAAATAGCAAAGGCATTATCTTCCACCTGAATGTTCCAATAATTTGTGCTGGTTTGTGCAAATACCTCCTTAAAATTTCCTGCAAACCACCGAAATAAATCAAGAATGTGCACCCCCTGATCCAACAGTTCACCGCCGCCGGACAGCTCTCTGGCAACGCCATTCTTTCTCATACCCTTGTGCCGTCCGCCATGTCCATAACGGGCACGCATAAAATGAAGCTCGCCGATTTTTCCTTCATCAAATAATGCCTTGGCCTGTTTGATAGCCGGATGATGCCTATGGTTGAAACCTGTTTTCAGAACACATCCGCTGCTTTCGGCGGCTGCAACCATGGCCTTAGCTTGCGCCGCATTACATCCCAAAGGTTTTTCACAAAGCACATGCTTTTTATTTCTTAATGCCTCCATGACAAGCGGATGAATACTTGCGTTTATAGTCGATACAATAACGATATCAATGGCATCTAAAACCATAGCATCCGCAACATCAATCGACCCTGGACAGGCGCACAAAGAGGCTAATTCTTCAGCTCTCTGTTCATCAATGTCCACCACAAGATCAAGCGTGCAAAAAAAAATGATTCTAAGACCTTTGCCCTTTTCTGATTTATTTTCCCCGCACCAATGATCGCAATTTTGTAATGATTTTCTCCCATAAGCATTTTTTTGTAAAATTCATCTCATCAATCCGCCTGAGTGTCGCAAAATCCTTGTCCACTCGCAGCTTTTCCTGAAAACCCGCCGCTCTCCAGGGATCCCAAATTGCGCTGATCATCTTTCCGGTAATACCGTTTGATGCGGACGATAGTAAAAACACCGTTAACTGCCCCGCGATATCAGGATCAACACCCCCCTCGGCAATCTTTTGTTTCGTATATTCAAAAAACTTTCCGGCAGCCTTTTCACCGGCCGCAAATGTTGCGTCATGAATACCCGTCGCCACAAAGCCCGGGGCCACGGCATTAATATCAATATGATTCTCCTTATATTCATAGGCGATATTTTCCGTAAAACGCATCACCGCCGCTTTGCTGGCAGCATACGCCGTATACCGCGGGAAAGGCCCCGCGGCGCCACCACCGGAGAAGTTAACGATCTTGGCCCGATTAGCATGAATATTTAATAAAGGAATGAGGTAATGACACATATAAAATGTCCCTAAAAAATTCACATGCAAGGTCTTCACAAAACTGTCGCAATCAACATCCGCTGTTTTTCCAACCGGAGACAGCATGCCCGCACCATTGACCAAACCATCAATGGCACCGAATTTTTGCTTCATATAATCCGCAAACTTTTTAACATCACTTTGTGTGCTGACATCCAGGCTATACCATTCATATTTACCGTCACCTTCAAGGGCCTCAACAGCTGATTTCAAATCACTATTTTGCCGGGCCACCAGAATCAAATCAGCCCCTGCTTTGGCGCATTGTTTCGCGACAGCTAATCCTATCCCCTTGCTGCCGCCGGTTATGATGATTGTCTTATTTTGCAAACTGTTCATGGTGAATTCCTGTTTTTTATAATTTGATGAAATAAATTTATTTTTACAGCTCTGAAGGATCCTTAAAAAATCTTTTCCGAGGAAATTTTTCAAAAGGGTGCCAGATACTTTTCAGGGGACACGTAGACACATAAGATGGGATTCCTGTCACCAATTTGGTGCCTGGCACCTTTCCGTGCCAATCTTGGTGAATCGTCATTGTTAGATACCAATTTTATTTATTTCTATTTTAAATTTTTCAAATATTTTTAAGCTGCCAGATACAAGAGGCTCAAGTCGCTGTGGTTGTAATTCTAAAGCATATGCGTGAGAGAAAAAATGTCTAAATGCAAGATACTCTTTAAGCTCATCAGCTAAATTCTCAGAAACAATTTGATTTTTTATTGCCTTAAGTAATAAATCTTGATGCCATGATGGACCCGTGGATATTTGTATGGATTTTGCCTGGAAGGTTTGTTTTAAAATATTTTCAATTCCGTTATAGAAATTATGCATTATTGCGGCAACACCCGCAAGTTCCAGCTCTGATAATTGAGATAGCTGTCTATCCGGCAGGGTAGAAAGAGTTTTTTCAATAGCTTCGTATTCTGCTTCAATACGCATTTTATAGTTAGCCATAAAGAAGAACTCCTTCTTGCTGAATCAATTTAATAAATTTTGATGTTCCTGACAAATCAATAACATCAACCGGTTTTGAAAGTTTCAGCATGAGATCGCCATAGTATTTAAAAAAATTCTGGGGGGCAATTCCTTCTACGGCAATATCGATATCATGGCTTTCTTTTTCAGGATCTAAACTCGATCCAAAAAGAAGCACGCGATTTACTTTATATTCTTTAGATACTTCTTGTATTATTTTTTTATCTCGCGCGTTAATCATAACAAAATTGTAACATTCTTTTATTTTTTTATCTATTTGTTTTTATCTGACATTTGAAATGCGCGGCTTTACGGAGGCGCCAAGAAAAACAAAAAAAGTGCCAGGCACTTTTTAGGGGACACGTAGACACATAAAATGGGATTCCTGTCACCAATTTGGTGCTTGGCACCTTTCCGCGCCAATCTTGCGACCATTTCTCCTCCCTCCCCGTCCTCACCTACTCGCTGTCCCTTTTTGGGGACTGTCCCCTTCCTTCCCTTTAATAATATGAATAGCTTCATATAAATCAACTGCACGAGCCCTAATTACTCTTTGAAACTCCACATTAAGTAGATTTCTAGAGTATATTTGTCTTTGTTCTTTCCAATAATCAATTTTGCCTTGTGTCAAAGGCACAATCACACTAAAAATAACCAATGAAGCCGCGAGTAAAAACCCCGGATAAAATAAACTTTTATTTTTCATTTTTTCTTATTACCAAAATTAAAAGGGTGTAATATCCTGGGAACTCCAACTATCCAAATAAAAGCCATAATGATAGCTAAAGATATGCCAGGAGAAATACTAAATAAATACAGTGTAATTCCAGAAAATTCTGCTAATATTTCAAATTCGCCTTTAACACCCATAATAATTAAGTTATAACTCAATTCAAAAACATAAAAACTCAATACAATAAATACTAAAACTATAAAACTTAATACTTCTCCACTATCTCTTCTAAACAATTCAAATTTTGCCATTTTCTATCCTTCTTCTAATTTTTTCTCCTAACATTCAAGCTCAGCGGTTTTTCGGAGCGGCGAAGCCGTGGAGAAAAATCCGCTGTAGCGCGTTGTTAGAAAATTGTCATTTTTTTTTCTTGTCTATCGTGAGAATTCTCAGGATTATCGCTATTATCCTCTGCATGGGATTTTCTTTGAAAAGTCTCTTTCATTATTTTATTATTTCTACTTTTATTTTTAATATTCTTTAAAAAAGAAAAAAATCTGCCAATTATATGATACTGGAAAAAATTATATGGTTTTGCTTCAATTGTTTTAATTTTATCTAGTTCGAACCGATCCATGCACTCTTTTTGATACTCAATGATGTCTATTTTTTTATATGTTATTTTTTTCACATCCTTTTGTTTCTTGAAAAAACTCATTAAACTTTCCTTCGATTTTAAAGACTTTTTTGTAAACTTGAAATCTTTAAATCGTGAAATATTTGCATCGCCTAACGATAAAGGAATAGTTGATGTTTCACCATCATCCCCTGTGAATCTGACCAAGTACTTCACATTAATTCCATATGATTTATTGTCACACGTTAAACGCTTAGGTTCAATAATTGCAGTCATATAATTTTGGAAATAAAGACGGAAGGGAGACCACATTCTTATATTTGTTTTAACTTTGTATTTACCGTCTGTTGTAGATAACAGGATTTGCTTTTGAATTTTATCATCAGAAAGTATGCTATCAATTTTTATTCTTTTCATATTCATTGAATAAAAAACGATAGGATCATAATTGCCTCTATAAACTTCAAAAGGAGCGATAATCAAAGGTTTATCCTCAAAATTTTCTAATTCGACATAATAACAATGCCCGATCTTTAAAAATATCTTAAAAATAACAACGGCCTTATCTTTTAGATTTTCTAAAGTTATATTAACAACATATTCATCATCACATAATCCCCCAGAACAAGTGGAATAACTCCCTCTAATGTCATGTCCGCTCTTTAAGCAAAAAGTCCTTATAGTATAAACCAATGCAATTATAGAAATAATCAGTGCAGTAAAAGAAACATTATTAGATACTATCGCATTGTACATGTCTATATCGTTATTCATTTTTTATCTCTAACAATTGATATACGACCGTCCTGTTTGCCGGCGATTTACTTATCAGAATATCAAAAGAACAGCGTTTTTGTTGTTTTTCGGCTTTTTTCTGACGTGTTTCGCGAAAAAATGTCGTGATTCATGGGTAATAGCCGGTTATACGGACAGTCGCATATTATGGCATTTTGTACATAACCCGGCTTTTCCCTTTTCATTAACATCCCTCAACTTATCCGAAATTTTGTTATCATCCATTTATTCCGCTAAGAGGGCCCGGTAATGCGTCCAGGTCAATTCCGGCCGGCCGGCCGGAATTGAGAATTCATTGTAAAATCTCACCGCCCGCTGAAAAGCGCGTTCATTAGAATTTGTGTCTTTTGAAAGTTTTTTATAAAGCTGTTCACCATAATCAGCGCGGTGGTTATGATTTAAAAGGCGCGCGGTAATGTATTGCCCCTTCCAATAGGTTAAGTCCTGCCGGAAAAATTAGCAAAGGCTTTAAAGAGTACCCCTTCAAAACTACTTGAATGTTAAGGATTCAACTTATCAATATAATTTCTAAATTCATCTAGTTTACCTCTTAAAGTTTCACAACTTTCTCTTTCAAGAAAAGTTTTTAATGGTCCTATTTCTTTCTCTCCCAAATGAATCCAATTACGTATTTTGTTTATTTTTCCAAGATGTTCAGACCATTTGGGAGCCAACAATCCAATTTTATTGGAAATTTTTAGAGTCGGACCGAAAGTCCTCTTATCACCAAACTTTTCCTCATAAAAAGTAGTATTGAACAACGGACTTTTATTTTTTTCTTCTGCAATCTTAACATTAATAATATGTCCTAAAACCGCCTCATAAATCGAAGCGAGTAGTTGCACCAAAATAATTTTGCTTCTCTCTTTAAATATTGAAAATGGCTCAAGCCATAAATCTAAACTCACCAGATAATCACACATCAGGCATTGTTCAGTGAGTTTAGATATATGTGTATATGTAGTATACCTATACATGCATTTCCATTCTTTTCTATAAGCCTGCAGAGTCTTCCATTTTTTAAACTCTCTCGGAAGCCTGTGCAGATTACCTTTACATGCATGAAATGAATCACTAATACCGTCCGAATATTTTCCATCAAAACTCATTTTAATAGATCCTCAGAATTTAAATCTTTCAATATTCTGCTACATAGAGTTAAAACATGTCCGTTTTGATGCTTTGAATATCTAGCATATCTTTTAATAATTGAAATCGGGAACTTCCACATAGCCTTTATTGAAAAATTGGAGTTAAAAATGACGGCTACAAGAAAGTCAAAAGGTTTATCATCAATGTTTCTTATAACCCCAAGTTGCGTGGACTTATTCTGCTCGGTCTGTCTGCGAGCTTTTATTTGATATTTTTTCTTCTGCCGGCGTTCAATAGCCGGCTTGGCCGCGGGCCACTAATCTCCGGGGTTTATCAGCTACTATTGTATAGCAACACAGGTATTCTGTAAAAATGAAATTCAGCTATTAACTTGCGCATCATTCTGAGAAAATGTAGAATGATGACAAATAGCAACTTATTATTATGACTAAAAAATATATAATACTAATATTAATTTTACAATTTTCAATCGGAAACTCTCTTTACGCGCAAAAGTCAATTATTGACCAGATGATAAAAAAGCAAAAAGCCATAGTCGGCATCTCATCTCACAACAAAGAACTCTTCAAATCCAAACCTCAAGATCCGGTTCTCAATCCTGAGACCGGCCGCTTAATAGTCTTACGCAACCTCACCCAAGCTTCATATACCCGTGACGGAGCCGGGGTCATCATACACCCTTCCGGAATAATTGTCACGAATGCGCATACCATCAATCGCGCTAATCATATCATTATCACCATGCATGATGGCAGCCAAATTGCCGCCCAAGTTTTACAGGTCATAGGAAATTTAGATTTGGCTTATCTAAAAATTGACGCCCCTTATCCTTTACCTGTAGTGAGAATTGCCGATTCTGATAAAGTCAAATTGCACGATGAAATCATCACGGTGGGGCATTCCGAATTTCTTAATAAAACTGTTTCTGGGGGGCGCATCAAAGGACTCGGGACAAGCCGCACCAAGAACCGCAGTGGCGAACAGCGCAACGATCTCCTTCAAACAAGCATTAATGTCTACTCGGGAGACAGCGGCGGTCCTCTTTTCAACAAAGATGGTGACCTGATCGGCCTTATGACAGCTAAAGAATTGGGCTCCATCCGCTCCAGCTTTGCCGTCCCCTCAAATAAAATCGCACATTATCTGAAAAAATTCTTATTAAATACAAATCTAAAGCCATAACGGGAGCCATCACACTCAATGAAAAGCCGAAAGATTATAAATCATTCCAGGTCGGCATTAACGGCATTCATGGCATTTACCATCATTTGGCTGGTGACCGGCAGCATAGCCGTTTTCTTGCGTTTACACCCCCTCTTTCATCACACCTCAAATGATTCTAATGAAAAAGCCTCCATGCTTATCATCAACAACCTGCGCAAAACT
Source organism: Candidatus Omnitrophota bacterium (assembly GCA_023139575.1). Classification (GTDB taxonomy): domain Bacteria; phylum Omnitrophota; class Gorgyraeia; order Zapsychrales; family JANLHA01; genus JAGLNJ01. The sequence goes on along the minus strand of JAGLNJ010000131.1, from coordinate 22,931 downwards.
ATAAAGGAAACCGTTGAAGACAAATACCCGCAAATGCCGGCCAACAAAAAATATGAATTTATCCAAAAGAAATTTGACGAGCTGCTCCATGACAACCGAAAAGATATACGGAAATCTATCTTTGAATTGTCACGCAAATTGGATGCTGAGAATCAAAAGGAAAATCTATACCCTTACCTTTTAGCCTCTGACTCCTTCTATTATTACGGCCAAACAGAAGACATCATTCAAAACGGAAACATCAGTGATGAAATAAAGGGGAGCAAATATCTCAACAAAAGGATGCTCGCCCCTCTGGGCCACTGGGAACCATTGAATCTTCATCCTTTTGTCGGCGTCTTCACGCACAAGCTGCTTTCTTCCTTAAAACCTGATATGTCATTAATGTCCAGCGTGAGCTTTACCCCGCTTTTATTGGTCATTCTGACACTTATTCCTTTCTATATTATCAGTCATCATTTTAAGATCGGCCCTTGGCCTTCTCTGGTAGGAAGCATTTACTTAATCTGCGCTCCTATCTTTTTAAAAAGAAGCATGTTCGGGTGGTATGATAACGACCCCTATAATCTTTTCTTTGGTTTTCTGATATTAACCTTTCTTTTTAAAGGGCTGCGGCACCTTCACGCGCGGACCAAAATGATTATTTATGCCGTCCTGACTGCTCTCGCGATTCCTTTGTACGCCCTGTTTTGGCAGGGCTGGGTTTTTCTTGAGAGTGTCCTTTTTATATCAGGGTGCGGCATTATCTTTTTTAATCATTTCATCATCAAGAATAAAAATGACTCTAAAAAGCTCGCCCTTTTCTTCGCGACGGCACTCTCTCTATCCTTTCTGGGTATAAGCCTTATATTCGGTATTAAAGAATTTTTCATCCTTTTTCAGGAAGGCTGGGTGGCGTTGATGGGTTTTACAAAGAATGACATCTCCCTCTGGCCAGATCTTTATATCGCGGTGGGAGAGCTGCGTAAAGCGGATTTTTTCTATATCATGGAAAAAACCGGCGGCCCTGTTTTTATCACTTTTGTTTTACTGGGAATCATCAGCAGCATCAAAGACCTTTTTAAGAAGTCTTTTTCTGATGACCAGAAATTCTGCCTCATCACCTTGGGCGTTTTTATTATCTTTGCTACCGTAATGGGATTAGGCGCCCGCCGCTTTGTCCTGCTCTTTCTTGTCCCGGCAAGTCTGTTTTCTCTTATAGGATTTTACAAAATGTATCAGTACATTAAAAATCTTCTTGTTACCTTGGCAAAAAAAAATATCTATCGCCTGACCGCCTTCGCTATCATCGGCTTTATCGCTATTTTTTCTTTAATCGTGTTCCCTCTCAAAAACGCCTATACCACAACCCCCTCTCTTCTCAACCAACTTTATAATGACACCTGGAATAATGCCTTAGTAGAAATAAACAATGATACTCCGGTTGACAGCATCATCAACTCCTGGTGGCCGCCCGGCCATTTTATTACATCAATAGCCAAACGACGCGTTACCTTTGATGGGGCCACGATAAACAAGCCTCAGGCCTATTGGATGGCTAACGTTTTCTTGAGTCAGAATGAGGGCACGGCCCTGGGATTGCTGCGCATGTTGAATAACAGCGCAAATGGGGCTACTGATTATTTGTTAGATCAAGGCTTCAAGCTTTCCGAAACTGTAGATATTTTAAAAAATATCGCCCCGCTGAGCCGGGAAAAAGCCGCCAACTTACTGGCTGATAAAATCACCCCGCAGCAGACAGAACACCTTTTAACAATGACGCATAATGAGCCTCCGCCATCTTATCTTCTTATCTACAATGACCTTGTCGACAAAAATATTCAACTCCCCTTTGTGGGCTATTGGAATATTAAAAGAATGGAAGAGTTTAACGAAGACGCCAAGCTCAAGGGCCTGGTCCCCAAACCCGGTACAAAACCTTATATTGAATTCTTATGGACTATCGCCGGCGGAAGGCCGAGATACAGCGGCCTGTTAAAAGTTGTCGAGGCTGCTCCGGAGGTCTTGACATTTTACAATAACATTGAAGTAAATATGATCACCAAAGACTGCCTCATCAATTCAGAAAAGTATGGCAGAGGAAAACCTTTGAGCCTATTCTATATAGAAGGGCATAAACTTGTTGAAAAAAAATTCCCAAATGCCAATCTCCGTTATTCCGTTTATTTAATCGAAAAAAAAGGAAGATATCATGTCGCTCTCCTTGACACAAAACTTGCCCATTCCTTACTCATGCAATTATTTTTCTATAATGGGACAGGGATGAAACATTTCCATCATTTTTTTCATGACATCAACTTTACCGGACGCACTGAAATTAAAATATTCGAAATTGACTGGAATGGTTTGGGGAGAAAATAATAACTCTTGTTTGTTCTCTTAGTAAGTTATTCCGCGTCGACGTTGTAATTCTTTGACACGTTCTATGGCAGATTTTGGCTGATCACCTTCGTTACCCGTCAAAGAGCCCGGATGCAATTCAATCTTCGTTTGTCCACCCATTGATAATTTGCCCCTTAAACGAATCTTCATTGATCCTAATTCCCCCGGATGCTGCCGCGCCACTGAAGCCGGGGGCGCCGTTGCGGGAGGAGATAAGGCAATTAGCTGCCCTGGCTTCCCCTGAGGTGCTTCTAAAAAAGGATCATTTACCGGGGGTAAATCTTTTGTGCGAATAGTCGCTTCTAGTTGCGAGGCCAACTCATCGCTATTCAGTCCGCGAAGCTGTGTAACGGCATCTAACACCCTTACCCTGTCTCCTTTTTGAGAATAAGCCAAGCCCAACCCAAAATAAACCATTGGCTCCTTGATCGTTTTAGCTACCTGTTCAAAATAATATGTTGCCCTGTCTGGTTCAGCCTTGCCAACCAAATAGATCCAAGCCAGAGATAACTGAGCTGCTTGATAATTGGGTCTTACCTCAAGGGCCTCAAGACAGCTTTGCTCAGCCTGGTCATGATCGCCTGACTTATAAAAAGCTCTGCATTTGTTGATATAAGCATCAATATATTTCGGATCGATGTCAATCGCCACGTCATAAAGCCAAATGACATCTGATAATTTGGTATTAATCGCATTATGCGCCAAGCCTAAGGCATTATAGACCGGGGCAAAATTAGGTTCCAATTCAACCACTTCCTCAAAAATTTCAATGGCTTTTTCATGCTCACCCTGTTGATAAGCCTTATCCCCTTCTAAATACAAATTCTTCAAACGGTTCGCATATACTTCCGAAGAAAGCATTAAAAGACCGAGCAAAAATAATATTAAGATGTTTCTCTGTTTATGCATCTAACTATTTCCTTATTCGCCTTTCATAAATTTTCTTTGCCATAAATTGGTTTTTTTATTAGGGTCATGATCTGGCGGAGGCTGTTTGGGTTTTCCTGTTTTGGATGTCGCCTTCTTTTTCTTGGATTTTGAAGAACCTTTACCCCCGAAGAAATTGTCCCAAAGTGATTCTAAGCTATTAACACGGATGCGTCCACTCGTTTTTGTATTTTCAAATTCTTCCTGGTATTTACTTTTGGGTTCCTTTTTTTTCTTTTTCTTTTTTGCTTTTTCAGGAATTGCACTGCTTTTAGTATCATCCCCTCCGCCGGAAGAACCAGAGGACAATCTTCCCCATTCTTCCCCTTCAGCAGATCCACCACCTGCACCTTCTCCATGACTGCCATAACCGCCGTCTTCTGTCCCGCCCTTATCATCGGCATAAACCTCTTGTTCATCATCACCACTTAAATAATCTGCCGCTTGATTACCCCGTTCAGATTCATCACGCCCTTGCCCCGCCCCCTCAAAATCTTGGCCTTGCCCAGCACCTTCCCCAGTGCCTTCGCCTTCACCTCCCTGGTCTTCATCCCCCATACCGCTTCCTTCACCTTCACCGCCTTCCTCTCCAGTCCCGAAACCTTCACCTTCACCTTTACCTGTTCCTTCGCCTTCTTCTTCACCGCTGCCTTTTCCTTCATCGGCAGCATCTCCGGAACCGCCGGCTTCACCTTCCCCCTCAGCAGAACTCTCACCACTGGCAGAATCTGCCGTTCCGCCACCTTCCCCGTCGCTACCGCCTGCACCAGGTGTGCCATCTCTATCTAAATTCCCTCCATCAGCTGCGCCCGCACCTTGACCTTCACCGCCCCCGGTCCCTCCACTGCCATCACCACCAGCTGATCCTTTATCCCCAACGCCAGCTCCCTGACCTGCCCCGCCGTCTTTACCTTGGCCGCCATCTTCACCATCAGCACCCCCGTCACCTTCTCCTCCGCCTATACCTGAACCACTCCCCTCATCTTCACTTTCTCCATCTCCTTCACCACCCTTGCTTTCAGAGCCTCCTTTGCCTTCTCCATCCCCTTCTACGCTGCCATCGGCTTTACCCTCTCCCTCACCAGCCCCTTCTTCACCCTCTCCATCTGCGCCCTCTTTACCATTTTCATCGCCTTCTCCACCATCACCACCTTCACCCGCACCTCCAGCATCACCCCCGCTACCAGCTCCTCCACCTGCGCCTGCGCCACCTTCTTCTTCACCAAAACCCTGTCCAGCAACTTCTTCATCATCTTGCTTATTTTTATCGGAATCACCTTCTCCGTCTCGACCATGTTCATCGTCATCTTCACCTGCCCCATCATAATCTCCTTTACCTTTCTCACCCTCACTTTTTTCATGTTCACTTTCACTATCATCGCCGCCCTCACCAGTACCATCAGCGCCTTCCCCACCTTCACCAGTTCCCTCTCCGTCACCACCATCGCCCCCTTCACCTTGAACCCCTCCGCCATCACCAGCACCATCGTCGCCTCCTTTACCTGCGCCCTCTCCTTCAACACCCTCCCCTCCATCTTCAATTTCCAGGCCGAATTCCTCCTCCATAAATTCAAAGTTTCCAATTGTCTTCGGATCAATAATAAGCTTGGCAACTTTCATGGCCGCATTAATCTGTTCAGGACTAGCTTTTTTCCCTGTCATATTCACCTTAACTATGCGCAACAAATTATTCGTCGTATCTATTTTGTGCATGAAGGCGACCATATTATCCAACTTGCCCGTGCACTCCAGGTTGGCATAATATTCAAAATAACCTTTTTTCGGGGTCACTTCGGCAGGATTAAGCTTAACTAAGTTAATTTCCGCTTCAGACGCCAATAATTCAACAGTTTTTAAAAATCCCGCAATTATTTCTTCTTCAGCGATAGCCTCATCGGTTTGGTATACGCTGAAGAGGTCTTCCTCCTTATTGATCTTGTCCTCATACGATAAAAACCGAATATCCCGTTTGATGCTGCTGGTCTTTTCAGAAATTTCTTTATCCAGCGAACTTAATTTTGACAAGACGGGACGCAAGAGAAGGGCATCAAAAAGAAAGCATACCACCGCCGCAATGGCCCAATGGGCAATCTTTTTCTCCTTATCAGATAATTTGGAATAAAAATCTTTTATCAAGTAATGTCCCTCCCGATTAAACTATAAAACATTATCTGCAGGAATCCAAAAAACTTACTCTGCATCAGCTTCCTCAACCATCTCTTCCCCCATTTCTTCATCCTCTTCATCATCGGTACTCTCAAGACGGAAAACTATTTCAAAAGCGGCAACATCTTTTCCCCGATCTTTCTTTGCCGTTGTGGAGGTCGTCTTGACACTTTTGAAATATTCTGATTCCTCCAAGGCCGTGACAAAATTAAAAACCCGCGACATCGATTCAGATATTCCCTGAATATTTATTCTTCCTTCTTCATTCAATAAAATACTTTGCAAATATATCTCATCAGGAATCAATCTATAAAGCTCATCCACGACATTAAGGCCGATCATACGGCTATTAATATAATCTTTAATAATGCGTGTTTTTTGGGCTACCCGATCAAGAGCCACCACCTCTCTTCTTTTTACAACATACTCTTCTTTCAGCCGCCCAAGGAAAATACCGCGAAAATATATTTTGCAGAAAAAGATTGCTATGATAAAAAAAAGAAAAACTATCCCCAACACACCCACCTTCACAATTTGCCGGCCCTGTTCCTCGATAGATCTTTGCGCCTTGACATCTTCGGGTGTTAAGTCAACCGTTATCGCATTCATCATGGATGTGACGGATATCAAATTAAGAAATGAATCATCATTATACTGTGAAACCAATTTCAACATAACCTGTTGATCAGCCTGAATTTGGTCTAAATATGAAACAACCTTGATGTTAGCTTTTAACTTATCATGCAGTAAAGGCTGCAATTCTTTAATTTTCTCATCATCACTTGTCAAAATATACGTTTCCGGCGATTTATTGATATCTTCCTCTTCATAGGACGCAAGTGATTTACTTAATTCCTCAACCAACTGATTCTTGGCGGTTTCTCCTTCTTTAATAAGATGATTCATCCCAATGGGAATACTGCGGCATGTTGCTACGGTATTATTAAATTCAATAATAAAATCCGTTGTCTGAAACGAAATGTCAATAATGCCTATAGGTGGTTCTTCATTTTTGACATTGAGTGCCTTGGCATAAAACGTCGCTTTACCTTCCGGGGCGAAAAATACCCGTTCAATCTTGATCCCGGCACGATCAAATATATCTACCTGCTTTTTGATCGCATCACGATTAACGATTATCAATAAAACCTTAGTGTAGTTTCTCTGAAAGACGCCGATATTGATAAAGCCAACTAGAATCTCCTCACGGGCATAAGGCGTGTGCCTTCCAGCTTGCAGGTCAATGATTGACTTGATTTCTTCTGGATCAAGGGAGGGGATTTCTATGTTCTTGGTGGTAACTAAACTTGCCGGTAATGCGCATATCGCTCGGGGATTCTTTATACTGAGCTCAGACAATGCCGTACTTAGGGCGCTGCTTTGTTCTTCTTCCGGCACCTCGCGAATGTCTTGCTTCACCACGCCTATAAGCTTACACTCATCTCCGGACACCTTAATGTGTGCCAGCTTGATCGAATCATCACTGATCGAAACCCCTAAATATTCTTGGTCTTTACCTAGCATTTTTCGATTTTATTTTTTATTTTTCCCGCCAATAAACAATTTTACCATTTTGACCATTAAAGACACAATCGATTGTTTTCTTAGCGCGTGAATTCTTTATTGTGCCCAAATATTGAATGCGAAAGAAATCAGATTTCACCCCCAATATCCCTGTTTTTAAAAGCTCATCGGCTTTTTGAATGTCTTCTTCAAACTCCAACATGCCTGCCAAAGCCTCCCCCGATGAAAAAACCACATCGTCTTCTGTGGCTTCTTGCCCGTCCTCACCTTGCCGGATAGAAATAAATTGATCTACTCCCAACCCACTTATACCTAAAGCCATCAAGATCGGCTTAGGAGCTGTATTGATATTAACACTGCCGTTTCCAAAAATCGTTATGAAATCCTGTAATTGTTTATAAATTTCATCATCCATCCCCTTTACCAGCAAAATCTCTTCCAAGACCTCAAAATCACTCTTTTTTTCTTTATAGGGAAATTCCAGGTTATCATAGTAAGCATCACTATAAAAACCTTCAATTTCACTTTCACCGTATTCCCGCCAATCATAAATAGACTGCGCCAAGTCTTCAGCATCACCTTCGTCATAGCCCAGAACATCTTCAAAGAGACGCTGCATCATCTCAACGTTTGCCTTATTAATATTCAGCTTGCGCTCTTCATCAATATACCCGAACATCGACGTCGCGTTATTCAGACCATAGTCATAATTTTTATACCCAAAATAACAAATTCCATCTCCTATAGAAACATCACTAAATAACGCTGGATTGTTAAAACGAAAAGCCTTGGTACGCTGAATACTCGGTTCTTCAATAAATTTGTCTTCGTTAAAAAAAATAGCTAAGGCCTGCCGTACCCCTCCTTCTGCCAAGGCGTTAAGTTTACTACGCCGCTCTAAGCGCGCCACAAGCGTCACTTTCTCTCTGACACGCAAACCAATATTGACCGTAAATACCGTCAGCAGACCCATGGCCCATAATACAAGCAAAAGCACCATGCCCCGATTCGATTGAAGAAGCCCTTTTGAATTGTTAATTTTCATTCTTAATACGCTTTTGGCAACAGGACTAATTTTTTCAACTTACGATAACGGCCCGTCGACTCAGGAATTTCAACTTCAATTTGAATCGCATCGGGACTTTCGCCATCAATAAAGCTCTTTGACTCCCGCTGCCCGTCTTCATTAAAAAAATAATATAAAAACCGTAATGATCTTACCGGCTTAACCAAAAGACGCTCCTTGCCGTATCTTTTCTTGCTGGCTTGTCCATAGTTAGCCTTTCTTTTATAAATTCCCTTTGTTAAGCTGTCGTAATAATATTCCACCATGCCTAACTGATCAACATAAAGGACATCATCACCTGAAACCTTTTGATCCGCCCGCACCTTAATAATGGAAGGAAAAGATATTTTTGAGCCGATCCCCTTGAAATTGAAAAGAGAATATTCTACCGAATTCCGAAAATCCTGCCCGATCATATCCAGAAAAATAGCAAGGTCTTCTTCCACATAAAACCTCTCACTGCGTTCCCAAATCCTGACACCGTTAAGAAACACCCGAAACACCGACACGGATACCATAGCCATTAACGATATCACGAGAAGCGTTTCGACCAGCGTAAAACCCCGCGTTTTTTCTCTCACCTTTTCACTTTGTTTAAAGAATGTGTCCATAAATAGGAAACCTAAAATAATTCCGGGTCATTTCTCCTTTTCTTTAATGGGGAAAAAAGTTGTCCGCGACAAACGCATGCGCCGCCCCCTTTCTAACCAGGCAACCGTCAAGTCAACACGTGTAATATTTTCAATTTCAAAAATACTGCTGAAATTCACAAAATACTGAAAATTCATCAGGCGATTATTGATATAAACCCGGTCTACTTTGCCGTCAAAATATTGCGGAAGATCTTCATACTCTTTGTAATATGACTTTATTTCCGCAATTTTATTATCCAATAATTGCAAGGCATAAAGACGATGCGATAATTGATCTTGAAAATCCAGCGTTAAAAAAAGTGCCTTGTAAATAAAGACCACTCCCGTAGCCAAAATAGCGACTGTCACCATAACCTCAAAGAAAGTAAAACCTTTGTTCTTCCTTGCTCTTTTCATCTGTTTGCCTTATTCCCAATTAACAATATTATCTTCCTCCGTATTCGGATCTTTTCCTTCGGAATAAAGATCGTAATCCAACCTGCGGTCTCCGGGAGACTTATAGATATAGGGATTACTCCAAGGATCAACGGGTTTCTTCTCAACATAGGGGCCGTTCCAATTTGTCGCCGTAGGGCTTGTCATAGGCTCAGAAGTTAAGGCATCCAACCCCTGGCTTGTCGTGGGGAAATTGCCATTATCCAACTCGTACAATTTTAATGCTGTTGCCAGGTGCGCCTCAATATCACTTTTAGCAATTGCCTTTTTGGCTTGTTCAGATCGGCCGGTTAAACGCGGCACGACCATCATGGCCAAGGCTCCAATGATGACAACAACCAATAGGATTTCAACAAGTGTAAAGCCTTTTTGACCATATCGCCGCTTTGGCTTATCAGATTTGAACATGTACTCCCCCTTTTTTATCTTTTAAAATACTTTACCCACTTATCTTGCAAGTCAGCGATTGATTTTATGTTGCCGGAATATGCCTTACGCAGAGCCTCATCAAATCGATGTCCATCACTCAGATTACGGCACAAACGGGCAAATGCCCCGCTTCCATATGTGTTAATCAAAAATTCTACAATCGATAAACTTTGCGCATAAAAAATATCAACTTTGATCTTGTCCTTCTCATCGGAAATATCCCAAACAAACAGCGTGCCGAAATCAATAAAATTCCCCCGGGCGACTAATACACGCATCAATTGATTGGCATAATCGCTTTTATGCGCTTCCTGGATTTGCGCAACCCCTTCATCAAACCAGACCGGAATATTTCGTGCCGGAATAAAATCGTGCAGAATCAGATGACTGATCTCATGCGGCAACAGGCCATCGAAAAAATTATACTCTTGCTTATAGGTAACAATGGTCCGCGACTTAAATATATGGCTATCTCGTGTCTTACGGTCCACAAAGCCGATAGACCAAGCTGGTGCACCGGTTTTTTGCATAAATGTTTTTTGGTCAGCAAAGATGGCTATCTTGGCCCTGTCCTCCCAAGTCCAAAAATTCCCATACCGCGTCAAACCAATCTCCTCACCTATCCGACGATAATAATCTTCAGCTTTACGTAACGTCTTTTGTGCTAAATAACGATCTGAAGAGGCCTGGTAATAAACAATAAAATGCTTCCCCTTCATCTCATGCCATTCCCAGGCAAAACTGCGGGGAACTATGATGAACATAAGACAAAATAAAATACCTGTTGTGAATATCCGGAAATATTTTTTCATCTGCTTAATCACCGCTACAGTCATTTTCCCCGTTTCAACACATGCACTTTAACCAGCAAAAACATCCAACTGGAAGATTGGCAGCAGCATAGCAATCACAATAAACCCGATGACCGACCCAACCGTAATAATCATTAAAGGCTCTAACAGGGAGGTCATAACTTTTAAAATATCCGAAGTTTCCTGCTCATAATTCTCGGCAATATCATACAGAGTGGAAACCAATGACCCCGACTCTTCTCCTACTGAAATGAGATGACCGACCATTTCAGGAATCATCTTTGTTTGACGTAACGTCTCACCGAATGACCGTCCGGCAACCAACTCTTCCTGGCACCGCTTTAATTGATTTTGAATCAATTCGTTTGCAACAACGGGAATCGCTAATTCAATGGCCCTGACAATCGAAACACCGCTTCGCAAAAGCAATCCCAGAGTTCGGCAGAAACGCGCCATCTCAAACCGCACTAAAAAACTTCCCACAAAAGGCAGCCCTAACCTTAATTGACTTTTAAACGCGCGGACATTTTTTAAACCATCCGATTTCTTTATAATGGCAAATAACGCCATGGCCCCGAACAAAAGCCAACCACCCCATTCAACAAAGAACGCGCTCAACTTCATAATGAAAACCGTCTGCCAGGGAAGATCCTGATCGAGACTTATAAAAAGTTCGCTTATCTGCGGCATAACACATGTCAAAATAAAGAAAATGGTACCTATACCGAATATCCCCATTAATAAGGGATACGCCATCGCCGTTTTTACACGCGACACAAATTCATTCTGTCGGCGTATATGCTCGGAGACAGAAGAAATAGTCTCTTTCAAAGTCCCGCTTTCCTCCCCGGCCTTGACCATCGTCACATATAGGAAGGAAAATATTTTGGGATATTCCGCCAAACAATCCGAGAAGGATCTTCCGCCTTTAATGTTGAAATGTATATTTTGAATAACGCCGGCGAAATACTTATTTTTTGTCTGCTGCGAGAGAAGTTCCAATGCGCGAAGGATCGGAATCCCGGCCTTAAGCAGACTCACCAACTGCCGTGAGAATAAAAAGACTTCTTTGGATTTTACATGACCGATGCGTGTCTTCCCTCTCTCTTTAACTGACAAATTCCCTTCCGAAACAATAACAGGAGTAAGTCCCAAATGATGGACCTTTTCAATTGCATCCTTTTTATTGTTAGCATTAATTTGCCCTAATACGGTTTCCGCGGATTTGTTTTTGGCTTTATACTGAAAAATAGGCATAAAATATCACCCTTTCGCGAATTTTTCCACGTCTTAAATTAAGTCTTATCAGAACTGTCGGGACCAGATTTTTCTCTCACAAATTGTTCAATACGAGCACGATCCCCGCTGGAGAGATCCAGAAAATAAACACACAAATTAAACATAGCTGTTAAATCATCCTCTTCAACACGGCAGATCTTTGCCAAACAATTAACACTTGGCTCTTTTTTATCAAGAACAATCTTTAAATCTAAAACTGTATCTTTAGGTATCGTGTAACCCGTAACAAAACGCAAACCGCCCGCAGAAATATCCTTGGTAACAGATGAATGTTCCACCTGTTCAGTAATCAATTTATGCGGGTCATCTTTATCCTGCTTTACTAACGAATAACGGATCTCCACTTTTTCTTTTGTCCTCTTATATATGCGTGAATCATATTCATTTTTGGCGTTGAGCACAGCCCGTTTAATGACCCGCAAATTGTCCGCTGGTGGTGTGGCTGACAGCGAGACCGATAAACCTTCTTTCGCCGCGTTTTCTGCGGACATGACAACATCTCGTTCCGCAACATTAATGACCTCTTCCGGAGTTGTCACGCCGTTTACAACCTTCTGCCAGCCCGCCTGCCGTAAAGTCACCATGCCATGGTATATCGCGATTTGTTTAATATGATCAGCCCTTTTTTTCTCTAATACAGCCGCCTTGATATCATCATTCATGACCAATACTTCATATATCGCTGTTTGCCCGTAAAAACCGGTGTGATTGCAATGATCACAGCCTCGCCCCTGATAAAGCTTTACTTCATTAACATCTTTTAACCGCAAAGACTGCGTGATTTCTTCGCGGATCTCAAGCAAGGGCGTTTTAACTTCCTCCTTACAATGTGTGCATATCACACGAATCAAACGTTGTGCCACAAAGGCCTCAATACTCGACGATACCAAAAACGGTTCCAGCCCCATTTCAACAAGCCTTGTGACCCCGCTGGCGGCATCGTTTGTATGCAGAGTAGAAAAAACCAAGTGCCCAGTTAAAGCGGTACGGATGGCAATTTCTGCCGTTTCCAAATCCCGGACCTCCCCGACCATAATGATATCAGGATCATGCCGCAACGTGCTGCGCAAACCCGTCGCAAAAGAAAGCTCGATTTTGGGGTTCACCTGAATCTGAGTTATCCCCTCCATTTCATACTCAATGGGATCTTCCAGCGTTATGATCTTGCGATCATCGGAATTGATAGCATTAAGACATGCATAGAGGGTTGTTGTCTTCCCGCTCCCCGTCGGTCCGGTTACCAGGATAATGCCATGCGGCTTGTTAATGATCTGGCGGAAGGCCCGCAAATTCGAACGATCAAGCCCTAACGACTCAAGACTCAGCAGCATAACTTTTGTCCTTAAAAGACGGATGACCATACTTTCCCCGTGAGGTGTGGGTATGGTCGAAATACGCAAATCCAGGTCCTGCTCTTTCGTTTTGACCAAGGCGCTGCCGTCCTGCGGAAGACGTTTTTCCACGATGCTTAAATCTGCCATGATTTTTATACGTGAAATAATAGAAGGGAAAAAATGTTTGACCGCCTCAGGCACATTCGCATCAATAAGGACACCGTCAATACGATACCGTACTCGGATCTTATTGCGGTAGGGCTCAATATGAATATCGGTCGCCCGCTTTTTATACGCCTCAAAAAGAATTTGATTGACCAGCTTGGCAACTGTTGCGTCTTCCGAATCCGATTCTAAATCCTCGACCCACTTGGCAGGTTCGTCGGCGCCCTTTTGTTTTGACTGGTCTTTGGCCAAACGGTCAACGGTGTCCGCTGCTAAACCGTAATATTTATTTAAGGCATCCTTAACATCCGCTTCAGAAGCTAAAACAAGAACCGGGTCCAAACCCAAATGCAGGCGCAATTCATCCTGAGATTTTATATCCAAAACTGAACTGCAGGCAATCGTCAACTTCTTGCCTTTAACCTTAATCGGCATAACCTTAAAGTACCAAGAAAACCGGACAGGGACCAAATCAATAACCGATTTCTCAATGGCAAGATCCTTCAGATCAACCGTCTCGAGGTTAAGAACCGTGGCTAAGGCGGCAAGGACATCCTTTTCATTAAGAATTTTATTGCGGATCAAATAAGTCTTGAAGTCATCGTTTGAGGACTGAATCTTCATCAAATGGCTATCAGCACCCTGCTCATCGAGCAGTTTTCGCTTAATGATTTCTTTCGCTAAATTTTTATCTATCTGCCTAATCATTTCTTTTCAAGCTTTAAGCCTAGCTATCTTTTCTCTCCTTCTCGGATTTAGGGGCCTTTCCAGTCATATAAAAGTCCGAAGGTTTTGTTTTATCGTATCCCCCTTCTAATACTTTCTCTACTGTATTGACCAAATCATCAATATGGACGTACTCCCCTTTAGTACCGGTAAAGACCTCACTGACGTGAAAAGGTTGGGTCATGTAATTTAATAAGCGCTGCGCACGGCCATAGATAAGCCGGTCTTCTTTGTTAAGTTCTTCCACTCCGATAACAGCGACGATACGTTTTAAACCGTTGTATTTGTTAAAATGCTGAATAACCTCCTGTGATAATTTGTATTGCCGCTCTCCGATAACAAAGGGGTCAAGGTTCCCGCAATTGCTTTGCAGCGGGTCAATGGCGGGATACATCCCTCTTTGGACTAATTCACGGGACAAAACGACGGATCCGTCTAAGTAACTGAAAATAGCCACAACCGCCGGGTCGGTCATATCATCCGCCGGGACATAAACCGCCTGGAAAGCCGTAACAGACCCCCCCCCTGGTGTGGAACGGATTCTTTCTTGTACTCCGCTGACCTCAGATGCCAGGGTCGGTTGATAACCGGTTTCAGCGGGAACACGACCAAGAAGGGTGGATATTTCCTGGCCGCCTTGAATAAACCGATAGAGATTATCCATAAATAAAAGCACGTCTTTATTTTTTGCCTGTAAATATTCCGCCAGCCTGATACCGGTATTTACCACCTCAGCACGGGCCCCGGGGGGTTGATCCATCTGCCCGTATGTCAACATGACATTATCTAAAAGCTTTGCATCGGTCAATTCCCAAAAAAGCTCATTCCCTTCCCGGATACGCTCGCCGATTCCACAAAATACACAGGCCCCACCGTGTTCCTTAACGATATTATTGATGAGCTCAAGAATAACGACCGTTTTGCCGCAACCAGCCCCTCCAATAATACCCGTTTTACTACCCTTGACCAAAGGGTAAAGCAAGTCGAAATATTTGATTCCTGTTTCCAAAATCTCCGGCCGGGCCGCTTCCCTTTGGTTAAGATCAAAACCCGCTGCCTGGGTAATAGTCCGAACAGGTTGCAACGGTTCATCAATAGGTCCCTTCTCATCAATCGGGACACCAACAGCATCCATAATCCTGCCGAAACAACCATCCCCAACGGGCACAGCAATAGGCTTAAACGTATTATAACAAGGCTGATTTAACTGAAGGTTCAGTGTATCCATCAAAGCCACTGTCCGGACGACATGCTTATTAAGATGCTCGGCAGTCTGTAAAATAATTTTGCGCTTGTCAAAATTATAAGCCTCAATAACGTCATAAAGGGCGGGGATATCCGCCGGGTTCTCAAAATAAACATCCACAACCGGCCCTTGCACGGATAAAATTCTGCCAAGCCCCTTTTTATGTCCCTGTGATTCCGGTTTTTTTTGAGGGGCAGGGTCGGGTTGCCTGGTTTTTTGTGTATCAAGATGCTCTATTTTCTGTGCAGCATCCCCTTGAAGTTTGGGATCCTCTTCCTTCACTTCCGGTTTAGGCTGCTGTTGGGGAGACTTATTATTACCCGGATTATTCGACTTTTCCTCCAACGGTAATCCTTTCTTCGGATTCATTAATTACTAGCGGCGTGTCATCATCCTGGAAGTAAAAACCTCGCGCATACTTTTATCGATGTCACCTTTTTTTGCCTTGGCAAAAGCGCCAGCAATCCCTTTTTTATCCTTTTTCATCCTCTGTACACTGGCCTCCAATTGCTGGGACTGGGCAGCGGCCTCAGAAATCGACGTGTCATGCATAATTTCATAAAGGCGGCAGACCAACCACATATCGGCCAAAAACCCGATAATGTCGATAGGATCAGATTCCTGAATAACTGATTCAATCGCATCAACGAATTCTGCTTGTTTCGTCAACAATTCATCACAGGGCAAGATTTTGACAGTCCGCGGTTTTTGCAAATTAAACGTTTTTGACCAAGGGTACACAACCTTCACCCGCCCCATGCGGTCTGACATGATTTCATCAATAAGATAATCTTTTATCTGGATAGCCGTTTCATAGAGACCAACCTCATCAATATTGACAAACGTCTTCATGTTAGGTTCAAGATTTTTTAATCTCTCAGCTCCTTTTCGCCCTACAATAATAAGAAAGCCATCCGGAGTGCGCTCCTTTTCAGCCACAATATGACGAATAGTCTTGGCGTTAAGATCCCCCATAAACCCCGCTTCAGAAGTGACTCCAAGAATAGCCGTCTTGGGATTGTCGTTGCTTACCAATGGATGCCGTACAGCAGAGAGGCTGATCATGCGAAAATACTCGACAAACGATTCTCCGAATCGGGCAAACCGGTCTTTTCGCGTCGCCAATTCATGAAATTTCGTATCCGCAACGTCCTTAAGTACCTGTATGATCTCAACCAGTTCCGTGATATCTTCTAAATCGCTTTTGATCTTATTTGCTTTTCCCATAACTAATCACTCTCCCCTCCGTACTCCTCGACATTTTTCAGCAGGCCCCTATCCAACTTCTCCTTGATCACCGCCCCCTGGTCTTTCAGGAGTTCGACCAAGCCTCCATTGAGCGATAAACTGCCGAATTTCAGGACAATGCCATTAATAATTTTCTTATCAATGGTGTTATTGATCTTTATATCTCGATTCATTTTACTCTTAATTATCGACAAAAGCCTTTCTTCCGACTTTTTATCCAGGGGAGCCGCTGTTATAACATCCGCTGTATCAAGGGCATCATCGATCAAAGACATATCTACATTCTCCAAATTATCCAAAAATTCGGAAATCATATTCTCGTTAAAACCGCCCATGGCCCTGGTGCTTAGAATTTCTTTCAAAACTAAAATGGAGAAATCGACAGCCTTAAGATGCATTTGTTTCTCGAGTTCCTTACCGACCACTGCTTTGGATTGATGGGCCTTGTTAAGAATCTCTTCACTATCAGACCGCGCTTTTTTAATAATTTTTTCCCGCTCCTCTTGAGCCGTGGTTTCAGCTTCATTTTTCATCCGACCCACAAGGGCATCAGCCTCAGCCCTCCTTTTGTTCAATTCCTCACTGGCTTGTTTGATTTTCTCATTAAGCTCACTTTGTTTGTTCCGCACCTGATCTGTCTGCTGCTTTAAATTATCAAGATGGCTATAGGTGCTTTTACTCAAATACTGATAGAGTACAAAACCTAAAATACCTGTTATAACGACACCTAAAATAATGGCCTTGACCAACAACATACCCAATTCCGAACCACTATCCATTTCACAACTCCTCTTTAATAAATTCCTAAGTGGCAATAAGCGCCTTAAAAAAGACCATCAACATCGTAAAAGACACAACTTCCAGAATGACCAGCTTTAATAAAACGCCCAATTGGAGAGCCGGCGTCCTGCTCGGATACTGGCCGATCTTATTGATTAAATTTTTGCCGATAATGGTCACACCTATACAGGGGATCAGCATAATAGCATAAAAAATTAAAATAAAAATTAAAGCGGTTGAACCCATTACCCTTCACTTATCAAAAGGTTTTTCTGTCATTTCCCAAAAAGCTGAAAAATAATCAAGATTGCGATGATCGATATAGCTTCAACAAAAATAAGCATAATAATCATCCCCATAAAAATTTTCGATGCAGCTGATGGATTGCGGCTTAAGGCCTTAATAACAGAATACCCCAAAACCGCAATAACGACTGACGGCCCCAAAACAGAGATAAGCATGACGGAAACAATTAATAGGGTTTCAGCCCATTGCATAAAAAATACTCCCTTTTTGATTATTGCCCAAGGTGCAAAATCTTATCATCATACCGTTAATCTATTTATTAATGGTGGTGTACTTCATCGTCACTTTCAGTAAAGATATCATCTTCTTTCTTTTTCTGATGCGGACGCATACGTTCGATTTCTTCAACCAAGACGATGCAGTCATTGGCAAAGAACTTAACAACACCAAATTTTATCGGCACGGCCTCCTGCCAGTTTAGTATAATATTTCCTTCATCCAGTATGCCTAAAACTGGATAGTGATAGGGAAGCAGTTCATACTCCCCCTTATCTCCAACGAAAAAAGCGCTTTCAACTTCATTCTGATACAGCAATGATTCTGGTGTCATGATAGATATCTTGAATGTTGATCTATAATTTCCCATGCCGTATTACCTCATTCTATTCTTTTTTCTTTGATGTCACCTTATCCAGCATGTCCACGCCGACATTACTTCCATCATCCTCATCATCCAGATCTTCTTTCGGACGCTTGGCAACAATCTGCTCCAAATATTCGGACAGCCCTTCATCGACAGTCTTTTTCATGTCGTCTTCAAGGTTGCGCTTTTCCCTCATCTCTTTGAGCAGTTCGGGATTGCGCTTTTGAAAAAAGTCAAATATCTCTTTTTGAAAAGCAATAACTTCTTCAATCATCATTTCGTGAAGAATCTTTTTGTTATAAGCATAAAGAATGAGGACCAGAGCCTCCATCTGAACAGGCTCGGCCGGGCCCTGCTTCAGCAGTTCCGTGAGAATAGACCCTGTTTTCAACTGATTCTCGGCTTCATCAGAGCCGCCGGAAGTTTTCAGCTTTGACACACGCAAGACCTCACGATACTGCAAGTATTCCAAACGCAAAGGCCCGCTGAGTTTTTTAATAATGGGCCATTGCACCTTACTCCCAACGCGCGAAACAGATAAACCTAAATCAACTGCCGGTTTCTGACCTTCCCCAAAAAGCGGGGCACTAACCATGATCTGACCGTCGGTCATCGAAACCAAGTTAGACTGAACGTAACCGGTAAGGTCACCCTCCAGGGTTTCAACAATCGGAAATTGCGTCATCGAACCGCCGCCGAATTCTTTCGACATATACGCTGCTCTTTCGACGAGTTTCGAATGAAGGTAGAAAATGTCTCCTGGATAAGAGTCTCTCCCCGGAGCCCTTTCAAGAAGCAGTGAAATTTCGCGATACGCCCAGGCATGCTTGGTAAAATCATCAAAACAAACAAAAACATCCTTTCCCTGTTTCATAAAGAACTCCCCTATAGCACAGGCAACATAAGGAGCCAAATAAAGCTGCCCAGGCGGTGCGGCGGCCGTAGCGGAAACGATACAGGTATAATCAAAACACCCTGTGTCCAAAAACAACTGCACAACCTTGCCTAAAGAAGATTGCGCCTTACCGATACAGCAATAAATACAGATGACACCGGTGGTTCTTTGATTGAGGATTGTATCAGTCGATATAGTGGTCTTGCCGGTCATTTTATCGCCAAGGATCAACTCGCGCTGCCCAAACCCTACGGGAATCATGGAATCAATTACTTTAATACCCGTTTCTAACGTTTTCGCCAAAATACCCCGTTTAAGGATGCCGGGGGCATCAACAAATATAGGCGCCATCTCATCCGCCTCTACGGGACCTAGACAATCCATCGGCTCCCCCAGTGGATTGACAATACGGCCAATGAACTTCTCCCCTACCGGAGTAATAAACGGCTCCAGAGTGGCGTAGGCCTTATCACCCGTTTTAAGGTTGGCTTGCTGCCGTATGATAAGAACCTGGGCGACCTCCTCGGTAAAACCGATAATGATACCCATGGTTCCATAACCGAAACGAATAACCTGCCCGTTAATACAATTCTTAAAACCCTCGACAATGACAATACAGCCGCGGATAACACGGACGGTCCCTTCCTCTTTATATCGCAATTCAGCCATGTTTTATTTTCTGACTATATTCCTGTTAATTATAATATTATTTATATGCATTTTGTTTTTTTGATTATATCAAAGGATAATTTTTTAAACTAAACAAATTATCAAAATTTCAGTCTTACGCCTCCTCTTCTTCCTTCTCTTCTCCCGGTTTAGGAACAATCTTCACTTTACCATCCTTGGTGTTTTCCTCACCCATCAACTTTGAGCGTTTAGCCCAAATGAAGAAATGCAAGATCGTAAAAAACGCCACAAAACCCATTGCTCCAATAATAATTTTCCATGTTAAATTAACAGATATCCCCTTCTTAAAAATAGCTTCCGATAAAGCCTGCAGACCACGCAGGGCTTTTAATTTAGACAGAACGTTGGAAACCGTGCTGTCCTGCATCTCTTCCAGCTTTTTAGCCTGGGCTATAGCAATCATCTTGATAATCCGCTCGAGGTCTTCTTCCGCCTCGTTAAACCTTTTCTGATTAACCCGGTGTAAACCAATATGCTCTTTTATAGGCAGGACTTGCTGCTCGGATGCTGTGATCAGATCCGTTTTCCGACCGATCTCCTCAAAAAGATACTTAGCTGTATCCATGAACTCATCTAATCCGATCATCTCCAGATCTTCCATCGCCTGATCAACCCGCTCTTTGAGCCCGTCCACCTTTTTATAGGGGAATTGCCATATATCACGTATCAGGATTTCATATTTTTTGGTCTCTCCGGGGTTAAATTCATCTTCCTTACTTAAAAAAGATCTTTGTTTTTTTTCATCAAACCTAACCTCAAACCCTCTCTTTTCAACCACATCCTCAGCCCTGACTTCAATAGGAAGATAATGCTTCTGCTTTAATTTCCTCAACCCATCTATGGGATTTTTCACTTCCAGAACAAATTTTACCGTCTTCGCCTGGTTGAGCTCAGATAACGCCTCTGCATTGTGTTTAAAATATTCCAGATTATAAACTTGCTCTTTTAACTGTTTCAGCAACTCATTATACGCCCTGAATTCCTCAATACGCCGGTTGACATCTTCGGAATAAAATTTCTGCTGGGCAAAAATATAATCGAGTTTAGAATCAATCTTGCCGGCGATCACTTCGGCCTCTCCAAAATAAGGCTTTTCCTCTGACATCGCCAAATTTCCTTCTAATTGCTTTTTTAAGATGTCAATCTCTTCCTGAGATATAATCCAAACATCTTTGATTTTTACCTTAAATGTTTTCGATTCTTTTGCATTAAAATTGATTTTATTGTGTACAAAATATACTTCCTTATCAACATCATAATCTAACTCCAGTTCCCCCGTATCAACAACATCTTCCGGCTCCAGCTCCCGGGGAAGATAAAATTTCACATCAACTTCTTTGCCGCTTTCATCAGTCGGATTGACGGCAATGATATTTAACGTTAAATCCGCAAAAGTGATCACAGGCAGGGTTAAAAACAGAACCAGGACAACAATCAAACTAAGTTTAAATTTGTTCATGTTACTTTTTACCTATTCTATTGTTATTCAGTTTCAAACCATGATTTGACAACCACATCATCGGCTTCCATAGCATCTTTGATCGCATTCAGTTTGGCATCGATCTCATTCAACTTCATCGCGATCAGCTTATCATCGGAAGCCTCTTCTTCGGTAAGATCGTCAACCATCAGATCCTCATCCTCAAGGCCGGCGGCCTTAGCGCTTTCATTAACAAAATTTGTTAATGTTGCAAGGATCGAGGACGCCACCCCGTCGGTTTTAAGTTGATTCTCTTGTAATGTTTCTGCGGCTGTCTGTACCTGCTGCAGGGCGCTTTCCAAGGCCTGCAGTTTTCCATAAGTATTAGGAGTCATTCCTTCAGCGCCGAGATCATTGCGAATACCCTCCGCTTCAGTTAAAGCGGCCGCAGCACTGCTTTTAGCCGTATCCAGGTTATCTTTAAGGGTCTGTAAATCTCCAAAAACAGTAAATGTGGTCTCATCGAGGTCTTCGGAAGTCCCAAGGAGCGTTTCCAGAGTATCAACATAATCGCTTATACCCTGCAAATCACCAAAGACGGTGTTTGCGGTCGAGTCATCATCATAAGACCCTAGTTTGGTCAATACATCACTAACATTACTGGTCAATTCCGCAACATCAAGATCTTCCAGGGCAACGACTAAATCCTGCAAATCCTCACCCAGGCCTTCCGGTATATCTATACCGTTCAAATGGCCGAATAAGGTATCTTCCGTAGAAGGGTCATCTGCATTACCGATTTTTGCATCCAGGATATTAACGGTCGTCAAGATAGACGCGACATTGGTCACAAGGTCTTGGGCATTGTCAGCCAGATAGGCGATATCACTCCAGTTAATATTGGCTGCCGTCATAGAAGCCAAGTCACCCCAATTGATACCGGAACGGCTGCTTAGGCCTAAGTCGGCCCAATTAATGCCCGTTCCGGACATATAAGAAATATCATCCCAATTGATCTCTACCGCAGACATGGCACCGAGATCGAGCCAATTAATACCGGAAGTAGTCATATCACCGATATTGCTCCAATTCACGCCGGCATCGCTCATCACATCAATATCCATCCAATTGATGCCCGCGTCAGTCAAACGATCAATATCGGCCCAATTGATTCCAGCCTGTGTGAGAACGGTAACGTCGTACCAATTGATTCCCGAATCAGTAAGAGTATCAATGTCTTTCCAATTAATACCGCTTGATGAAAGAACAGTGATATCGCTCCAGTTCACACCGGCATCAGACAATTCCCCAAAATCATCCCAATTGACGTTGGCCTCACTCATCAGATTGATGCCGGTCCAATTAACACCGGCATCCGAAAGATCGTTAATGCTCGTCCAGTTTATCTCAGAACTGCTCATCACTTCTATATTTGACCAATTAACACCACTCGAGCTTAAGACATCAATACTCTCCCAGTTCACACCGGCATCACTCATCATATCAATATCCGTCCAGTTCACACCGGCGATTGATAATTCATTAATATTCGACCAATTAATTCCCCGATCACTCATGATATCAACATCTAACCAATTGATACCCGCATCTGTCAACTTATCGATGTCCTGCCAATTAATTCCCGCATCACTCAAGATGTCCATATCCATCCAGTTAATACCGGCGCCACTTAAGTCATTAATGTTTGTCCAATTTATTCCTCTGTCACTCATAATGTCAACATCCAACCAATTAATGCCGGCGTCACTCATATCATTCATGCTTGTCCAATTGATCCCGCGATCACTCATGACATCAACATCCAGCCAATTGATCCCCGCATCA
>JAGLNJ010000130.1 GCA_023139575.1 Candidatus Omnitrophota bacterium | reverse complement strand
GATTCCTTATGCTGCTCAATGGCCTCATAATATTCTTTAATGATGATTCCTAATCCCGCGTAGGAATCCAGATTCCCCAGAAAAAATTGCAGAATGCTGTTAAGGGAACCAAATAAAATCTGTGAGCCGACACTGATATTCTGTGCAATCCGTTCAACAGCGTTGGGCAGCCCATAACATTTTCGAACGATTATGAGGAAATTTCGCAAATCAACCCTTATAATGCCCTTGGTACATTCAAATTCAATATAGTTTTTAAGCGGAAAAATATTCAAAGACATATGCAGATCTGCTAATCCCTTGGCAGAAGTAAAACTGCAGGCCAGATCAGTGACGACATCATAGGCATCTTTTTTTATATATGTCGATTTGATTCTCAGATCAGGTAAAAAGTCATCAAGCAGGCATAATAAATGTGGCAATAAATCAAAAAAGCATCCTCCGGGCAAATCATTGATCCACCGCGCGGACGCATCGCTTCCTACCCGTTTTAAATAATCATAGCTATAACCTATTGAAACATGCGTGATGTCCCCATAGTTTCCGGAATCGAGCATGCCTTTCACCTTCTTGATCATCGGATCAAACGATCGCATGTGATCAACGCAAACCATTCGCTCATATTTTCGGGAGGCCGCCAGAATGGCATCTGCCTCTTCACTTAAGACACATAAGGGCTTTTCGATAAGGACATGTATCTTACTTTCCAAACATTTAAGGGCAATGTCTTTATGGGTTGCCGGCGGCGTCACAATATGTATCACATCAGGCCGGAATAAAGCCAGGAGTTTGTCAAAATCATGATAAGCATGTAACAATCCCATCGATTTGGTAAAATTCTTGAGCCGCATTTCATCTTTATCAAAAACGGCAATATCGTCTTTGTTGATAAACCGGGACAATAAACGGACATGGACTTTTGCCATATTTCCGCAACCAACAATACCCACCTTGAATTTAAACTCCGCTTTTTGTTTCATGATGACATTTTCTCTTTCAATTTTATTTATTTACTAAACATGAAATCTCTTCTATGCGATTGTCCCAACTCTCCTGTTTAACAGCATCTGACAATTCCCGCGCCGACACATTAACACCCGATAATATTTTCTCTATTTTATTGCTGAATTCCTCAGCTGTTTGAGCAATCTCGATGAGATGCGAAAATCGATGCACCTCCGGAATATCGACCGAAACAACACTAAGCCCCCCGGCTAAATACTCATATAGTTTCAAAGGATTTGAGCTCAAAGTCAAGTCATTCCTGGCAAAAGGAATGATCCCGACATCAAAGGCTTTCGTATATGCCGGCAATGATTCAAAAGGTTTTAAACCCAAGAAATGTATATTGGGCTGGCTACATTTCTCCGTAAAATCTCCTTTGGATCGTCCGATAAGGACAATTGACCAATCGGTATGGGCTTTTGCCAAACTTCCCAAAAGCTTAACGTCAATCCAGTCATCGGAAAGAAAACCGAAATAACCGATAATCGGGCGCGGAATGTCTCTCATATCTTCCGGCACAGGTAAGTCTTCATCAACAGCCCGGCGAAACAAATCCCAATCTACACCATGCGGCAGGTAGTGAACACTTTCATGACAACTTTTTTTTAAATCATAGAGTCGTTGTGAACAGGTAATGACTAAATCGGCCTTTTTGAACAGTTGCCGCTCCATCACATCTGCTTTTTCATGATCTACCTCACGATAAGCGGCAAGTTCATCAATGCAGTAGTACACGACTCTTTTAGGCTTAAGTGGCTTTAAGGACTCTACAAAGATCGGGGTAAATACAAAGGCTATCGGATCATTGATTTCCATTTGACGCATGGCCCGTTTCAGTGATCCGGCAAGAATCCATTGATTAATTTTATGAAAAAAAGAAACATTGTGAAACGGGATCACGATGGGTGTCAATACAGAAAGATTGTCATTCATTTTTTCTAAACCGCCAAAGAACCTTTTCAACTTACTCCAAATCCTTTTTAAATCCTTTACCGACGCTTGCGGATTACGCATACCGATAGAATTCACAAAGAGGACATTATTTCTCTTCGCCAGCCTCACGGCAATATGATACTTGCTGGTCTTAAGCCCGCTCGACCAATCATCTGAAGAAAATATTATAATATTTTCATTGTTTAACATATACTGCCTCTTAGTCAAAATTTCGTATAGAATATGCTGGTTTAATAAAAATTTTGCTGGTATTATGCGAAATTTTTATTAAGAGCCAGTATAATACCCTTTTTAACAAGTATACGAGGCAATCAGCGCCCGGCACACCTCGTCTAATTTTTTTCCGACATTTTCCCAAGTTTCCGTCTTCATACTTCCGGCAATCGCCTTCTTGTCCCAATCTTTTTCTAAAGAGGCACGCAGGGCCTTTGCCAATTCTTCAGCATCTTTCTCAGGAACCATGATCCCCAAGTCATCACAAGTAATCAGTTCGGGTATACCCCCTACATTTGTCGCGACTACGGGCGTGCCGCATGTCAACGCCTCTAAAACAACATTCGGACATCCTTCATGGATACTCGGCAAACAAAGCACATCCGCCGCATTAATCCACACATTTAAATCCTTATGTTCTACTGTGCCGACTGGATGAAGTTTCACATGCCGGAGTGCTTTCATTGTCTTTTCAACCAGCGGCAACAAATGTCCATTGCCGATAATATAGACATGAGCCCTCTCGTTTCTTTCATCCATTATTTTTAAGGCATCCATCAAATATTCAATCCCCTTAACCGGATAAAGATTTCCAATATAGAGGATCATTTTTTCATCTGGATCAAGAGAAAGTGCCTGGCGACATATATATTTTTCTAACGGATGGAACTTATCATGCTCAACGGCATTTCGTATAAAAGCTACTTTTTCATCCGGCACACCCAAGTCCTGGATACTTCGCATTAAATGTTCGCTCACCGGTATAATTTTATCGCTTCTTTTCAGAACATTAACAATTTTATTCTTAAGCAATTTATATTTCGCAAAGATATTAATATCTGAACCGCGCGGCCGCAACAAAACCGGCACGTTATACTTTCTCCCATAATAATTGGCAGCCAAACCTTCCGGATATGTCCAATAAGAAATAATCATGTCAAAAGGGAAATCACGATAAATGCCGGCCACAATCTTTTTCGTGGCATGAATATAGGATTGGCCGCTGAATAAAACACCTATCTTTTTCAACGTTGCATATTGCGTAACGAATAGTTTAACATTGTCCCATATCGTACCCTGCGATAATTGAATTTCCCCTCTTGCCTTCATTATATCGTGCGGCAATCCCATAACAATTCTGATATCGCTATAATAACGCAATTCCTGAATTTGGTTCCTGATATAATGTCCGACATTCGGCATATCTTCACAGGGAAAAACATTTGTCAAAACAAGTATTTTTGGACGTCTTTCTTTTTTTTCTATCGGCATCCCCATCACCCCGCTATATACTTCTTCATACTCATCTTTCATGTTCTCAACATTGTAATTATTTTTTACTCTTTGATATCCCCGGGCACCCATTTTTGCCGCATCACTTTGATTATTCGCCATAAATAGAATAGCTTCAGAAATCTCTTCAATATTTCCTTTCTCGCAGATTAACCCTGTCTGATTATGCCCCACAACCTCTGGAACACCTCCTACTCTTGTCGCAATAATCGGCAATTTAGCTGCCATCGCCTCCAATATCGAAAGCGGAAACCCTTCACTCATGGAAGTAAGAATAAAGGCATTCATCACACCTAATAACTGCGGGATATCCCGCCTTTCCCCGGTGAAAATGACCCGTGATGATATCCTGAGCCTCTCAGCAAGGACTTTTAACTCTTCAATTAATTCCCCATCCCCGACTAAAAGTAATTTAATATTTTTTGCTTGAGCGCACACCTTACAGAATGCCGTTAACATACTATCATGGCCCTTGACCGGCGCTAAACGGGCTACACAGCCGATAACAAAATCAGCATCATTTATATTCAACTTTTCTTTAATTTTATTGAGATCATGAGTCTGGCCATAGTAATCCAAATCAATACCGTTAAAAATCACCTGTGTTTTATTAGCAGCAATACCCTGTTTGTCGATTAAAAAGTCCCGCACCTTATTTGAATCACAAATGATTTTATCTGTAAACCACGACAACATCTTTTCTATCATGATTCTTTTGGGCTGATCCCTAAAGACATTGCTATGCTCAGTGTGTATTGTTTTTTTGCGGGCCAACAATGCTGCAACACTGGCATATATCCAGGCCCCGACATTATGCGAATGAACGATATCGATATTCTGTTCTATGAATAATTTCTTTAACTTGTCACAAAGTCGCCAATCAATGCCTGCCCTTTTGGGACGCGTAAAGACCTCAACACCTGCTTTCTCAAATTCGTCGGCTAAACCGACCTGCTCAGTTAAGGCACACACATTCACGTCAAATTTGGATGAATCCATTTGCCGCGACAGATTCAAGACGAGCTGTTCCAAACCTCCCACATCAAGAGAGTGTGTTATGTGCATAATTTTGATTTTCTTATTCATTTCACTGTCTCAAACTAAATTATGATTCCCGTTTGATCTTGCGCATTTTTTCAAAAATGCCCGGAGGAATAATCGATTTGATTAAATATAATATCCCCTTTAAATTGGTGAAATCATTGCACACCGACCGCCAAAGCAATTGACGAGACTTTTGCATTTCATAAATCTCAAGATAATCAGCGCCCCAGTCAAAATATAATTTTGATAGTCTTTTCTTAAAAGTGCTACCCGTTTCCTGTTGCAAAAATGGCCAACGGGCTGAGGCTGCCAATAGAATATTTTTCTCATTTTTATACGATCTATCAATATGCTTACTGATTCCCTCTCGATGAGAACGATACCCCACCATGACCTCCGGCACACAAGCGACCTTATATTCTTTAGCAATCCGCAACCACATATCGTAATCCTCAACCGCAAAGAAATCTGCTTCTTCATTAAAAATTCCACATCGATCAAAGCACTCTTTTTTCACTAAGACTGTTGAAGTCCTGATAAAATTGTGCCAATAAAGCTTTTTAAATACATTTCCTTCATGTGACACATTGCACGGAAAATCATCATTGTCGTGAACTTCTGATGGATCATCCATGAAATTTCCGGAGAAAGAATATACCAACCCGGAATGCCCTTCTTTTTCTATTTCTGCGACCTGCGCCGCCAATTTTCCGTTGAACCACACATCATCGGCATCCAAAAAGGCAATACACTCTCCTTTTGCCATTTGAATCCCAAAGTTCCGCGCGCTTGCCGGCCCACCATTTTCTTTCTTATAATAGCGGCAAGAGTGATAATCTTTTACGATTTGCCCGGTATCATCCGTTGAGCCATCATCAACAACAATCACCTCAATATTTTTATATCCCTGAGAAAAGACCGACTCCAGGCATTCCCTGATATACTTTTCGCTATTGTAAGTCGGAATGATGACAGTCACTAATCGGCCCATTTATAAGCACCTGCCTAGCAATGATCGCGAATCGTGTGTCCCGCAAGACAATTCAATATCCGTTCCATTCAATACTTTTTTATACATCCCGATGGTTTGGCCAGAGATAGTATCAAGGGAAAATTCATTTACAACATGATCGCGGGCTTTTTGTGATTTCATCTGATAATAATCTTTATCAAAATATTTCGTAAGGCATAAAGATAGCGCTCCTTTTTTTGTCATATCCAAACACTCACCGTTTTCTTTCACCACCCATTCCATTACCGGATAATGATGCGCCAAACACGGCAGGCCTACGGCTTGCGCCTCTAGTAAAACAGTTCCTAACATTTCTTTAAGAGAGCATAATGTGAAGGCATCAGCAACATTGTAAACATCCGTCATTTCATCATGGGAAACATTGGTCAGGAATTTTATCTGCCCGTTTAACCGTGACGTGCCATACTGCATAACATCATCCGATTCAGCAGTCGTTGACCCACCAATAAGCAGAAATATCTCCGGAAGCTCATTCATTTTGAGAAACTCAATCTCATCGATAAGATATTGCAACCGTTTGTGCGTGTTCTTAATGGCGGCCACGCACAATACGACAAAAGCCTTTTCTGGAATTTGAAATTTTCTTCGCAGGGCTTTTTTGTCCCTTTTATTAAATATTTCGGTATTAACAAAATTTGGTATCATAAACCACCCCGGTTTATACCCCGGGCAATGGTGCTCAGCCTCTTGAAAGTGATGTGGAGCCAGGTGTTGGATATAATCAAAATTATTGATAAAGGCAAACGGCTCTTCAGTCCCATGCGCTAAGATAATTTTTGAAGAAACAAGTTTCCATTTACTTAATTTTTTTAAAATATCAGCGCTTTGCGGATCTTTAGTATGAATGATGTCATATTGATGAAAAACAAGCTCGGGAAGCAAATTCCACACAAAAGTCATCTGTTCTAACGTGTACGATGAGCTCAAACCAAAATGCCAAAGGCATTGCGGCCTTAATTTTAGTAATAATTTGGATAATGGAGATTTACGCTTCCAGCACCCAATCACTTTTTCATAAGGATGCTTTTTCTTTCCCGATCCTTTATACAAAGTGATCTGAACTCCTCTGTCATAAAGAGCATGACTCAAATCCTGCGACCATCCTTCGACCCCCCTATGAATGTGGCCCAGGCCGCTTGAAAGAATCGCCACCGTATAATCCGGCTTGGTAAAGAACTTGGCATAGATTTTCCCCAAAAGATTGGTCCATCTCATAACAACATCAAGCAAAATCAGAAGACAATTCTGCCATTTTGTTTTTTTCAACAAGCACTCACATATTTTCTTCAGTACAGCCAGCATACCCATAATGGTCCGCCGTAACACTTTGTAAATCTCGGCATAAAGTGGTTCAGCGAATTCTTTATGCCTCCTCCCCAAACAAAATGAACCGATACCGAACCGAAACTCTCTTTCAATTAATGATACACCCGAACTTCGCTCCTTATGGTAGGAAACAGCATTGTGGTTATAACGCACCTTTAACTTTGTTGACTTCTGTATTCTTAAGGCCAAATCAATATCTTCACACGTCTTCAGACTAGTATCAAAACCTCCTGTTTTTTGGAATATTTCTCGCCGGATAGCTACATTACCCCCGCTAAAACGCAAATACCGGCTCCCCCGGAAATTCTTTGAATTATGTTCCCATTCATTTTTCCAATATGCTCCGATATATGAATTATGTGAATCTTCACCAATGTTGAGACTGGCAAATGCCGCATTTTCAGAATCCTCGTGTCCTTGTATCAATTCTTTTAGATATGATGGGGTGGCGACTTGATCGGCATCAAAAAAAACGAGAATGGATCCTCTGGCAACGCATGCCCCGGAATTACGCGCGGGGCTAGGTCCCTGCTGGTGATTTTCACAAATATACCTTACTGGAAAAGTTTTTACAATCTCCGCCGTCTTGTCGGTCGAAAGATTATCAACAACAATCACTTCAAAGCTCGCGCGCGGGTAATTCTGATCGA
Source organism: Candidatus Omnitrophota bacterium (assembly GCA_023139575.1). Classification (GTDB taxonomy): domain Bacteria; phylum Omnitrophota; class Gorgyraeia; order Zapsychrales; family JANLHA01; genus JAGLNJ01. The sequence continues at coordinate 16,923 of JAGLNJ010000130.1, read as the reverse complement.
GCATTGACTGGATACAATCTGCTATCGTGGCCTCCGCATTATAAGCCGGTATAATTACACTTAAATGTGGTAATGAACCGTTCACTCCTGCGTTCCTTCTTGATATTGTTTTATGCATTTATACATATGTTTTTCCAAGTTCTCAGCAGCTCTTTCCCATATCCATTTTTCATAGACGTATTCCATGCCTTGTCGGCTTAATTTTTCCCGTAAAGACGTGTCCTGCGCCATCCTCATAATAGCCTGTGCCAGTTCATCAACATCCCTGTCCACAAGCAGGCCCGTATATTCATGGACAACGGACTCTCGTACACCCGCTTCCCTGATACCAATGACCGGGGTTCCGCATGCCATAGATTCAAGAGGGACAAAACCAAACGGCTCCATAACGGGAACATACACAACCATCAAGGCCTCATTGTATAATTGAATAAGTTTAGCATCACCGACCATTTGCAATATTTCAAGATTTACATTATTTTGTTTTGTTAAATCCGAAATAAACGATATTTCTTTCTCGTTTGAACAATCGGATACTATTTTAAATGTGGGCCTTATATCTTCCGGTATTTTTGTTAAAGCTTGGACAGTATAATGATGCCCTTTGACTTTGTAAATCCTTCCCACAGAAAGCACAAAATTCTTTTTTTGACTGGGTATTTTTTTGAATATTTTGGTGTCAACACCCAGATAATTCACGTGGGCGAATTTATGGTAAACTTTATGAATGTATTCTCTGGTATAACAGGAATTTGTCACAATATAATCAACCGAGTTGACGTTCTGTTTATCAATTCTATTCTTATGAATACGGACTAACGAACGAAAAAATTGGCACCAAGACAAGTAGAATTTCTTAACCGGGTTATCACTTTTGGGTTGATCGCTTTCAAGATTAGCCCCTTCCAGAATATCTCTTCGAGGATCATGACAAAAATAAAGTTTTGGTATTTTGATCTTTTTTAAAATAATCGGGGCATGGGTGTATCGGGAAAGGTCAACATAGGCGATATCGTACCCACTATGGTTAATATCATCGGCGATGTGATTTGTCGTTTTTTCTAGGGATTGAATAAGAACTAATTGTTTTATCCAATAAAGAAAACAATCTAAAATATATGGCCTGAATTTAGGCCACACTGGCTGTTTCAAAGGATAGACATATGAATTTTTAACAAAATTTTTTAACGGTAAATAATCAATAAGCGGTTCAGTCGTAAACTCATCAATTTCATGTCTTTTGGATAGCTCCTTTACAAATTGACACAGCGCTCTTTTCGCCCCGCCAGAGGGTAAAATATGGAAAACGGCTATTTTCATGCACCCTCTTCTCTTAAATAAAACTCCTCACTAGCATCCATGATCTTATTCACGCAAAATTCCCTCCGAACCATTTCGCTGGCATTATGAGCAATTTTTCTAGATAGATCAGAATTGCGAGCTAATTCAACAATTCTTTCACTCAAAGATGTTGCATCACTTGCTGGAAATACCAAGCAGTTTTCCCTGTCACGTAATATTTCACGACTTCCTCCCGTAGCCGTGCTGATAACGGCAATACCTGAAGACATGGCTTCAATAAGCGTTAAAGCAAAGGGTTCATCCCAAATAACTGGAAAAACAAAAATATCATTATTGTGATAAAAATTTACAAGCTCCTTTTTCTCCACCTTTCCATGCCAAACAATATTTTTTTCAATATTATGTTCACTGGCAATTTTTTTCAACAACTTCAGGTATTTTGTATTCTCACTTGTTCCCACAATATTCAATGTCACATTAATATCATTTTTCTTCTCTATCAATTTCGTCAGTGCTTCTAAAACAACGTGAGCCCCTTTATGCGGTAAGAGTTGTGATACATAAAGGATCTTTAATTTCTTTTTCATCTTCTTAGTTCCATTGGGCTGAAACACTTTGGTGTCAACAGGATTGTAAATAATAGGGCAATTATAAACGGAAATACCGTTTTCCGCATAACTATTTCGCAGATATTCACTGACAAATGCCATCCTTCCCGATGCAAACTCCCCCCAGTTAACACCTATTCGATAATTCACAAAATGCCCGAGAATTCTTCGTAAAAAGTATTTTCCTTTGTGCGAACCCTGCTCGGTAAATTTCTGCAGCAGACGGCTGATTTCTTTTTTATAAGACACAATCCACTTGTCGCACACCTTAAAGACCTTCGGCACAGGGCATTTACTCACCGCTGAGAACAACTGCACTGGCAGACCGTTCATGGAAAAAACCAAAAGCAAATCCGGCCTTTGTTCAAAAACGATTCGTTCAAAAGCCTTCACATCACGATGTTTTGAAAGTAACGACAGCAGCCAATGTCCCTCCTTATATCCTGGACTCCATTGCTGCTCCAAGAGGCGCAAGACATCTCCATCCTCATTAGGGGAATTCAATCCATAATAACTCGTTAAAACTATAACCTTGTGTCCCTGCCTTTTCATATGCTCTACCGTATCCCGGCATAAGATTTCATACCCGCCGATATCATAAGGAGGATACAGGTTTGAAATTACTAAAATTTTCACGTTAAGCGTACCCTTTCTTTTTTCTTTTTAATCTTAAAATGATGCCATTAAGTATTTTTTGGGGTAGGAGATAAAGGACGTACAAAAATAATTTTAGCGACCTCCTCTTCTTTATTTCCGCAAGAAACATCCTTGTATTTAGATGAAAATAATCGCGAGAAAGCTTCTTCAGGAAAGATGTCTTTTTGAAATATTGAGCAATATCTATCATTTCGGAAATAAGATCCGGTGTTTTAAAATATTCATCATAGTGCACACAAATGTCCTGATAAATCTCAAGCGCTTTATTGCGATTGCCATTATTTATCCAATATTTTACAAAGGCCAGATTCCCTTTATAAAAGGCGTAATAGTGGCAAATGATATCCCCCAGGATATGCGCTCCGACACGGTTCATTAAGGTCATGTTATCGGTTTTATGCCGCCACTCGCTGCTTGATTTGTTAACATGTTCAAAATCACATTTTTCCGCAAAGCGCAACCACATATCCCAATCCGGACCCTGGGGTAGATCCTCACTAAATAAACCGACCTGCTTAAACAAACTTCTTTCATTCATAATAGAACTCATGGTTATATTATTATCCTGTACCAATATATCTTTATTAAAATCCCCACCCCAAAGCCCAAGACATTTCGTTTTCTTAAAATGGCCTTCATGCATAACACCTTCAATTACAAAGCCATTGCAATAAGCCACGGGACAAGAACCTTGCTCTAATGCACTAACCAGATTCTGCAAATGATCAGGATAATAAAAATCATCATCATCCAAATAGCAAATGTATTTGCCCTGTGCTATACGAATAGCTTCATTGCGAGCTATAGAAGGAAGCCCTTTTTTTTTCAATTTGATATATTTTATTTTCGGAGATGGAAATTCTTTGATGATTCCGTCAATAGTATCAGGCCCTCCGTTATTGACAATAATATGTTCATAATCCTGAAACGATTGATTAATAACGCTTCTTATCGCTTCACGTAGTTCACAATTCCTGCCAATTGTGGGCGTAATAATTGATACCATACATGCACTTTCTCTTAAAGCATTCGGAAATATGAGACGCGTTGATGATTCTAATTCCTTAGCTTTTTGAAAAACATTTTCTTGTTTGCTATTCAGTCGCAAAGATTCAATCAGGCACATGTAGGCCAAACTAGGCCGTTTTTCCTCCACATAGAGCTCTGCTAAACGATTGAGGCATTTCCAACGTTCCTGTGTATAAAAATATTTGATTTGGTAAAACCGAATCTTATCCTGACGCGTCCGATCAAGAAGTTTATCATAGGACTGAAAAAAAGCCTTGACCAATGCCTGATCAGTGAAATGACCAGCCGTTAATCGGGCCAAAGATTCGTAGTCTGTAGGGATCCATCGTGATTTCTCAGCAAGTTTTTTCTGTGTCGCCATGTTTCAGCCTCTATTCCACTCCAAGAATCAATGTTCGTATATTCGTTAATTTACGTTTGCATTCTTAATAACTTATTTTTCGCCTTCTTTACAAGCTGTGTTAGAATCACTAGAATCCTCCCGCTGAAAAGGTCATAAATAAAACACGGATGCTTAAGCAAAAATTTCTTAAGATACGCAGGCATATGAATATCATCTTTCCATTCTCCACTTAATTCTTTCACACCACAATAGTACCCGTCTAATGCTGCATGAACATTCTGCCGCATAGAGTCATCATTATGGTAACGTATGACACGCTCCATTATTAATAAAAAATAATGCCTGAAGAATATAATCCGGCTAAAACCCTTAAGATATTTCATCCAGAAATAATACTCATTGCGGGAAATATAAAAAAACCAATGTATAGGCTGGCATTTTTCTCCGCCAATATCCACAGAATGGCTTTCATGATAAATTCTTGCTTCCGGGACAATAACGTTAAGAAACCCCGCTGTGTTTGAACGGCAGCTATAATCTATGTCTTCCGTATAGACAAACACATTGCTATCAAAACAACCAATCGTTTCAAAAACAGACCTCTTAATTAATAAACTTGTCCCCCACAGTAACAGTTTCGTTTTATCAGCTTTTTGAACATCTTCTAAAGAACAAAAATCTTTTAAGGTAAACTTCTTCCAGTCTACAGTTGAACCGCAATTCTGAATACGATCCTTTTTACCCAAAAAATAAATAACCGGAGAAACCATGCCAACCTGATCATTCGCCTGGGCAGCATTCACAAGACGGATTAGTGTTTCAGGCTCCAACCTGGCATCTGTATTGACAATCCACGCGTAATCAGAACCTTTTTTGAAAACATATTCAAGCGCGACATTATTTCCCCCACCCCATCCCAAATTGGTAGCGTTATGGATAACATGTATTTGCGGGTATGCATCCTCTATTTTTTGGACATTACCGGTTGTGGAACCATTATCCACAACGATAATATCATATCGTGGATAATCAATCTGGATGATATATTGGAGGAAGCCTAAGACTTCATCAACATTATTCCAGCACAACATGACTATACTGACTTTCGGATATCTCATAGCTTTATTAATCCCGATTGTATTGATGTAGATTTCTCCTAGCGTATTCTATCTTTCATGCATCACCGGGGTCAATCCCTTTCAATTTTATTTTAAATGTTTCCATGCTGTCATATCCATTCATGGTCATTCTTCTTATAATTAAATTGCGCGAAAGCCTTTTATTTGAACCTGGCATGGTCGTTAAGGCCCATTTAATACCCAATGCATCCAAGGCATCAAATGTCGTAGGATCCTTAAACCCGCCGAAAGGATAGCAAAACGTTCTCTCACAAGAACCTTGTTTTAGCCTGAGTTTCATTTCCTGGATGCTACCGGCTACTTCTTTCTTTTGCCCCTCATAATCTAATTCTGGCAGCATCGGGTGGCTGACTGAATGAGGTATATATGTCATGACATCCTCCGCCATTTCATTTATTTCCTTCCAACTAAGGTAGTCAGGAAGTGGCATGTCTTTATACAACGGAATAGTTTTGTTTGTCCCTATGAACCCCGTTGTCAAACAAATAGTAGCCGGCAATTCCAGTTTTTTCAGGATCGGATACGCATTCAAATAATTATCCCTGAAGCCATCATCAAAAGTGATGATCACGGTTGGTTTAAAATTTGATTCATTTTTGACAAACGTTAAAAATGAATCAAACGCCGCCATCGGAACAACCCGGCAGTGTTTTTTTAAATGAACTATCTGCTCATAGAATCTGCTTACCTGTATATTCATCGGACCAGGTGGTAAATTGTTATTAACCCGATGATACATAAGAACAATAATACCCGGTTTGTCTTCACATAGCCGGAAAAAATAGAACATCTTGCCAAGAACCGCGCACAGCCAAATGAAAGTTTTTTTCCTGATAAATTTTAATTTGTTCAATATCTTTACATCCATCCCTGAAATATCCGTAACGTTATTTATGCGTAATCTTCCATTTTGTGTCAGGTAATAAAATCGAATCCAACTGATAAGACAGGCCTTCCATCTCAACATTAAAAACCCCTTTACGCTTCACAACATAAGGATGCACCATGTTTTTATCCCAGATTGCAATCTTTAAATAATAGACCGCCGGCCCTAGTTTCAATTCACCCAAAGAAATTTCTAAAGTGCTATGTCCTTTGGATCCTTGAACAGGGAAATTATCATCCTTTGTGTTAGAAGAACAGCATACTACACCATCGGAACGAAGAACTTCATAAACAAAAACTACCTCAGCATTTCCGGCTTTGTTCTCATAATCTACATGTATTTTTACGGGCTCACCTACTTTAAATCTTTTCTTGAAATCATTATTTTTATCACTGAAACGCACATCATGGACTTGAAACAAGGCCTCCGCTTCATTATTCACATCATAACGTGTACTCGCCTGGTCAATGCTTTCTTCAATGCGCTCCCAATCTTCTTTGAGCACTATGCTCTGATAATACGGTATAACCTCCTCCGGATAACCTTCCTTGATAATTTCACCTTGATGCAACAGCAATAGGCGCTCGCAGAGGCTTTGTACCAGGGTGATATTATGCGAAATAAAAATAATTGTTGTCCCCGAGGCTAGAAGCTCGCGCATTTTTTGCGCGCATTTGGCCTGAAAATTCATGTCCCCTACCGAAAGAACTTCGTCAACCAATAAGACCTCAGGATCCACATGCGCGGCAATCGCGAAACCCAACCGGGCTGACATCCCTGATGAATAACGCTTAACAGGTGTATCGATAAAGTCGCGGACACCTGAAAAATCGACGATTTTTTCGAACTTGGAATCGATTTCTTTACGATCCATCCCTAAAATGGCCCCATTAAAATAAATATTCTCTCTCCCCGTAAACTCTGGATGAAACCCTGCCGTTATCTCAATAAGTGCCGACATCCTTCCCCGCACTTTTATCTCCCCCTTGTTAGGGGTGAGAATCCTGGACAATAACTTCAGTATGGTGCTTTTGCCGGCGCCATTGGGACCGATAATCCCCAACACCTCACCTTTCTTGACTTGGAAGTTGACATTCTTTAACACCCAAAATTCACCCGAATCCAGTTCGTTATTCCCGTTGCCGTTCTTCTTAAAAATGCTTTTTACAAATCTCGGAATAGCATCCCGTAAGGAGTACATTTTTTCACCTTTGCGGAACTTCTTTGAAATATTATTGAATTCTATAGCATGCATCTTTTAGCCCCTCTCTACTAATCGTTAAATAAACTCAGCAAAAGTCGGTTCTTTTTTGTGAAAGAATGACCACCCCCAGAAAAATGTAACGAATGCCCAGACAGCAGCATACGTCAGCCAAATAAAATTCGGCGCTTGATGCAGCACCACGATATTATTGATATTTTCTAAAATAGCTCCCACCGGATTAAGCAGTAGTATATTACCGAAGCTGAACATCGACGCCTCATAAAACACCGGCGTAAAAAATATGCCGAAGGTCAGGATAACATCAACAATATACCTGACATCACGGAAATATAAATTAGCACAAGACAAGATCATCCCTAAACCGGCCGCAAGCATAACAAGCAGCAAGATCATGAACGGGAACCAAAGGATATGGATACTGATTCCTATGCGCGCTATTATAAACATGACGGTAAAAGCCGCCGTCGCGACAATGAAGTCGAAGAATTGGCTAAGAATATAGGAAAGAGGAAAAACTACTTTAGGAAAATAGATTTTCTTAACCAGGTTCATATTATTGACCAAGCTGGACACGGAAAATTTTAGTGATTGTATAAAGAAACCCCAAGGCAGCGCCTTAACTGACACCGAAACAATCGACTCCAACTCTAAAGGTTTGCCGGATAATACCGCCATCGCCTTTTTCACCATGATCCCGGAAAGGACAATGATAACCGGCATGAATATTGCCCATAAAAATCCCATGATTGACTGCTTATATTTGATCTTTATATTTCTGGCTGTAAAAACATAAAGCAGTTCACGATACTCAACAAGCTCTCTTAAAAACTTTGGCATAAAAAAACCTCCACACATTTAATACTCTACCCAATTAATTTTCTAAATTCCCACCTTAACTGTCGCGTAAGCCGCTCCTAGGACGCAAAGACACCATAGAATCGTATTCCTGACATCCTTCTTCTTATAGCTGAAATCCAGGCTGCTGTCCTCCTTCTTGGCGACATGCATCAACGAACCCGCCAAAGCAAAAATAATATAAGGCACAATAACATATGTTCGGGACAAGAAAAAAGCAGACGCGCAAAAACCAATGAGCCCTGACTGCAATCCCCGAGCGTACGGCCTTAACTGCATGCCGGCCTTCTCTTGAATCAAAGATAGCCCCTTGTAGGACGTATATATCAAAGACATCCAAAAAAACAAGCCGACAAGGCCTAATTCAGCCGCCGCCAGAATAAATGAGTTGTGCGCTGTTTTCTTAAGATCCTCCAAAAACATATCATAGCCGACGCCGAATATAGGATTGGATTTTATCAGCTGAACCCCCTCATACCACGCGTGAATGCGGCCATAGGCAGAGGCTTCTTGCGTTGAAATATTTCCTATTCGTGACGGCCCGTAAGCTAAAACCGCCATGACAAATACACCCCCAATGATCACGCCCCAAATCCATTTCCCCGTCTTCTTATAAAAATAAAATAAACCCGTTGCCATAAGGGCTAATAAACCACCTCGGGAATTTGTCAAATAGACCCCATAAATTAAATATCCGAAAAAAACACAGCTCATAATTCTCTGAATAAAACTGGCCCTTCCGAAAATAAAGGGAATGATCATCCCGATAGCCACAACAAAGATCAACGCCAGATCATTGGGGTCATTAAAAATTCCGATCCAATTGATCCTGAATTCCCCGGTCAGATAATCATAGGTTAAGGGCTGCCCCGCCCAACCGAACTCATTAATGACCTGATACATCCCTTGATGAACTAAAGCAAAAACCAGGATCACAAAAAACCAGATAGTAATTTTATATTTCTGTTTGGTATTAACAGCATTCATCACCAAAAAGAACAGGACAAAATTTACCAAAAACGCAGAAAAGGCCTGCATCAACCCGCCCAAATACGTATGCACGATATGTGACATCAATATTGAGCCAAAAAATCCCACCATCAAATAGTTCTGAGGAACTTTAACAAAATCATATTTCCTGAATCCCAATCTTTCAATGAACAAAAGATAGGCCGTTAACAAAGCCAATCCATTTATAACGCGTAATCCCTGCAGCCCCGGCATCCACTCTTGCGGCCGGATCAAAAGACAAAAAAGATATAGTAGCAAAGCGATAAAACTCATCTTAAATCTTTTTTTCCCGTTTCTTGATTACTTTCGCCGGCACACCCGCCGCAATGGACATTTCCGGAATGTCCTTGGTTACCACAGCGCCTGCAGCTATAACAGCGCCTTTAGCGATACGCACGCCGTCCAATACTATGACGCCGGTTCCCAACCAAACACCATCCTCAATGACAATACCCCCTTTACTGACTAGGGGTTGATTATCGATCAAATTTCCGGCATAGATCATGTGGTCATATGGGTAAAATACGCAATTGGTAGCTATTTGAACGTGACTACCGATTTTGAGAGTTCCGTCATAAGCAGAAAGCTGACAGTGCGGCTCAATATATGTGTCCGATCCGATATATATGTAACCATTTTCCCCTGTTTCGATAACGGAATCACGATAAATATGGACATTATCTCCTAAAACAATCTCACTTGCATGTTCTGATCCGAAATCGCTTTGAAATATCGTCACACGATCATCAATGAAAACGTTATTTCCTAAAAGTAATCCCGTGTGATGAATTTCGGCATGAGGAGAAATGTATCCAAGTTTGTTGTAACCGGAAAGATATTGACGTGCTTTATAAGGCGGGGCAAACAAGATCGCTAAACGGGTGGCAAACCGCCCCCATTTACTCAAACCAGCTCTGCCCATCCAAAATTTAATCCAAAATCTCTTAAAATTTCTCACAATACGCAAAACATCAGTCCTTTATTATGTGTCTATGCAAGTCTTAGTAATATAAAAAAAACAAAGTATCATTAATGTTGCTCCCAACGTGTTCAGAAACATATCCCCAATAGAAAACGTCCGTGAAGGAATTTGCGCCTGCAGATACTCATTAAGAATACCGTAGCTGACAGAAACCATAAAAGCAATAATTCCCGTGCTTACTGAAAACTTCCCTAACGTCTTTAACACAAAGAATGCGAGCGCACTGTACATCGGAACATGCATCAGATTCGTGAGCAATTCCTGCAATCCCCATTTAGAAACGGTGTCTCCCGGCAAAGTCGACAAATATGTCACATATGCCATATAGAGAAGGGTTATCCCCAGCCAACTTCTTTGTGCTATTCGCATTTATATATTCTTGTTTTTGAAGTACTCTACCGTTTTGGTCAAGCCTTCTTCGAAATTAACTAATGATTTAAAATCCAATCCTTCTTTGATATTACTAATGTCGGCGTTGGTCCTGAAAACATCACCGGCCCGAACAGGCAGGAATTCGGGTTTAATATCTTTACCGATAATCTTGTTCAAGGCGTCGACCAGATCCAGAACCGAATGATCCTTGCCGTTAGCCACATTAAACACCTGATGCTTAATACCCGGCGTCGTCGCGGCGAGAATATTAGCCGATACTACATTCTCAATAAAAGTAAAATCCCGGGACTGCTTGCCGTTTCCAAAAATCGGCGGCGATTGATCATGCAAAATACAATGTATAAACTTCGGAATAACCACGGCATATTCATCATCCAGAGCCTGCCTGGGCCCGTAAACATTGAAATATCTTAAACAAACTGTCTCAACATTAAAAAACTCAGAAAATATCCTGCAGTAATATTCTCCCGTGAGCTTACTCAAGGCATACGGTGAAATAAGTAAAGGCAAATGCTCTTCTTTCTGCGGGAACCTATCCGTAGCTCCATATATCGAACTGGAAGAGGCCAAAACAAGGCGTTTCACCTTATTTTTCGCGGCGGCTTGCAACACAAAAAGCGTCCCGTTAATGTTCACATCATTATAACTCTCTGGTTCCTTCATCGATTTGGGAACAGACCGTAAAGCTGCCTGATGAAGAATATAATCGATCCCCTGACAAGCTTGATCACATACGTCTTTATCCCGAATATCCCCTCTGATGAGCTCAAATTTATCTTTCCCTAACCCTTCCGTAAAGGCAATATTTTCTTCTTTACCCGAGCTGAAATTATCCAAAATCCGCACGTAATGCCCATCCTTAACGAGTTGTTCGGCAATATTTGAACCGATAAACCCGGCCCCACCGGTTACTAAGAATTTACTCATGGAGGATCCTTTCCTTTGTGCTGTTAATATTTTTATCCTCAATCATTGAGGGTAAACATCAAATGATTATGCCCAACTTAATACCCCGAGTAAACCAAAATCTCATTAAAGATAACGATAAATGTACTCAGGCAAATGATACTCAATATTAGTCAATACATGCCCCAACAATTTCGTGTGTGTTTGTTGAAGCAGTTCTGTCGCTCTCTTAACGATACCCCGTTGGGTACGTCCTGCCTGAATAACCAACAATGCCCCATCGGATAAAGCGCCAACAATGCCCGAGTCTGTTACAGATATGATGGGTGGTGTGTCAATAATGATGGAATCAAATTGCGCGCGCAATAATGAAAGCAATCTGCGCATTTTATCAGAATCCAGAAGTTCAGCCGGATTATCAGGGATGGAGCCACAGGATATAAATGTTAAATTATCCACATTAATTTTGAACAATGCCTCATTTAATTCAGCTTTTTCCCGTAACACGTCAGCTAAACCCACAGGATGTTTGATCCCCAGATAACGGTCAATACGCCCCCGGCGCATATCGGCGTCAATAAGAAGCACTTTAGGTTTTTGAGTCGATTGAGCGATAGCCATTGACAGGTTCAGCGAAGTAACCGTTTTTCCTTCCGAATGAATTGAACTCGTAATAACCAAAACTTTCGGAGGATGATTTTTATTGAGGGAGAGCATATTGGTTCGCAAAATCTTATATTGTTCAGTCACCAAGGCCTTTGAGTCAAAATATGCAATAATCTTGGGGTCCACCGCGGAATTCCCCATCTTTTTGATGACCAAGCGGCTTTGTTCACGGATTTTATTAATCTTTTCAACGCGCTCAAGCCTCTCTTCTGCTGCCTTTTTTAACGCATTTGTTATCTTTCCCATCAGTTTATCCTTTCTTGAAACCAGCTTGTTTTACGCTTAATCGCGATGACTTTTTTAATATTTCAGCTACTGAACTGCGGCGATGACTCTGGAAAATCAAAACCGGTAATGCCCTTGTTCAAATCTTCTAATTCTATTTGGTCCAGTTTATCAATTATTTCCTTCGATTGATTCTTGATTTGCATCGTCGGAGATTCCTGAATAACCTCCTCTATGATGGCTGCGTCGATGGCGTTCTTCCCATCAATGAAACCGCTCAACAAGGCGCTATCACATATTTGATTTATCATACGCGGTACACCTTTGGTGAATGCGTAAACACGACAGATCGCTTCATCAGTAAAATATTCTCGTTTGGGGGCCCCTGCTACTTTGAGACGGTGAAGAATATACTTCTTAGTATCCTCAAAATCAAGCGGCGAAAGATGATAGAACACGGCAATACGCTGTCGGAGCTGCTCCAATTTATTCAGTGCTAATTTTTTCTTCAATTCCGGCTGACCCAAAAAGATTATCTGTAATAACTTTTCATTGTCAGTCTCGAGGTTTGAGAGCATACGGACTTCCTCTAACACCGATGGCGTCAAATTCTGCGCTTCATCGATGATCAGGACAACATTTTTATCGACGCGGATCTGTTCTATGAGGTGATTATTTAATTGCGATAACAACCGCGCTTTCGAACCCGGATTATACTCCACATCCAGATCATCCAGAATAGAGCACAATAAGTCCTTACCGCTTATAAAAGTGTTTGTAATCAATGCGGCTTCGGTCTGGCAATCAATTTGATTTAATAAGGCGCGGCAAACAGTCGTTTTACCCGAACCGATATCCCCCGTAATAACAACAAATCCTTTTCGTTGCTCTATCGCATAGATCAGCGTGCTTAATGCTTCAGTATGTTTAGCGCTTTGGAAAAAGAACCGCGCATTCGGCGTCATATTGAACGGTGGCTCGCTAAATCCATAATGTTTATTGTACATTTTCCGCCTCTACTTAAACAAAGTCGATATCGTAATAGTTACTAAAATAATCGCCACACCCGCAACAAAAGTCAAACTATAAATCCAACGTTCTTTATCCCTTTCATGGCGGATAGAATTTTCCGTATTGATTTTCGATATTGCCCCCAATAAAGGAACACCTAAGAATTCTTTTGCGTCCTCCACATCAATAAAAGATTTATCAAGGAACTCTGTCGCTACAACTAGACATAAGCCTAATAAAACACCCATAAAAAGGCCAGACAGGGCTACAACAATCTTATCAGGTTTAAAAGCATCTAAGGGAATGCGCGGCGGTTCCACGATAGTATAACGGGTGCCTTCTTTGGACGCCTGTAGTCTTTTGGTGATCTTTGCTGTCTCCAGCCGCTGCAGAAGAACATTATAAATCGAGGAGTTGACCTCTTCGTCTCTTGCCATGACCTTATCTAATTTCTCTAAAAGCATAACCTTATACATCTCGTTATCGGCCACGTAGGGAACGGCCCGCAATTTTTCTGAACTATCCTCAATATTCTCTAAAGCGCTCTTTATGCTGTCAATCAACGGGCTGTTATTCTCCAACTTCAGGCTTTCCGCTTCCGTGAACTCGAGATCCTCTTGCTTTAGTTCCCCCATTTTCAAATTGATTCGCTCGCGTAATTGCTTCACAATAGGGTGCTTTTCAGTAGAATCCACCAACAATTCTTCCAGCTGCTCTTGCAGTCTGGCGATCTCCGATGATTTAATTTTTCCTTTATATACTCTTAATTGTTCTGTAATAAATGCTATTGCATCAGTTGTCTCTTGATTCTGTATTTCTTTATTTCTTTCGATAAAAATATCGGTGATATTTTGCACCACCAATTGCGTCTGCGCCGGATCAAACCCTACATAAGAAAGATACATAACATTATGACCTTTCATGTCAATCTCAATATTATCCCGAATACCGTTTACCAAATGTTCAAATTGTTTTGTTGTCTTGACTTCTTTATCCAATTCCAATCTATTGATCAGTTTGACAATACTGTTCCAGCCGAGCATGGCCTCACGAATTGATGTGAGACGCTGCCTTACCGTCGTTGACACGGCTAACTCCTGAAATAAGGGATTATCTGTTTTTCCTTCTTCAACAAGTATGACTGTTGAGGATTTAAATTCTTTCGGGAGTAAAATGCCGGCGCAAATTCCGATTACCAAACCCATAAAAGCCGGAATGATCAACAGCTGTTTTCTCCGGAAAAATATTTTTAAATAGTTCATTACTGAAAAATTATCTTGTGTCAGCTCAGTCATCGACTTATTCCTTTATTGATTATATTAAACTCATCACTTTCTTATGCTTCTTGATATAGCCTTCTTAGAATCCCGTTGTCACAGCTCTGCCCGTACCTGCTGCGGTTCCAATAGGCGTTGCAACAGGTTGAATCATTCTCATTGCTTTTGTTAAAAATGTCGGGGGAATATAAACAACATCGCCAGGTTTCATCACATGGTTTTCCCGTAAATCACCCTCATATATCAGGGCGTAGACATCAACATATTTCTTTTCTACTTTACCTGTTTCATCCGGGGTAATAAGATGACTTTTTCTTGTCTTTCCGGTTAATGCCGGCAGACCTGCTTGAACCAAGGCTTCCCTTATCGTTATCGTATCGCCGCGCATAAAGATTTTGCCCGGTCTGTAGACTTCACCAACCACATAAACAACTTTGCTATTATAACCGGTAATCTTAACTGACGTTTCAGGCGATACAATATATTCAGAAAGACGTTCTCCTATGGCCATAGCGGCTTCATCCTTGGTTAACCCTGATATTTCAATATCACCCACAAACTCATACTGTATTTTTCCTTCATGATTGATAATGTAGTTTCCGCTCACTTCCGGATGCCGTAATACGCTTACTTGAATGACATCTGCAGGGCCAAGGGTATACCTGCTGATCTCTTCTTGAGTGTAGTTATGGCCTACCGGCATATTCATTATTTGGCTCAAACTCTGCTGAAGTATTTGATCTTCTGCTGTCAATGCTTGTGTATTATTAGATTGCTTTGGAAAATCAGAGCGTTCCTGAGTGCGAGCAATACTGCAAGTGAGCATAATCGTGATTATGACTCCAGAAAATGTAAATTTTCTTGCTAATCTGCCCATCTTAGTAATCTCCTTTATTGAAATATTTATACCTCAAAAAGAGTTTCATGAAATCGTCTGATCTCAATCAAGTCACTCTCATCATAAACTCTCCATCCGCGCCAATCTCGTTTCGGACGTCTGATCTTACCTACTTTCTCCCACCTTGCGAGGGTTTTAGGGCTTAACCCAATGATTTGGGCAATCTCCGTAATCGTCATTCTCTTTTTCACTGTTCATCCTCCTCCTCATCGTGTATTCTAAGATTAATCGTTAATTTTGCAAGAATTTATTACTTCTAAAAGAAATTGAGCAATAAACATGCCAACCTGCCCAATCAGGGAATAAAAAGTTTTTATTTAGTTTGCAACTTCCTAAAATAAATGAGTTTATGCTATTCATAATTTTTTACCATAATTCTCAGGTCATTCCATACTTGGGATAATGTTTAAAAGATTAAACATCCATGTCATAGACATACTAGGACAATACCAGAAACTCTATTACATCAACAATTTACAGCATGTTTATTTTTTGCATCATGCCTGGTGATTTCATGTAACTCATTAGCAATTTTGTATTTACAATTATATATGCTATACTTTGGCATATGAAAATGCGATTAATAACAAAACAAATCCAAAAACAGGTTCTCGCTCCAGCTATGCAACAATCGATCGAGATGCTTATGCTTCCCTATACTGAATTAAATATAGCCATTGAGCAGGAACTGCAGAGCAACCCTCTTTTGGAAATTGATGAATCGAAGAATAATGAAGAATCTTTTGCAGAACAGGAACAGATGAAGTCAAAAATTGAGCATATCCTTCAAGATTACCCCACCTCAAACCTTGATTATGGACAAATTATCCCTGCTGAAGAAATTAACACCCTACCTATAGGGAATATTGTCAGTCTGGAAGATGTGCTGAACCAACAACTCCGGATCGAATTCGAGGATCCAGAGAAACTGCGGATTGGTGAATTTGTCATAGGGAATTTGGATGAAGATGGTTATTTAACAGTAAATTGCGAGGAAATCGTCCAAGCGCTAGACATTAACAACTCAAATCTTATAGAAGAAGTGTTAGCGACCATCCGTTCATTTGAACCTCTCGGCATTGGATCGCGCAATCTTAGAGAATGCCTTTTATCACAAATGGCATTTTATTCAGCAGAAAATAAAGACTTGATCTGTAAAATTATTGCAGATCATCTCAATGAATTGGGGCAGAAAAAATTTCAGATTATTGCAAAAACCCTTGAAGTGTCCCTTGACGACATCAAAGAGGCCGCCCATTTTATCGCGTCATTAGACCCTAAACCCGCCCGAAATTACCGCCCCGTTCAAGAGAACATTTATATAAAACCGGATATCATTATTACACAAGACAACGAGGATGATTATCAAATTCGTTTAAACAATGACCAGATGCCTCAACTGCGCATCAACCTAATGTATAAAAAGCTCCTCAAAAAGGAGAATATCAAAAAAAAAGAAAAAGATTTTATTTATGAACGCTTTAAAAACGCCCTCCTTTTCATCAAAAGC
>JAGLNJ010000013.1 GCA_023139575.1 Candidatus Omnitrophota bacterium | reverse complement strand
CTGCTTTTACACGCGTTAGCATGAATACTTACGAAGAGGTCAACCTGTTGACGCGCGGCAATTTCAGTGCGTTCTTCCAAAGAAATAAAATTATCTCCTTTACGGGTTAAGGAAACACTCATCCCCCGATTCTCCAACGCCCTTTTAAGTCTTTTGGTTATGTCCCAAACAACATCCTTCTCCCTCACCCCGGACCGCCCCACGGCCCCGGGGTCTTTACCGCCATGTCCGGCATCGAGAATAATTCTGTATTTTTTCTCAGGCAGAACGACTGCTGTCTTCACTAAACGGGCAAGCACCCTTGTTCTGAAATCCGGAGGCACCACAATGCCATCACGGTCACGTTCAATCGGAGAACTCAGCTGAATAGGCTCTCCTTGAATAATCACAATATCACTCCCCACAAGAGCCCGGGCTGTAACGGATCCCCGCCTTAAAGTAATAACCTGCGTGACCGTATCCAGCTGCCATTGAACGCGGCTCCGCCCGGCTAATTCCTTCAAATACAGAGCCTCGTCGGAAGGCGGCCGTGGTGCCGTCGCGCATCCGGCCAGCAGGATAAAAAACGGCAATAAAATGACAGGCAATATTTTATGTGAATTCTTTTTCAACATATATCCGTGAATCGCCTTAATTGATATTTAATCTGCATCCCTCTGGGCAGGAACAGACCCGGATATGATTTGCGGGGTTAAGAAGATGACAATCTCTGTCTTTCGCATAAAAAAATCTTCATTACGAAAGGCATATCCCAAAAGAGGAATATCCCCGAGCAGGGGAATTTTATTTTCCGAATCAATTCTTTCCTCTTTGATCAAACCGCCGATAACAATCGTCACGCCGTTTTTAACCATAACCGTCGTTTCAGCCTCGGACGTCTCAACAACAGGAATAACATTATTATTGCTGGTGGTAATGGTTCGTGTAACTGAACTCACTTCAGGCTTTATTTTCAACGTAATAAAATCATCCTCATGAATCGTCGGCGTAACATACAGCTTAACCCCGACTTCGATAAAATTAATGCTCTCGGCTGTCGTTGTAGGCCCGCTTGCGGGTGTTGTGGTCGTGGTCGTGACATAGGGTTCTGTTGACCCCACCAGGATCTTCGCCTCTTCATTATTAAGCGCCGTAATACTGGGGCTGGATAAAATATTTGTCATCCCGACCGACTCCAGGGCTTCAATAAGGACTGTATAATTATCACTGTCTAATGTGCCGATACTGAGATTGCCGCTTTTATCCGTACTGTTGAGAATATCAAAGTTTGATTTGAAATTTAAATTATGGTACTCCGCCACGATTGCCTCCCAGTCCACACCGAATTTATGCTGGTCACTCAAAATAATCTGAACGATTTTCGCTTCGATCAAGACTTGCTGTTGCTTCACATCAAAAGCTTCAATGAGTTTTCTAATCTCTCCAATCTTGAGACGTGTATCTGTAATGGCGATTTTATTTGAACGTTTATCCATTTTTATTCGGCCGACCTTTTCCGTTAAGACATCATGGATCTTTTCTTCAATAGTCTCTGCCCGGGCATAGCTGAGAGTGAAAACTTCTGTCTGTACGGGAACATCAACCTTTTTGATCAAATCGGTCATGACATCTAAAACATTCCTGGCATCGACAAGAACCAAAGTATTGGTCTTCGCGTCAGCGATGATCTTCCCGTTCTTTGATTTTATTTGATTAAGAAGGCTTACCACTTCATCCGCGCCGGAAAAAACCAAATGCACCATTTTTGTTTCAACACGCCCGCCGAATTTATAACCATAACGCCGCTCAAATTCCATCGCTGACATAACGCGGACTATCCCCTCCTCCAACCTGTAAGCCAAATTGTTGGAATCCAGAATGATGGTCAGGGCATCTTTCAACTTAACATTTTTTAAAAAAATGGAGACCTTACCTTTAACGTCTTTTCCGGCAATAATATTTAAACTGCTCTTCTTCGAAATGAGTTTGAGCACATCCATGATATCCATGTCTTTTAACTCAAGGACATCAATGATAATCTGCTCATCAAGGTCACTTTCCCGCTCTTCAGACGCTTCCGCGGCAGCCCCCTCCTCAATCTTTATATCAAATTCGAACAATCCTTCATTTGAATTTGCGCCCTCATCCGTCAGATCCGCGGGGATCTCTTCGTCCGCCTGGAGATTCTGAAGCA
>JAGLNJ010000129.1 GCA_023139575.1 Candidatus Omnitrophota bacterium | reverse complement strand
ATATCTCCTGAGCCATTATCTTTGCCGCTCCGATGGCCGGGAATCCCCCGACCCCGCATCCAACAGCCGGCATCGCCAATGTTTCATTCTTTAACTTCGCGGCACATTCAAAGGCGCTGGCGATAGCTCCACGAATAATTTTCTCATTCGTCCGCATGTTTTTATCCACACTTACAGCATGAATAATGCAATCCACTTCCAGCTGCCCCGCTTTGGTCCATATTGCACCGCCCGGCTCAACAGGGGCTTTGCTTTGCGCCTCCTGTTCAATACCTGAGCCCCCTTTTTGTTTAATCACCCCGGCCAACCCTTTTTCCATAACCATACCGCTATTAGCCGGATTGACCAAGGCGTTCACTTTCAATGACGTGATGTCACCTTTTATAATTTGCAATTCAGTGTTTTTAATCTTCATTTTGGATCCTCACCCGCTAGCCTTTTTTGGCAATCTTTGCCGCCAGGGCCAAGGCCTCTCTTTTGGTCCTAATCCTTAAGGTGACTTGATTTTCCTCAACATCATCTAAAATCTTTTTGAATAAAGGAGAAGGGTGCAAATTGAAATTTTCAATCAAATCATCCCCGTTGATAAGCCGCACAAACGGCTTCTCTTTTTTCTTAATAAAATATCTACTGATGACATCTTGGCAAATCTTTGTGTGATGAGTAATGTCTTGCTCTGTTGTGGCCGGCCCTCTCGTTGCCCTTTGATCGGCCAGAGCGAGCAAGGCGATGCTCACAGCTTCTTCTTTTGTGTCACGCAAATAACGGAAGATCGCTCGTTCGCTTGGTCTTTTAAAATTTGACAAATACCCGGGCCGCAGATGCCACAAAACCATATCCTCCAAGGCCAGCCGCTCTTTTGTTGACAACTTTAAATCACGAGCTATGCTTCGCGTTATACCCTTCCCCACCCTTTCATGACCATGAAAAGATATCCGGCTCTTTTCCCGTCGTCGAGTCTCCGGTTTTCCAATGTCATGAAGCAAAGCCCCCAACTTCATTAAAGCAGAACGGGTGTGCTGACCGGCGATAGTTTCATTTAAATATTCCGTGATATCAGTATCATCACGCCATTCCATTATCAATTTCTCAAGCTGCACTACCGTCTCTAACGAATGCGGCCAAACATCCAAATGGTGATACGTCCCCTGCTTAACATCAAACATAATGCTGATTTGCGGCATAATTCGTGATAGAAGCCCGAACCGGTCCATAGCCTTAAGATTGGAAGCTGCCCGTTCTGTTTCAAGAATTTTAAATAATTCCTCCCGGATACGCTCACTACTGACATCAGCAATCAAATCTCTATCTTCTTTTATCTGTTTCTGGGTGTCCTGTTCGATCTTAAAATCAAAAATGGCCCGCAAACTAAAAGCGCGTAAAAGCCGCAAGGGATCCTTCTTAAACGCCTTGTCGGAAGCCATCTTGATCCTTTTAGCGCGCAGGTCAGGCAACCCCTTCCTGAAATCCTGGAAGGCATCCTCTACTGTCGTTTCATTTTTCATCTCATTAACATTCAAACAAAATGTGTTAATGGTAAAATCGCGATGCAATAAATCTTTTTTTATGGTGTTCGCCCGGTAATCTGCAAAATCAAAGGTATAGATCTGTCTTTTTTGTTTTTTTACGACCCTCGCGCATCCGTGCTCGTCATCTAAAAGAACAAAGGCTCCTTTTATGGTATCGGAAAATTTTTTTGCTAAGGAAATCGCCTCTTTATCAACGGCAAAATCAAAATCAAAACAAGGTTTGCCCAGCATAAAATCACGCAGAAATCCGCCCACCAGATAGACTTCCAACCGGCGTCTTTTGGCAATATCTCTTATTGTTTTTAAATGGGGGAGATCCGCAAGAACAGACATGAGACAGCAACTCCTTATTTATTCAACCTTAAAAACTGAGGCTTTCTGAATGACATTCTCATCGACAAATATGGGTGCCTGAGCACGAACCGCTAAGGCGATACCGTCAGAGGGCCTTGAATCAACGCGCACTTCCTGCCCGTCATCTTTCCTCAGAACTAATTTTGCGTGAAAGGTGTTGGAGGTCAATTTATCAATCACCAACTTTTCTAATGTAACCGCAAGATTCTCAATCGTCGACATCAATAAATCATGGGTCATCGGCCGGGGAACTTTAATGCCGGACAGCTTCATCTTTATGCTGGAGGCTTCCAAAAATCCGATAACAATCGGGAACTGCCGCTCTCCATTTTTTTCTTTCAGGACAATAACCTGATCTTGTCTTTTTTCATCAATTATTATCTTAATGAGTTCTACTTGAATATCCATAATCCTTCACCTATCTGGATTGTTTTTTGTCTTTATCTAAAATTAATTTTAACTCGTTCATAAATTGATTAATGTCACGAAACTGCCGGTAAACAGAAGCAAACCTGACATAAGCCACTTCATCGAGCTGTGCTAATTTCTCCATAATCACTTTCCCTATTGCGGAGGCGTCTACTTCACGGTCGTATTTTTTCTGAACAGCCCGTTCGATCTCTAACGTCACTTCTTCGACCTTATCAATACTGATCGGCCGCTTTTCGCACGCCTTAAGCAACCCGTTGATAATTTTTTTCCGATCAAACGGCTGACGACGGCCATCCTTTTTGACGACCATCAGCGGGACCTGCTCCACATATTCATATGTCGTAAAACGCTTCTCGCATTCCAAACATTCCCGACGACGCCGGATGGAACTGCCATAGCTGCTTATACGCGAGTCAACCACTTTGGTCTCAGGATGATTACATGACGGACATTTCATGATTGCTCACCTAACGTTTCATAAATAGAAAATGACTGTGTCAACTCCAAAACCCCGGCTTTAACTTTTTCTAAAATCTTGACATCGTCCTTATGTGTTAACGCCTCATTGATAAGCTTGGCGATTGTTCCCATCTCTTTTTCTTTCATCCCTCTAGTCGTTAAAGCCGGCGTGCCGATACGGATCCCGCTGGTTACCATCGGGCTTTCCGTATCAAAAGGAATCAGATTCTTATTAACCGTAATGTGCACCTCATCAAGTATTTTTGAAGCTTCGTTACCCGTCACTTTCTTTGGCCTTAAATCGGCCATAAAAAGATGATTATCCGTCCCGCCGGCGACAATACGAAAACCTAATCGGGCCATGGCTTCTGACATCGCTTTGGCATTTTTGATGATCTGCCCTTGATAAACTTTAAAATCATCGCTCAGGGCCTCTTTAAATGCCACCGCCTTAGCCGCGATAACATGCATCAAAGGCCCTCCCTGAATGCCGGGAAAAACATTGATATCGATTTTACGGGCATATTCTTCCCGGCACAAAATCATACCACCGCGTGGCCCGCGTAACGTTTTATGTGTCGTTGTGGTTACAAACTCAGAACACTCTACAGGATTAGGATGCAAACCAGCAGCTACCAGACCCGCAATATGTGCCATATCAACAAAAAGAAAAGCCCCGACAGAATCACATACTTCACGAAACGTTTCAAAATCGATCGTCCGGGAATAAGCTGAGGCTCCCGCCAAAACCAACTGCGGTTTGTGTTCTTTAGCCAAAGACCGGATCTCATCAAAATCAATCATTTCCGTCCTGGGGTTCACCTTGTAGGTCACGACGTTATAGGTCTTTCCGGAAAAATTTAATTTATGGCCATGCGTTAAATGTCCCCCGCAAGCCAAGTCTAAAGCCAGGACGGTATCTCCCGGCTTGATAGCGGCATTATAAACGGCGTTATTGGCCTGAGAACCTGAATGAGGCTGCACATTAGCATGATCAGCGCCAAATAATTTTTTAGCCCGATCAATAGCCAAGGTCTCCGCCACATCAACAAACTCACAGCCCCCATACCACCTCTTCGACGGATATCCTTCGGCATATTTGTTCGTCATGACACACCCTTGCGCCTGCAGAACGGCTGGAGAAACAATATTTTCAGAAGCAATAAGCTCCAGATTGTTCTGCTGTCTCTTTAACTCCTGTTGAATCGCATTGTATATATCAATATCCGTTTGCTCTAATTGTTGCATAATAGAAGATCCTCTCTTCTGTCATTAACCGTTAATAACTGACTAAGCCGCTTTATACAATTTTTCTTCAATGCTCTTTATTTTATCCACGCGCTGTTGATGCCGGCCGCCTTCAAATTCAGTGGATAACCATGTTTCAAGAATATCTTTAAGTTCGTCTTGTTTTATAAACTTTGCGCCCAAAACCAATATATTGGCATTATTATGTTCTCGAGAAAAGGCAGCGGCTTCTTTATTATAACAAAGCGCTGCGTAGGCGCCCGGGACTTTATTGGCCGCAATACTCTGCCCAATGCCGCTCATACAGACCAACACACCTCTTGAACCTTCCGTTCGGGCAACATGACTAGCTACAGCATAAGCAGAGTCAGGATAATCGCAACTATCTTCGCTATGTGTGCCTTTATCATCAACGTCATGCCCCATTTCAGCAAGAACCGTTTTGATTTCTTCCTTTAATAGATGCCCTCTGTGGTCCGCCCCGATAAAAATTCTCATTTTTTAAATTCTACTCCTTCGCGTCTTTTTGTTGTAAATATCTTATATCAGATTTGTTAATTTGTTTAATGCTCCCTTAATAATGAAAAGACCTTCTTCATAGGCTTCCGCCGGCTTGCCCATGGGGTCAGGAATATCCAAACTGCTGACCATGCTGACCGCATCTTGCCCAAACTCCCGCAGCAAATAGACACGCTGTTCAACCTCAGGAACACGCTCAATGACCTGCTGGCGGTGATTCCTCGTCATCACTAATATCAAGTCTGATTTCTTTAACAACACGCTGGTGAGTGGCTGCGATCGATGCATGGAGGCGTCAATATCCTCTCTTTTTAAAACCGTCACCGTTTCCGAACTGGCTGATGAGCGGATAAACACGCTGGTCCCGGCCGAATAAACATTCACATCATCCCTCTCTTGGACCAGATACTTAAAATAATATTCCGCCATAACAGATCGGCAGCTGTTCCCCGTGCATACAAAAAGAATATTTTTCTTATTGGTTATGCTGTCTACTTCTTCTTGCTTGACAACGCCTTCACGCACCACAGCAGGCTGATCCTGTGTAAAATCCACAACTGAAGAAGCTAACCCGAACTTCGCCTCCCCCCCGTCTATCGCGATATCCACTTTTCCATCAAGAGTCTTTAAGGCCTCCTCACAAGTGGATGGCGCGGGATCCCCGGATATATTAGCCGACGGGGCAGCAACCGTGCATTGGGATTCCTGAACAAGATATAAAGCAATAACATTATGCGGCATACGAATACCAATCGTGTTGCCCTTTTCATGTGTCGGGACAATAACTGTTAACGGGCCCGGCCAGCATTCATCAACCAATTTAAAAAGTTTTGTTTCATGATACGGCGTATAATTGGACAATAGACCCTTTTGCGAAATATGGACAGAAAAAAGTTTGTCATCCGGGCGTTTCTTGACTTCACGCAGACGGGCCATAGCTTTTTCATTATTATAGTCAGCCGCAATGCCATACACCGTCTCAGTCGGAAAAATAACTAATCCCCCCTGACGGATAACCTTTGCACAACGCGCAATTTTATCTGCTTCGGGGTATTTGGGGTCAAGTTTTATAATTTCCGTCTTCAAAAAATCACACCTCGGTTTGTAAAATTTTCTTTCGCTGCTCTTCCTTAAATTCATCAACTTTTCCGGCTATTGCTTCATCCGCTAAAGCCAAAATACGCAAAGCCAAAAACGCAGCATTCTTCGCCCCTGCCTTACCGATGGCAACAGCCCCGACCGGTACCCCGGGAGGCATTTGCACCGTGGATAGTAATGAATCCATACCGTTTACCACACTTTCAATCGGAATGCCGATAACAGGCAAAGGCGTATGGGCCGCAACAACTCCTGCTAAAGCGGCCGATCCTCCGGCCCCGCATATCACCACTTTCACGCCTCGTCCTTTCAAAGACTCAGCATACTCTACTGTCTCTTTGGGTGTGCGATGCGCAGAAAGCACTTTCATTTCATAACCAACATCAAAATCTTTAAGTATCTTGGAGGTTTCTTCCATCGTCGGAAAATCGGACTTACTTCCCATCATAATAACAATCTGCATATCATCCATAATTCACTCCTGTTTTTTTATGCGCGGCAAACCACCTGCCAGCCATCTTATAGAATTAATTCCCGGCTGAAGCACTGGTATTCTGAGTTTCATTGACCCTCTTTAAAGCCTTAGCGCCGATATCCCGTCTAAAAAAGCATCTATCAAATGATATTTTCTCAACAACCTTATACACATTATCAATTGCTTCAGCAATATCCACGCCAAAACCCGTGACCCCTAAAACTCGACCGCCGGAGGTTAAAACCGCATCACCGTCTTTTTTGGTCCCGGCGTGAAATACGATTCCTTCTCGCGCGCTCACGCCATCTAAACCCTCAATTGTTTTTCCTTTTTCATATGCGCCCGGATACCCACCTGAACTCATTACGACACAAATAAAGATTCTTTCATCCCAGTCCAGGGGCATGTCCTTGAGACGCCCCTCACAACTGGCCCGCATAATTTCAACAAGATCATTTTTTAAACGCGGTATCACCACTTGCGTTTCCGGATCACCAAAACGAACATTATATTCTAACACCTTCGGCCTGCCGTTATCAATCATCAACCCTGCATAGAGAACACCTTTAAAAGGACATCCGTCCTCTTTCATACCCTTTATTGTGGGAGCAATGATCTCATTTTCGATCCTGCACATAATGCCTGGCGTCACAACGGGAGCCGGCGAATAAGCACCCATCCCTCCGGTATTCGGCCCTTGATCTTCATCAAATATCCTTTTATGATCCTGCGAAGAAGCGAGAATAACATAATCTTCCCCATCGCTGATCGCCAAGATTGAGGCCTCCTCTCCCCGCAAAAACTCTTCAATAACCACACGGTTTCCGGCATCCTTAAAAACCTTTTGCAACATGATCTGGTCTAAAGCCTCTCGGGCCTGAGCAGCATTTTCACAAATGATAACCCCTTTGCCAGCTGCCAAGCCGTCGGCTTTAACAACCACCGGGTAATTAATTTCCTTTAGAAAATCAATGGCGGTATTAATATCACTGAATGACCGATAGCCCGCTGTTGGAATATTATGTTTCTTCAAGAATTCTTTTGTAAATACTTTGCTCCCCTCCAACTGCGACGCCATTTTTCCCGGGCCGAAAATTTTCAAGCCCGCTTTTTCAAACACATCAACAATCCCTTCTACCAAAGGAGCTTCCGGGCCCACAACCGTAAGATCAATCTTTTTTTCTAAAGCAAATGCTGCTAATCCATTTATATCATCCACCTTTATATCAACACATTCAGCGATCATGCTCATGCCCCCATTACCGGGCGCGCAAAAAATCTCATCGACCAACGAGCTCTGTTTGATCTTCCATGTTAAAACATGTTCTCTCCCTCCGGAGCCGACAACCAACACTTTCATAAAAACCCTTTCTAATATTGGACAAGAATATTACTTCTTTGATTCTTGACCACTGCCCCAATCTCAAAAGAACGTAAACGTTTACGTGATAGTAACGAACGGACACCTTTAACCTCTTTCGCCCTCACGACCAGAATCATCCCAATACCCATATTAAAAGTGCTGAACATATCTTTATTTTTTACTTTCCCTCGTCTTTGAATCTCCAGAAATATTTCAGGAATCCGCCATGATCCGGCATCAATAGACAGGCATAAGCCTTTCGGCACGATCTTGGTCAACTTGTCATAAAAAGCCCCGCCCGTATTGTGCGCCAAACCCTGCACGTTAAATTTCTTAATGACATCCAAAACTTCTTTAACATATATCCTGGTCGGTTTCAATAATTCTGCGGCATATTTCTTCTGTTCCGCCTTTGTGAAGACTTTCCTGACCAATGAAAATCCATTTGAATGCAATCCGCTGGAAGCCAACCCGATAACACGGTCACCCTGCTTAATCTTTGATCCGTCAATTATATATTTTTTATCAACCACGCCAACAGCAAAGCCCGCCAAATCATAATCTTTGGCCTTATACATGCCCGGCATTTCCGCAGTTTCACCGCCGACAAGACCGCATCCTGACTGACGGCATCCCGCCGCTATCCCTTTAACCACATCTTGTAAAATTTCTGGCTCCAATTTCCCGCAGGCAATATAATCAAGAAAGAACAATGGCTTGGCCCCAACACATAAAATATCATTTACGTTCATCGCGACCAAATCGATCCCGACACTATCATGTTTATTGACAGCATTGGCAATAAGGAGCTTTGTCCCCACCCCGTCGGACGAAGACACGAGAACAGGATCCTTATACTTGCCCTTCGCTAAAGAATACAAACCGCCAAAAGCACCTTTTCGTTTCAGCACATCTTTCGTATACGTGGACCGCACCGAAGCCTGAATCGCCTTAACAAAACCATTGGCCCTGTCGATATCAACGCCGCTTGTTTTATAATTGACCGTTGTCATTTTTTTAACATTTTCTTTATATATTTAATCCCGTTTTCAAAAATCTTCGCACCCTCACCGAATTCTTTTTTTTCCTCAATTCGCGTCCAAAACGGATGTTGGGTAAAATGAAAATGCCTTTCCGGGTGCGGCATCAGGCCGAGGACCCGGCCCGTCGGATC
Organism: Candidatus Omnitrophota bacterium; assembly: GCA_023139575.1. Taxonomy (GTDB): domain Bacteria; phylum Omnitrophota; class Gorgyraeia; order Zapsychrales; family JANLHA01; genus JAGLNJ01. The sequence goes on along the minus strand of JAGLNJ010000129.1, from coordinate 8,814 downwards.
GCATATGCCGGCAATATGATCAATTGAACCGTTGGGATTCTCTGGATAAACAGCGTCGCCGCCATCGCTTTTGCAATACTGAAAGGCAATTTGCTGATTATCGTTTAAACCTTTCAATGTGTCTTTATTTTCAGGGACAAATTTTCCTTCCGCATGCGCAATCGGAATATAAATAATCCCCTTCACCCCTTGTGTCCACACCGATTTATCGTTGACCTTCAGATACACCCAGCGGTCTTCAAATTTCCCCGAATCATTATTCGTTAAGGTGACAGTTTGTCGGAAGGCATCACCCGCTCCCGCAACCGCCCCGGGAAGAATGCCGGAACGCACCAGGACTTGAAAACCATTACAGATGCCGATAATCAGTTTACCGTCATCAATAAACTCCTTAATGTCTTTGCCCAACTTCAAGCGCAATTCATTAGCCAATATCCTTCCGGACATGATGTCATCCCCATAGGTAAACCCGCCGGGAATCGCCAGAATGTGATAATCTTTGAGCGAAAATTCCTTTTGAAATAACCTGTTGATGTGCACCAAATCAACTGCAGCTCCAAAGGCGCGGAAGGCAAAAGCCGTTTCCTCGTCGCAATTAGTACCCGCGGCTCTTAAAACAATGACTTTAACTTCGTTTGACATTGCGTTTTTTTCGTTTCGGTTGATAAAATTCTCTAATCACCTTAATCACATCATCAGAAGTATCCACGAGTTTAAAAATATTCAGATCTTTAGGGCTTATGGTTTTTGCTTCAACCAATGAGCCCTTCAGCCAATCGATCATTCCTCCCCAAAAATCTTTTCCGACTAAAATAACCGGGAACTTCTCGATACGTTCTGTCTGGATAAGCGTTAAACTCTCAAAACATTCGTCTAATGTGCCGAATCCGCCGGGAAAGACAACAAAGGCCTTGGCATATTTTACAAATATAACCTTACGGCAAAAAAAGTAATGAAAATTAATAAGCGTTTTTACATACGGATTGGGTTTTTGCTCAAAAGGCAAATCAATATTCAGGCCTATTGATTCTCCTTTTGCTTTCGAAGCGCCTTTATTACCCGCTTCCATAATGCCTGGCCCGCCGCCGGTAACAACCGCATAGCCTTCTTTGACGAGTTTTTCCGCTGTTTCAACCGCCAGCTTATACATCTTCTTGCCTCTTGTCGTCCGGGCAGATCCAAAAATAGTTACTGCCGGTCCAATTTCGGAAAATCGATGAAACCCTTCAACAAATTCACCCATAATGCGAAAAACGCGCCACGGGTCTTCAAAACGCATGATTTCAGATTTCTTCATTATGCACCACCTTTACTTAATGTGCGCCAAAACACCTGAGGTGCCGGCGTGCCGGATTTACCATTTCAAAGGTTCTTTCCAGGCTGTTTTAATATCATCAAGGTAAAGATTCAAGCAGACATTGTCATCTAAACCATATACGACAAATTCAGGCGTTTCCTCGGTTTTGCCAAGCAAACCATAAGAAATTCCGTTCATAGCCTTTTCAAATTTTTTCTGATTCTTTGGCGACACTTCAACAATAAAGCGGGAGTTGGATTCTGAAAACAAAATAAAATCATTACGCTTGTCTTTGCCCTTATAAGGAACTTTTTTAAGAGATGCCGTCACACCGAGGCCGCCACTAAAAGCCATTTCCGCTAAGGCCGCCGCGATGCCGCCTTCCGAACAATCATGCGCCGATTCAGCCAAACCTTTTTTGACAACCCGGGACACTGCTTGAAATGTTTCTAATCCCTTTTTAAAATTAACCTTCGGCACACCGTCTCCCAACTCACCATGAGTATCAAAATAAATGCTGCCGCCTAATTCATGATGTGTTTGACCAATGACATAAATCAAATTGCCGCCCTTTTTCAAATCCATGGTCACGCATTTATTGACATCATTCACAATTCCCATTGCCGAAATCAAAATCGTTCCCGGAATAGCAATGGATTTCTTTCCTTCAGCATACTCATTATATAAACTATCTTTTCCGGAAATAAATGGTGTGCCGTAACTCGTCGCTGCCTTATAGCATCCCTGCGCGCAACGCACCAAACCGCCCAGCCTGTCTGCTTTATCCGGATTACCCCAACAAAAATTATCAAGCAAGGCAATTTGTTTTAAATCCCCGCCCACAGCAACAATCTGGCGGATCGCCTCATCAATACAAGATGCCGCCATCCAGAAAGGATCAATCTTTCCATACAAAATATTAATGCCGTTTGAAACAGCTATGCCTTTATCAGATTCCAATTTGGGCCGGATCACGCTGGCGTCAGACGGTCCATCACATCCTTTACCCGATAAGGGCTTGATAACACTTCCTCCCTGAACCTCGTGATCATACTGCCGAATGACCCATTCTTTTGAACACACATTATAATGAGACATGACATCCAATAATTTATCATTCAAATTAATCGGGCATTTGATTTGCGGATTCTTGATCGTTGGAAACGCCCATCTGGCTTTCTTGGTAATTTTCGGCACCCCGTCGTGAAGAAAAGCCATATCCAAACAGCACACCTGTTTACTTTCATAAAACAACTCAAGTCGTTCACTGTCTGTAAATTCCCCGATAACCGTCGCCTCAACATCTTCAATATTAAAAATCTCTAATAATTTCTTTATATTCTTCGGCGGAACAGACATTACCATGCGCTCTTGAGATTCGGAAATCCAAATCTCCATATAACTTAAACCCTTATATTTCAACGGCACCTTATCGAGATCCACACGCGCGCCGGTAAGCTGCCCCATTTCACCAACAGCACTGGAAAGGCCTCCTGCTCCGCAATCCGTAATAGCGCTGTATAAGTTCTGGTCACGAGCCTGCAATAAAACGTCAAGCACCTTCTTCTCTTGAATGGGATCACCAATCTGAACCGCTCCGGATGAAACCACTTCTGAATCACTGGTCAACTCACCCGATGAGAAAGTAGCGCCGTGAATGCCGTCACGGCCTGTTTTTCCTCCGGCCACAACAACCAAATCTCCCGGATACACTTGTTTTTTCTCCATTCCCTTAGGAATAAGCCCTACCGTGCCGCAATACACCAGCGGATTACCCACAAAATGTTCGTCAAAGACAATTGCCCCGTTTACCGTCGGAATACCCATCTTATTGCCATAATCACGCACGCCCGAGACAACACCTTTCATCACCCGTTTAGGGTGAAGCGCGCCGGCCGGCAATTTATAAAAAGGATAATCCGGCTGCGCGAAACAAAAAATATCGGTATTACAAACAGGTTTGGCCCCCAAACCTGTCCCGAGAATATCCCTGATGACGCCACCGATACCCGTATTGGCACCGCCGAAGGGCTCTAACGCCGACGGATGATTATGTGTCTCAACTTTAAAGCATATATTGGTATCATTATCAAATTTAACTACCCCGGCATTGTCATGAAAAACAGAAACGCACCAGGGCTTATCCAGCTTCTCCGTTGCCTTAACGATCGTGGATTTAAGCAGATTCCGCACGATAGACTTTTTGATCTCGCCGTCTTCCTCTTTGCATTGATATTCAATATCCCCACGGAAAGTTTTGTGATAACAATGCTCACTCCATGTCTGTGCTATGGTCTCTAATTCACAATCGGTAGGATTACGATCCAGTTTCTTGAAATGCGCCTTGATCGATTTCATCTCATCAACATTCAAAAACAACTGCCCTTCTTGACTGATCTTCTTCAACTTTTGATCATTGGCGTTTAACAGGTCAATTTGCAGGACATGAACTTCTTTATTCTCTTTAGCCGAGGCAAGGGTTTCGATATCCTTTGAAGCGTCAGAGCCTTCTTTAACCACATGCTGGATCAATTTATTCGATAATGCTTTATCAATAATGGTTTTTAATTCCTGATCGGCAATATCGCCGGTAAAATGATATTGTTTAGCTGTCCGCACGGCATGCGCCCCCTCAATCCCTAAATCACTGATTCCTTTCAAAGTGGACGCCTCGACAGGCTCCATCACGCCGGGATTATAGGCGATCTCAACAATACGAACATCCTTCTTGTCAAAACCGGGATATGCCTGGTGAGAGTAAAAATATTCTTGAGTGATTTTGTCCGTAAGAAGTTGTTCGCTGATGCAATGCACATCGTCTTCTGATATGTCGCCTTCGATATTGTAGACTTGAACAACTTTAACATCTTTAACCGAAATAATACCCAGATCAAGAATGTCTTTCGCCACTCCTTCGGCAAAGGCATCAACGCTGCCGGCTTTTTCTTTAATTTCTATTCGCCAAATCATTCAAATAATAAATCGAAAAAGTTAAAATTAGGTTTTTTCTTATTGAAGGCAGGATTTATCTTTTCAGGCGACATGTCAAAACTTTGAGGAATATATCAATTCAACTATCGCTTGTCAGTTGCCTCATATTTTCAGGTAATTTCCCGGCTGTAAAACCTGCCAGCCGATCTTTAACTTTGAACCTTATATACTGACCCGGTTTAACACCTCTTGATAAGCGGCTTCAATATTGCCGAGGTCTTCGCGAAACAGATCTTTATCGAGCTTTCTGCCTGTCCCGATTTCCCAAAGGCGGCAGGTGTCTGGTGAAATTTCATCAGCCAGGATTATTTGCCCCTTATATCTACCGAATTCCAGTTTAAAATCCACCAGCTCAATATTGAGGGCTTTAAAAAACTCCGTCAAAAGATCATTAACTTTAAAAGTATAACTCCTGATAATTTCAATTTCTTCCGGCGTTGCCAGCTCCAGGGCAAGAATATGGCATTCATTGATTATCGGATCACCAAGGTCGTCATTTTTATAGCAAAACTCAAAAATACTGACGGGAAGCCTTTTCCCTTCAGGCAAACCATAATTACGGCAAAGAGAGCCGGCAGCCACATTACGGACAATAACTTCGACAGGCACAATGTCAACTCTTTTGACCAGCATTTCCCGGTCATTAAGACGTTCTTCAAAGTGAGTGGGTATGCCTTGTGAGGATAAAAAGCTAAATAGGCGCGTCGATATCTTATTGTTCATAACGCCCTTTTGATCAATAATGCCTTTCTTTTGAGCGTTAAAAGCCGTGGCTTCGTCTTTAAAATACTGGATAATAAGATCCGGGGAATCTGTTTCGTATAGAATCTTGCCTTTGCCCTCGTAAATCTTGTTCCGCTTTTCCATGGGCCGTCTACCTTTTGTCACGGATTCGAATGTTAAATTTTATTTCAATCCCACTCGTTTAAAAATCATATCGCTATGGCGCGTATAATATTTAATGTCAAAGCAGGCATCAATCTCCGTTGCCTTAAGGTGTTTTCTCACCTTACGGTCCCGATATAAAACCTCTTTAAAATCGGAGGTTTCCTGCCATACCTGCATAGCGCAGCGCTGGATGATCTCGTATGCCTGTTCTCTTGTCAGCCCTTTCTTCATCAACTCAAGCAAGACTCTCTGCGAATAGATCAACCCCTTTGTCTTATTCAGCGAAGCGATCATATTCTTTGGATAGACCAGCAAGCCCTCAATGACGGGAATGAGCTTGTGCAGCATATAGTTCAGGATGATGGTACTGTCAGGCAGGATTACTCTCTCGACGGATGAATGACTGATATCCCGTTCATGCCAGAGGTTAATATTCTCAAAAGCCGCTTGCGCGTTAGCCCGCAGCAAACGTGACAAACCGGAAATCCTCTCGCATATAACAGGATTACGTTTGTGGGGCATGGCTGAAGAACCTATTTGGCCTTTAAAAAAGGGCTCTTCCACTTCCAAAACTTCCGTTTTTTGCAAAAGGCGGATTCCTGTAGCAATCTTATCTAGAGAAGACCCGATTAAAGCCAATGTTGTAACAAATTGGCAATGGACATCGCGTTGAATAATTTGTGTGGCAATATTGGCCGGCTGAAGATCTAATTTCTTGCAAACATATTCTTCTACGGATGGATCAATATTCGCAAACGTACCGACGGCGCCGGATAATTTCCCGATGCGCATCATTTCCCGCGCCTGCTCCAGCCTCTCCAGATTGCGCTTCATTTCATCAAACCAAACCGCCACCTTTAAACCAAAGGTTGTGGGTTCCGCGTGAACACCATGAGTGCGGGCAATGCAGCTGGTGTCTTTGTATTTCTTCGCTTTCGATTTAAGGACAGATAAAAGTTTTTTGATATCAGCAATTAGTATATCGCTGGCCTCAACACACTGCAAGGAAAGCGAGGTATCTAATAAATCTGAAGAGGTGAGCCCCATATGCAAATAACGGGCCTCCGGGCCGATATTTTGGCCGACATTATTAATAAAAGCCACGATGTCGTGCTTTGTTCTTTCTTCTAAACGCCTGATTTCATCAATGTCAAATTTAGCATTTTTCTTGATTTTTTCAAGTGACTTCTTGGGAATCATGCCCAATTTACTCATAGCTTCGCAGGTAAAGATCTCGATTTTAAGCATAATGCCAAATTTATGTTCATCTGCCCATATAGTGCCCATTTTTGATAAGGTGTAACGCTCAATCATATTGATCCTCTCCTTTTTAAAATTTCTGTATCAAGACATCGTTAATATACCAAAATATAATTTACAGGTCAAACAAAAATGCAAAATACAGACCTGTTTTTTACGAATATTTCATAATATATTGATAATAAACAGCTTAGAATTCTAAAGAAAGGGGGACGGCGGCCATCGGGGGAACCGCGAAAGGGTTCGTAACTATTAGAAAAACAACAATTTAGAAATATAAAGGTTTAAAGGTTATAAAGGTGACGGACACTTTAGTGCCTTTTAAGGTATACAGCCCTATTTTGTTTTTCATAAAAGACGTTTTGGCGGTAATTCCCGCGTTGGGTTTGATGATGCAATTCACCCAGCCAAACAATTCGCGCACATCGTGGCATGATGATTTTGTTTCCTGTCCTGTGGGGTATGTTGAAACTAATGGGGATATTGTAAGGGGTGAAATTTATTGTATCAATCAATTCTTTTTTAGTCTTTTCCAATAAAAGTGTCCATCACCTATATTGATTATTGATTGTTATTGTCACCTATATTCCCTAAAGAGGTGGGGAATTCCTAGTTAAAATCTGGTATCTGTTTTTTACGCTTTTTTTTATCAATTTTGAAATATTTTCCTCACTATAGTCCAAAATATCAAGAATACAAACTTCAATAACAAATTTTAATTGCATATATAGTTTATAAAGCTCTAACCCACTTGCAGCTTTTTGCCGAAGCTCTTCATCATAATGGGTAAAATAATTTCGTGTATTTACAACACGATTACAGAATGTTTTTTTGTTTGGTATCAAAACCTCAATATTCTCCCTGTATTTATCATAAATTTTTTTGAGTCGCGTCCGTAAAGAATATTGATAAAGGTATTTTAAATGACCATTAAGACTGTCTTTGAAATCTAGATCAAGGGCAGAAGTTATTTCCAAAAATTTCTGATATGTAGTTTTTTCATAACGATCTCGAGTTACATATTCGCCCCCCTCAAATCGTCGATGGTATGTCTCGACAGCTTGGGCAATATTCAAAAATTTATTATCGAGATACATTGCTGCATTATAGATTGGAGCCAAATACAAATCAATAACTGGCTGTAATGATGAATAAACTTCAAACCATTTCTTAAAAGAACTTTCATATGGACTTAAAGAATTAAATGGTAAAAATGCTCGTCTAGAACTAAATTTTAAATCGATATAACTATCTTGCTTGCCTAAAACTAAAATTTTCTTTAATCTTTTTGAATTTTTGCTCACAAATTCCCTAGTACAATCATCTGCCTCAACCAACATACGATTAACAGTAAGGGGCATACCCATTGCAAAACTAAACAAATTTCTTAATGGGAAAATAATTTTACTAATAAGGTCGTCGTAAGAAGTCACCTTTTGAGGATTAACTTCGAAACTAACTTTAGGAGGGAATGAACTCTTATTTTTTTCTCGCACCAAAGAAAGGCTATACTCTGGGAATTTTATTTCAGGAAACTCATCTGATGTTTTTATCCAATTTTCTAAATGTATAAATGAAAAAAATATATGCTTAAAATTTAAGTCGCTCTTTTCTTTAAAATGCGCATTTAAAACAACCAGATCCACATCATAACAACTCCGTTCTTTAATGGGATTTCCCCTTCCCATCGCAAATTTGTAACTTGTTTGAAAGCAGTTGACTAATGTTATAATATGATTATCTGCAAATCCAAGAATTATTTCTGGATCATAAAGTGCCGTGTTAACAAGTCCATGGTCTAATATTAAACTAGCACCATTAACAGGATCATATTTTAGCTCACCGTTAATTGCTCTTTTTTTATTAGATGGGAGCCACCAAACTCCTTTACATATAAAACCCTTCATGAAATTTCCTATCTATATTTTTTGAAATAATTATGCGATAACATAATTATAATAATAAGGAATATCAATTGCCACAAATTATTTCAAATTTCGTTTATTTTCCAAATACTCGTCCAACGCCCCCTTTATTTCTCATACTCATAAAGGTTAATAAATAAAAAAAGGGGATAAAGGTGACGGACACTTTATTGCCTCTTAAGGTATACAGCCCTATTTTGTTTTTCATAAAAGACGTCTTGGCGGTAATTCCCGCGTTGGGTTATATGATGCAATTCACCCGGCCAAACAATTCGCGCGCATCGTGGCATGATGATTTTGTTTCCTGTCCTGTGGGGTATGTTGAAACTAGTGGGGATATTGTAAGGGGGTGAAATTTATTGTATCAATCAATTCCTTTTTGTCAAATTCTATTCTATTCTAGTCTTTTCCAATAAAAGTGTCCGTCACTAATGGCGCTAGTTTAAGCGTAAA
>JAGLNJ010000128.1 GCA_023139575.1 Candidatus Omnitrophota bacterium | reverse complement strand
CTCTATCCACGCAGTCAACCTTTAAGGATAAATAGGGACGGACCCTATATAAGATTGCCGAATAGAGAATAGAGAGAAAGGTGTCATGCTCCGCGCAGGCGGGGTATCCAGGCGTGGATTCTCCGGTCATGCCGGAGAATGACAGATAAGTTCAGGATTTTCAATTTCCTGTATCCTGTCATATCCTACCTGGGCCGGCCATCTTTTAAAAGGTTCGGCCTTTTTTGATGGAATGGATTGAATTATTCTGAATAGCGACTTGGTATCAGCGCAATCTGTCAACCGCAATTTTCCATCTTCAGCAACCAATTTCAACCGTACCCAAATTTGCCATTAGTGACAGACACTATTAAAATTTTAATAGTGTCTGTCACGCTTTTTTAATGAATTCCGCAATGCCTCGCTTTTAATAAATCAACTGCTGTTGTCACCCGTTTGTAAAACTTCCGTTCCATTAGTCTCAATAATCTGCAATAATCGGCAATTCGCGCCACCCGGTTCCTTAACACCTGTTTCCCATTTCTTGATGGTACTTTCACTGGCATTAAGCAAATAAGCAAATACAGCCTGACTCACGTTAAGCTTCCTTCTGATTCTAATAACATCTTTGGCTATGTAATGCCTTGGTTGTGGATAACGAATTTTGTTAAACTTGTTTATGCTCAAAGAGACATCTTTCACTTCTCCTATGGCGTGAAGTTCTTCTTCGGCCATATCCAAAACTTTTGAATGATTTTTACGTTTATCTATCATAATTAATCTCCTTAAATTTATTATTCTTTATTAATGTTTTGATCTCATCCCCGGTTAATTGATCATATTCATCAGACAATATTTTTAAAGCTTTCTTTTCATCCGATGTTAAATTATCCTGTTCATTTTTTCCAAATAACACACAAAAGATAATTAGTTCATCTCGTTTCCAGAAAAATATATTTCGAAACCCTCCACTTTTTCCCTGCCCCTCTTTTGCCGCTCGTATTTTATACATCTTTAAGCCAAGCGGCACTGCTCTTCCTTTAAAAACATCTTCCAATACTTCTTTGATATATTTATCATCCAGATGATTGTCTTTCAAATCTCTCTGGAATGCCTTATTTTTCAAATACCGCATGGACTTCCTTTCTGATTAAAGTGTAACACCCAGTGCCCTACTGGTCAAGATTAAAAATTCAGAAACCGTGACAAAAACCGTGACAGAGACTATTTTTGACAAAAGCGTGACAGCGCTTCACGAAAAATTCTTAATTGGATCAGCAGATCGCGTTTTAATGTGTCTCGCATGGAGTCTTTGGAGGCGTTATCCAGGACATCCCCCAACCCTTGGAGAATATAAGTATTATTGACCTCCTTGACCCGCTCTATGCAGCGCCCCAGATAATCCTTACCCGGCATACCCGTCCTCTGTTCCAATAACGTTTCATTCACTTCCCACCGGTTCTTAAGAAAAAACAAAATGTCATAAAGATCCCGGTTCGCCATTGTTTTTCTATCCAGCAAAGCCGCCAGTTTATGGGCGAACATATCTTCCTTTTTCATAACCAGCATGGGGATCCCTAAATAGTCGCGCGTTTCATAGTGATCATCAAAACGCCGCGTCGATATCTCAACCTTTAAATTATGCCCGGGCTTTTCATAAGAAAGCAGGAAAAATAGTGTCCGGCGTTTCTGCGACGCCTCCCTGGTCTCGCCGTAGGCCGAAATGATCCGCCCTGTTTTCTCAAAAACCAATTGTTTCTTTTTCTCGTCGATAAGATTAAAGTCCAGACCAACGGAGAGCCGTGTTAACTTATAAAACAAATACACCGCCGTCCCTCCTTTAAATCCAAGGCAAGAAGCTATTTCAATATCTGAATAGATATCTTTTAATATCTGAAGCAAAAAAACACGGTGTTTTTCAATGTTCAACATCTTTTAATATCCTTTGAGAATAAATGGTGTCAGAACTGGACATCTCTCATGTTTTCTAACACTTACGAATTAATTAGGTCCCTTATTTTTTCCTTATTTTTTGATAGGCGAGAAAGCGGCCAGGAAAAAACTCAAGAAAAAAGGTGACGGACACTTTAAAAATATGAAATAAACAGGAACCGTCCCTACTTACGACGCGCCATCCGACACATTCCCGAGATGAATAACATTTCTAAGCAGATTAAGGGATTGTTGTATTTCTAGATATTTATGCTCAGCGGCCTTAAGACGCCTTTCATTGATCGTATATCCGTCGACCAAATGCTTTCGAAGCACGCTTGTCGCCCAAATACGGAATCGCGTAGCTTGGAATAAGCAGGGACGAACCCTGCTTATTAAACCCCTCTTGCCATGCCTGTTTATTGTTTCCATAATTCATTTCAGTTGCTGTTGATAATAAGTAATAAGTAGGCCCCCCTACTTATTCCGTAAACGGGCACCGGTCACCAGAGCGCGCATCACCCCCGCCGAAAAACGCGGGATAAACAGTCATTGACAGGAAGCTTCACCTCCGGCGCGCCAATCCTGAACGGGCGTATTATATCAATTATAATGAAATCCTCCCAGCGGCAGAGCTATGGGGAAATCTTTTGATTATAACACTATTAATTTTATGAGTTCAAAGTATATGCTCCGGGGGAGGGGAAGTCAATGGGACAGGCTGTCAGGAATAAACGGGATCCGTCTCTACTTATCCATCAGCAATTGGTTAAACTCTGAAATCCATCTATTTAACAGCGACTTTCTTAACTCTGCCGTTTTCCCATACCGCCAATGGCCTTCCGGACCGTTTATGTTCATCCACAACCTTTTTTACCGCCTTTTTCATTGCGGCTTCCGCTTTATCCAATATATCCATGCGTTTTTTCATAATTCGACGTCCACCTTTTTTGCAATCTTTAAAAATAAATCACGATCAATAACATCGATATGGGCATTCTGTTTTTTAGCAATAATTTCCGGCTTTGAACCGGCATTATTAAAGAGAATCCATCTGTCAACCAGTAAACGATAATTTTTAAGAAATTTTTGAATACTTCGCTCAAAACGTCTTTTTATATCTTTTATTGGAACATTATGTCCACCTTGCGCCACCCGATCTTTAACTCGAGCTATAGCGAGTCGTGAACTGGGTATCCATAAAAAGAATATATTTATTTTGTAACCCTTCTCCTTCAGCATTTTGAAATATTTCAAATACGTCACCCCGGACATAGTTGTCTCAAATCCGAAATCAACACCAGCATCTAAGTATTCTTTGATCTGTTCCAAGACGAGTTTACCCGATTTTATGGCTACTTGCCGCGGGGAAAATGGTGATAATCCCGCAGCGATAAGATCAGCATTGATAAACCGGGCACATTTAGCGTATTCAGGTAAAAACGTCTTGGCGAATGTCGTTTTACCTGACCCATTGGGCCCGGCGATAATATAAACGTTTTTCATGAGTGTTATTATACAGTAAAAATGGATTATCGCAATACCAGGAAATAAGCAGGGACGGCCCCCACTTTTCACCTAAATTGAAATGGCGCTTCAGCGCCGGAAAAATCACCCCGTAAAAAA
>JAGLNJ010000127.1 GCA_023139575.1 Candidatus Omnitrophota bacterium | reverse complement strand
ATAGGATGAGGATTATACCAGGAGGAACTTATGAAAGAAAATTATTCCTTTTTAAAAGATAACTCAGCTCTTACCGAAATACGGAAGCATAAATGGATCGAAAGCGAGAAACTCGGACATGAATTAGGCTTCGCCTCTGCGGCTATTGATTGGGTGAAAAAATATGGCGCATCGTGGAAACAGAACCGCTTTCAAGACAAAAACAACCCTCTTCAAGAAAAAAGGCGCTATCGCCGCTTCAACCAAAGGTTTCCAATCCAATTGACAGTCAACGACAGCAATATCGCCTGTTTTACGGATAACTTTAATCTTTTGGGGCTATCTTGTACTATTCCTGATTTTATTCCAAGCAATACCAACGCCAAGGTAACTATCCGCTTTCAAAAATCAGGCATTCCACAAATAAAATCCCACTTTCATTTTGAAAGCCGCATATCACGGGTATCACACTCACAACGCCTGCGATCTGGCAGGTCACATAACATCTTCGTCCCGTTTTCAAAAGAAGTGCGTGAGTTTGTCCAGCAACATGCTGAAACACTCTGCAATTAAACCTTCATCTTATTTGGAAAATGAGTATTTCTTAATGAGCAGGATTCACACCTTGGTTTCGGTCGGCAGTAGTCCTTCCCTAAGCGGACGATTAAGGCATGATATTCATTGAAAAGCTGACGGTCATTTGATACATTCTCCATAAAAAGACGCTGGATATCATAATAATCTGAATTCTCATCGATTATCGCATGCCGCGATAAAAACCTTTTCGTATAAGCATCAACAACAAAAACCGGTTTGCCTAAAGCATAAAGCAAAATAGAATCTGCCGTCTCCGGACCGATGCCATTGACAGACAACAATTCTTCCCGTAAACGTGAAATCCTTTGTCTTTTCATTGAAGAAATATTGCCGTTATAAGTTTTAAAAAAATAGACCAGAAAATTCTGAATGCGTTTGGCTTTGAGATTAAAATATCCGGCCGGTTTAATGAGTTTTGCTAGGCAGGCGTGTGATAAGGCGTGTAATTTCTGCGGGGTAAGAAGATTTTGCTTCTTCAAATTACATATCGCTTTTTCAACATTAGACCAATTGGTGTTTTGGGTCAGCATGGCACCGATAATAATTTCAAAAGCTGATTCTCCCGGCCACCAATTTTGCTTACCAAAGGCCTGAAAGAGTCTGTTGTAAAATTCCCTGAGGACTTTTCTTTTTAATACTCTGGGCATGAAACTTAACGTCGCCGCAACTTAGACCGGGCTATATCCTCGAAAGACCAATCACTTTCTTTTTTCCGTGAAGACTCTTTGCCGGGATTTTGCGTTTTGGGATCTAATTTATTCTTTCTTGGTTTTTTTGATGATCGCGCCATTCTTGCCCTCCCTTCTTCAAAAACTTACCTAGACACCTACGCAAAATGATCAAATAAAATTATAAATCTTCCTGATCTTGTCACTGTTCGTCCATGTACAGGCCATCCCCTCAGGAAAGGTAACAAAATCGCCCTCCCTGATCTCTACTTCCTCATCTGCTGTCTTAACGGTTACGCGTCCTTCAAAAACATAAGCCTGTTCCGTCTGGTCATACTGCCAATCAAAAGTCGATGGCGCACATTCCCAAACAGACCACAGCCCATGCTCTTGAAGGGCATCAGGAATATTACGCTCTTTTTTCTGGGCATCTGTTAATTGCTCAACACGTATTCTTTCCATTTTATTCTTCATCCTTTATCAAGCAGGAGACATCATCACTATTTTCAGGAGCATATCTTTCCCAATCGTAGAGCTTGCCTTCATCAAAATAAAGATAGACCTTGGGAGAATCAAAATAGCGTACGGCATAACGATACAGCCAGAGCTCCAGATCCTTCTCATCTTTCGTAATCTTTTTAACAAACACCGGATCGCCAAAAAATCTTTGAATCTTTTTCTGTGTAGCGTATTCTTCAATTTCGCCGTTCTGAACAACATCCCACAACTCTTTAAATTTCTGGTCTTGTTCATCAACATAGCGAGCTTGAACATCTTTATTTTCTGAATACCTCTTCAGAACCAATAGCTCCTGCATATGCGCTAATTTGGCACAACCTGAAAGTAAAAATACTAGCAAGATGGAAGAAAGAATTATTTTCATCACCTTTTTCCTTTAATTATGGAATAAAAACACTGCCTTATTAAGTATATCATAGAGCTCTCTTTCCCAAAAAAAATCTTCACTAAACCATTATCCTATCTACTGATACAGTCTTTTTCCTCTTTAAAATCTTTAATTTGCGTAGCGATGTCACGCTGCATTTTCGGAATTTCTTTAAGTCGTTTGCCGTATTCCTTAATCACCTCAGGGTCTTTACCATAAGCATTCGCAAGAATGCGGGCCTTAACATAACTTTCTGTTTCTAATTTCTGATTTTCTTCTTCCAGCTTCTTAATCTCTTTCTTGATCTGACTAACCCTTTTCAGCGCATCCTTATGTTTTTTTTGCATGTCCTTAATCTTTTGATTGTCTATCGCCTTGGCCTGCCTCTTTTTGTCCCGCTCCTTTTTTTTCTGGTCACGCTCATCTTTTTCCGTCTGCTGTGTTAAAGTATCCCCCTGCTTCTTTTTATCTAAATAGTAATTAAGCCGTCCCGGATAAATCTTTAATTCTCCATTGTTCACTTCAACAATGCAATCAGCAATCTGTTCAACAAAAAAAAGGTCATGGCTAATAAAACATAATGTTCCCTCGTATTGCTCAAACGCCCTGGTTAAAGCTTCCACACCATCAATATCCAGGTGAGTTGTCGGCTCATCAAGCAAGATAAAATTAGGCGGATTAATCAGCAGTTTGGCCAAAATAAGCCGACTCTTCTCACCTCCAGAGAGAACCTTAACGGATTTAAAGACATCTTCCCCATGAAAATTAAATATCCCTAAAAGACTGCGCATTTTTGTCGCAGGATAGCTGCCCTGTAGCGCAGAAGCCAATTCATCAAGAACCGTACGATTCGGGCTCAACACATCTAAACGCGTCTGGGAAAAATAGCCGCGTTCAACCTGATGACCCAACTTTATTTGACCCTTATCAGGTTTGATAACACCTGCCAGCATTTTCAGCATAGTCGACTTTCCCGCACCATTGGAGCCGACCAAACACACTTTCTGACCGCGTATCAGCTCAAAATTTAAATCCTCATAAACTTTTTTATCGCCATAAGATTTCGCTACATGATTCAATGTTGAAACATTGTAACCGCTGGATGTTGTCGCAGGAAATTCGAAATCTTTGATGCTTTTTCTGTCCTGAGGCAAATCAATGTTTTCTAAACGCTCGATCATCTTGCGTTTATTGCGCACCGCTGCGGCCCTGTTGGGCTGGGCATGAAAACGCTGCGCAAAACGCTCTAACTGATGACGCTTTTTCTCCACAGCTTTCTGGCGTTTTTCCAGCGTCCGGCCGCTGACCCCTTTTTGCTCTTCATAGGCCTGATAATTTCCTCTCACCTTTGTCATCTGCCCATTATCTAACACAATGGTATAATTCGTCACATCATTGAGAAAAACCTTGTCGTGTGAAATCAAGACAAACGTTCCCCGATAATTTGCCAGATAATCCTTCAACCACAAGGTCGCCGCTAAATCGAGATAATTGGTAGGCTCATCCAATAATAAAAGATCGTAGGGATAGACGAGCAGTCTTGCCAAAAGCGTACGCATCTGCCATCCCCCGCTCAACTCCTTTATGGGCCGATGAGAATCTGCCTGAGAAAAACCAAGGCCTGAAAGAATTTTTTCTGCTTTATGCTCCAATTCATAAATCCCTAATTGTTCCAATGCATGCAAAACATCGCCGTAGCGCATGCTATCAGCCTTATTGGCTTCCTCCAGGGCATGTTTCTCTTTTAACAATTTCTTTATGCGTGAATCACCGGATGTCAGTTCATCAAGAACAGTTTGCCCCGATTTAAACTGTGACTCCTGGGGTAAATACCCGATATTCAAATTCTTTTGCTTCTGGACCTTCCCCCCGGAGAATTCCATGTCACCAAGTATAATTGAAAATAGCGTCGTTTTTCCTGCCCCATTCGGGCCGGTCAATCCGATTTTCTCTTGCGGGAATATACTCAAACTGACATCCTTAAAAAGGGTGCGCTGCGTAAAATCTTTTGACAAATTGTTTATCGTTATCATGGTAAACGTCTAATTCTTTCGGCTTATCGATGACAGGTCATTGATCTCCTGCTTCGTAAGTGTACGAAAATCACCTTTTCGCACCTTTCCAATTTTGATAGGACCCTGTTGCGTTCTCTTCAAATATAAAACCTTATATCCTAACTTGGCAAACATAATGCGAATTTGGCGCTTTTTTCCTTCTCGAATAGTAACACAATAGTCTGTTGATTTTTCTGTTCTGTTGATCTTATGAACCTTAGCAGGTAAGGTTCTCTTGCCGTCAATAAAAACCCCCTTTTCAAACTTCATTTTTTCCGGGAGCTTCAGCACATAATTTAATTTTACGACATAAACTTTTTCAATTTGGTGATGCGGATGCGTCAAAGCATGCGTCACATCACCGTCATTGGTCAGGATCAATAGCCCTTCGGTATCTTTGTCCAAACGGCCGACGGGATGAAGATGCCTTAATTTTGACGGAAGAAGATCAATGACCGTTTGCTTGGCATGACGGTCCCCCTTGGTTGTAACATAGCCGGACGGCTTATTTAACACAAGGTATTCATAACGTTTCTTAAATATAGACTGTCCATCGACCGACACCCTGTCCTTCTGGCCGTCAACGCCAAAGGAGGGCTCTTTACACACCCGGCCATTAACCTGCACACGCCCTTCTTTGATAACATCCATGGCTTTTCTTCTCGAGCAAACACCGTTATGTGAAAGAAAAACCTGCAGCCGTAAAAGATCTTGTGAATTCAATTCTCCCATCCGATCACCTCTGCCCTCTTCGTTGTCTAAGCGCCTCATAAATAACAATAGCTGTTGACACCGACACATTTAACGAATCCGCTTCACCCTTCATAGGTATAGATAGGGTCACATCCGCCTTTTTCAGCCACAAATCATCCAGACCTTTCTGCTCACTTCCAAAAACAATCGCAGAAGCCTTCTTATAATCTACACCCGTATAATCTCTCTGAGCACATGGCGTGGCCGCACATATTTGAATATTCTTACTCTTTAGAAATTGGGCAACCGTGTCACTATCATCCTGGAATATCGGCAGGGCGAAAAGAACCCCGCAACTGGCACGAATGACATTAGGATTGAAAATGTCCGTTCTAGGATCACAGACGATGACCGCGTCCACGCCAGCGCCATCGCATGAACGGAGAATGGCACCGAGGTTTCCCGGTTTTTCGACGTGATCAAGCACAACCAAAAGAGTATGCTTTTTCAACCTTAACTGCAATATTTTCTTCAGCATCGGCCGTCCAATCGCAATAACACCTTCTTTTCTGTCCCCGAAAGCCATCTTTGCAAATACCTTTTCACCGACCTCAAAAATAGTCACCCCTCTTTTTTTCAGCTTGCCGACTAAATCATTCTGCCCTTGGGTTCCAAAATATTTGGGGCATATATATGCCTCTTCAATAGAAAGTTTGCTTTGCAAAGAAAGCCGGATCTCACGCAAACCATCTATAACGGTCAAACCGGTTTCATCACGAAAAGCCCGCTGACGCAATTTGACAATATTCTTAACACGCGGATTGTGAATGCTTTCTATCTTCAAGACTTTCCTCTTTTCAAATACTCCTTCATAACTTTTGTCAATACCGTATTTTCTTGATAATTCCTTGTCTGCCAGGAGGACATCATCCCTTTTTTATTTTTAGGCCAGCAAACAGCATAATTATCCCAACCTATACGCGGCCCCAACCGATTCACCCATGGGGGATTATCCCTATAACTGAAAAGACCGTCGGGAAAAATGGCATTCTTAATAGCTTTATAGGACCAATATGTCCAATGGAAGCCGTATTCTTCAAAACAGGACAGAATATCGCCCAACCATTTATCTTCACCGTATAACCCTTCCCGATAATTCACCCCGAACTCCCCGACAAAGATCGGCCGCTTCCTCTCCTTAGCACATTTAACATAAGATTTGAGCATTCTTTTCATTGCTGATTTATCAAACACGCCTTTATCAGACCGAAGAGGATATCTTAACAAAGGAATCGCTGAAAACGCATATTCTAAGGGGTGATAAAAATGCACGCTTAAGGCTAAATTTGCATCGTCAAAACGATCCAGACATTCAATGTCCATCGACCAATTCCGTCCTTCAACAAACAGAATATGGTTCGCATCGACCTTTCTTATGGCCGTTATCAACTCTCGATAAAATTGATTTAACAAAAAGGTGTCTTCTAATACCGGTTCATTCAACAAATCGTATCCAGCAATAGTCCTCTCATTCTTATACCGTTCGGCGAGGAATTCCCATAAACGTATCGTCCTCTTCTGATAGCTCTTATTGTGCCATAATGCGGCCTCCCCATCGCTGTCTGAATGCCAATCATGATTCTGTGCACCACAGGCCGCGTGCAAATCAAGGATCACCCAAACCTTGTGACGTTTGGCCCAGCGGACAACGCGATCTAAATATTTAAGACCTGTACCACTGTATTGATAAGATTTA
Organism: Candidatus Omnitrophota bacterium; assembly: GCA_023139575.1. GTDB lineage: Bacteria > Omnitrophota > Gorgyraeia > Zapsychrales > JANLHA01 > JAGLNJ01. The sequence goes on along the minus strand of JAGLNJ010000127.1, from coordinate 736 downwards.
TTTTCTATTAGCTTATGGTGAAAGGGAACTCGCAGACAATTAAATCCCATTTTCGCAATTCGCTGAATATCCTCTTCACGGATAAAATTACTTAGGAATGTCTCCTCAAAATCTTCAAAGGCTTGCTTACCTAAAGTCTTGGTAAATTCTTTTTGAAAGTATTGAACGGGATTATTTAAGGAATGCAGAATATATCCTTCCATCAGCAGCCATCCGCCCAAATTTATCCCCTTAAGATGGACATCTTTTCCGTCCGATTGTATTTGGGATTCTTGGATATTAAGAAAATTCTTCAACGATGGCTCCCTTGAGGGCTTTATTTCAAACCATGACTTTCTAAAAAGTCATTTATGTGCTTCAAATAATGCAGCCTGGAAAACATAAACACATCATTATGTTGACCTTCAACATCCACAAAGGACTTGGGCTCCAGGGCGGCGTCAAAAAGTTTTTTTCCTAATCGATACGGGACCAGCTCATCTTCCGGACTATGGAAAAAAAGTTTGGGCGCTAATACAGATCTGATTTTTTCTATCGACGCAAACTTCACACTGAAAAGAAACGGTGGGACAAAGGGCGCAATAATTTTCCCCATATCTTCTCCGGAACTAAATGTCGAGTCAACGATGAGGACAGCAGCCGGACGGTTTAAAGCAACATCAACAGCCACAGCACCCCCCAAAGAGACGCCGTAAGCCACAATTTTCCTGTTATGGATGTCCTCCCTCCCCAAAAG
>JAGLNJ010000126.1 GCA_023139575.1 Candidatus Omnitrophota bacterium | reverse complement strand
CCCGGGTGGAGCGGGTGGTGGACGGCGATACCATCGCGCTTTTTATTGACTGCGGGTTTTATACCTGGATAAAATTAAAGGCGCGACTGCGGGGCATTGACTGCCCGGAGTTAACCACGACGCAGGGGGTTTTGGCCAGGCGGTTTGTGCGGAATGCCTTAAAGGCGCCGTCCTTTGTGGTTGTCAAGACCTGCAAGGCGGATAAATACGGCCGTTATTTGGCGGATATTTTTTATGACGCCAAGGAGAAAGATCCCGCTGTGGTGGCGGAAAAGGGGAGTTTTTTGAATCAGGATCTGATTGATGAGGGATTGGCGGAAATGTATAATAAAAAATAAAGTAAAGAATCAGTGCCAAGTGACAGACACTGTTAAAATTTTAATAGTGTCAAATAATGCCCGGGCGGAAAGCACCGGGAACCAATGCTTAATTCGGGGATATGGACAAATATAGTTGTTTTGCCAAAAACCCGATGATATACGAAATTCGTCTATGAATTATTATATGAAAAAATAATAAAGGAGGTCATGCGCGCGAAATTATATTTATTTTTTTCTTCATTTTGATATTTAGTCCGCCAGCTGTTTTCGCTGAACAAAAAACCAACAAATATTGTGAAATTGATCTTAATGAATCGAATTGGGCAGCTTGGGAAAAATGTGAAGGTAAACTCGTTAAAATAACCGGGAAAATCGCTGGTTTAGCTTTACAACACCCCGTTGGAATGCATGACACTCTCGATTTTAAAACCGGGGAAGTAAAAGGAAAATATGAAACGCGCATTGATACAGGCGGTTCTCAAATAGTAATTACTTCTGATCAAAAAACTGAATGTTCAGGTGACATCACAGTCGAAGGAATTGTAGACATTGTTGATTTAGGCGGCGAAGAAGGTTCCAAGTCTGGTTATAAAAATGTTTGGATTCGAGTTCAGAGTTACAAGTGTAAATAGCATATTGAAAAAATATATAACGCGCTACACCTGACCAAAAACGCCGCGCGTTTTCGGGTGGTGAGCCTGAATGTCGCACGGAAAAAAAGGAGAAAAATGAAAATCAAATCAACCATTTTTTTAATCATCGCGGCAGCCGTAATTTTCGCGAATTATTCTTTTGCCTTCGCGGACGCGGATGCCGATTTACAAACAGTAGTAAAAGGTAACAGCGATTTCGGTTTTGATTTATATCAAAAGCTCAAAGGGAGAAAAGGAAATTTATTCTTCTCGCCCTGCAGCATTTCCACGGCACTTGCTATGACATACGCCGGCGCGAGAGGAGAAACAGAAAAAGAAATGGCTGAAGTCCTGCGTTTTTCTTTAGAGCGGGAACCTTTGCATTCAGCGTTTTCAAAACTCCAGTCAGAACTAAAGGCTATCCGGGACAGAGGACATATCAAACTCAGCATAGTTAATTCATTATGGGCGCAAGAAGGATATATTTTTCTGGATACCTTCTTTAATTTAAACGAAAAATATTATGGAGCCGGTTTGAATTTTGTTGATTTCGTGACACAAACTGAAGCCGCGCGAAGAACAATAAATATCCGGGTGGAAGATGAAACACAGCAAAAAATTAAAGAGTTAATAAAACCGGGCATGCTCAGCCGATTGACAACATTGGTTCTCTGTAACGCGATTTATTTCAAAGGTGACTGGTTAAGTCAATTTGACAAGAAAAAAACACAAGACGCTGATTTTTATATTTCGAAGAATGAAATTATAAAAGTTCCCATAATGAGCCAAAAATCAAAATTTAAATTTAAAGATTTCAATGACTTCAGCGCTATAGAGTTGCCGTATGAAGGAGATGATTTATCCATGATAGTCTTTCTTCCCGCAAAAGTTGATGGATTAGCAGAGCTTGAAAGAAACCTGACAAATGACAATGTAAAAATCTGGATAGATGAGCTTACAGGATCTTATGGGGCAAAAATTCTGGTCAACCTCCCTAAATTTAAAATTACCTGTGAATCTGAATTATCGGAAATACTCGGTGGAATGGGTATGCGTAACGCTTTCTCGCTTCCACCGGCTGATTTTTCCGGCATGACCGGCAAAAGAGATCTTTTTATAAGTAAAGTGATCCACAAAGCTTTCGTGGATGTCAATGAAGAAGGCACGGAGGCTGCCGCGGCGACGGCCGTGGTTATGGAAACATTAGCAATAAGCAGGCCGCTGATATTTCGCGCGGATCACCCTTTTGTATTTTTGATACGTGAAAATACAACGGGAAGCATTTTATTTATCGGCAGAATTGTTGATCCAACAAAATAGAAAACACACAAAGCAATCCCCCTGACCATTTTTCGCGCTTAAAAAGCGACGAAAAAAATGGAAAAAATCCGTGACAGCAACTATTAAAATTTTAATAGTTGCTGTCAATAATATTAATCACCTGCAATCGGATTTGGGGAACTAATGACCACCATGAAATATTAACTTGTAATATATGAATTTCATGGTATATATAAAATATATGATTAAGCGAGAATACATTACACAATATATTACAAAGGCCATTAAGCGGGGACGGATTGTATCTTTATTGGGGCCGCGTCAATGCGGTAAAACAACATTGGCCAGAGCATTTGCCAAGCCCGGCTCTTCTTTATACTTTGATTTGGAAGATCCCGTTGATAGCGCGAAAATGACTCAACCTAAAAACGCGCTTGAGAATTTGAAAGGCACTGTTGTTATTGATGAAGTTCAGCGTCAACCGGCATTGTTTCCTGTTCTAAGAGTCCTTGCGGATAGAGTTCCTTTACCTGCCAAGTTTCTGCTTCCTGGCAGCGCGTCGCCTGACCTGATTAAACATTCCTCAGAATCTTTAGCCGGGAGGGTGGAGCGAATCGTAATCGGCGGTTTTTCTTTAGAAGAAATCGGAAAGAAAGCTTTTGATACTATCTGGTTACGGGGCGGCCTTCCGCGATCATTTCTTGCCGGAAATGATGAAGAAAGTTTTATATGGCGCAGGGAGTATACACAAAGTTTTGTGGAGAGAGATCTCCCTTTGCGTGGTATATCTTTACCGGCATTGACTCTTTTGAGATTTTGGACAATGCTCGCCCACTATCACGGACAGGTTTTTAACGCCAGTGAAATCGCCCGTTCTCTGGGGATCAGTGTGATGACGGTTAAGCGATATCTGGATATTTTGTCGGGTGTCTTTATGATTCGACAATTACAACCATGGTTTGTGAACACAAAAAAAAGGCAAGTTAAATCACCAAAAATTTATTTTTATGATACGGGCATCCTGCACGCTTTGCTCGGTATTCACACGATGAATGACCTTTTGGCTCACCCTAAGCATGGCGCGTCCTGGGAAGGGTTTGTTATTGAAGAAGTTATTCGTTCTGTTAATCCGGATGACGCCTATTTTTGGGCAACACATCAAGGGGCGGAAATTGATCTTGTTTTTTCCAAAGGCGGGCGGATGTACGGTGTTGAAGTCAAGCGAGAGGACGCGCCGACTATGACGCCTTCAATGCGTATTTCGCTTGAGGATTTGGAATTGACTAACATTGCCGTCATTTATCCCGGCAAAAAACGCTATTCGCTTCATAAAAAAATTGATGTTGTTCCTTTTGATGATATTTTGAGCGGGATGAAGGAGTTGTTTGGATAGTTATAATAATAAAAAACCGTGACAGACACTATTAAAATTCCGGGGATGACAATATTTTTAAAGGGAAGGGGACAGTCCCCCTTCGGGCGTAAGTCGGGCAATGACTAAACAAACAACATCCATACCGCAAAAAATGGCCTACACCCATGTCCTGAATTCCATCAAAAACGAACTGAATCAAGGCGAGGGGCGGGTGAAGATGACCGTTGCTAAAGAGATCATCGCCACGCATTGGCGGATCGGCAAGGTGCTCACTGAGCAAGTTCTCCCCCGGGTTCAGTCCTCCGCGGAAAATCACCGCGTCATCATCCGGCTGGCCAGGGATTTAATGAAGCCGGAGGTTTTCTTTTATGAATCGGCGCGTTTTTACCGCCTGTATCCGAATTTGCCGCAAGATCCCTTTTTAGGCTGGAAGCATTACGCTTATTTATGCATGATAAAGGATAAGAAGCAAAGAGATGCCCTGGCAAAAAAAGTTATTGCCCGGCGCATGGTTGCCAAGGAGTTGATTTTGCTGATCCACAGTACCGGCGGCTTGAAACGTAAAAAGCACATTGATATTACCCCGCCGGCCGCAAGCGATGTGCTGCCCTTAAAGCGCGGGCGGCTGTTTCATTATCTGATTACCACAGGCAAAGCGATGGATTTGCCTGAATGTTATGCCGTTATTGATATCGGGTTTTCCTGCCTCCGGGCGCTCGATACGGGCAAGCGGCGGATCAAGGCCGGCCGTGTCGTCCGCGCTGTCAAAGAGGAGGATAATTACGTCTTAAAAATTAACAATGATGATAAGAGTTATGTTTATACTTATATAGCCCGGGTGGAGCGGGTGGTGGACGGCGATACCATCGCGCTTTTTATTGACTGCGGGTTTTATACCTGGATAAAAT
>JAGLNJ010000125.1 GCA_023139575.1 Candidatus Omnitrophota bacterium | reverse complement strand
GGTTTTACGCGCCATTTCCATGGCCGGAGGGTTTACCAAATTCGGTTCGTCCAGCAAAGTCCGGATCCTGCGCCCGAGAGGGGATCAGCCCGGGTATAATAATATCCGCATCAAAATTAAGAGAGTTATGGTCGGAGACCCTGAAGCGGATATGCTGCTGAAATCAGGAGATATTATTGTCATATCAGAAGGCATATTTTAAGGCGCAATTAACATAACCTTGCGGCCCACCACAGGGTGGTGAGCGGGTTTAATCAGGGAGGATAATAATGGAAAAAACATCCATTCAAGGGACATCAACATTGCGTGATTACGTGCGCGTTTTGTTCCGGCAAAAAGCGGTGGTCGTGACATCTTTTTTTTCCGTCATGATAATCGTATATATTGGATTGCAATTAAAGACGCCGGTCTATGAATCCAGCGTGAAGATGCTTATGACCGGGGAGAAGGTCAAGAGCGTTGAGGAAGGGTTAACGCGCGCGGAAATCGTTAAGTCCATTCCTGTCCTTGAATTGGCGGTTGAAGTTTTGGACTATCAGAATGCGGCGGTTGATTATGAAAAAGAATACGCCACGCCTTTAAAGCAGACTATGATCGGCCAGCAGACCCAGTCCTTGAAAGAAAAAATCGCCGCCATGGATGAGACCTCCCGGGATGCCTTTCTTTTCCGCCGCGCTGTTGACATGATGCGCGGAAAAATTTCGGTTGAGCCCATACGGGACACCAATCTTTTTACTATTCATGTGAGTGATTTTAGTCCGGATATGGCTGCTACGATCGCCAATGTCGTCAGCCGCGCCTATATGATTATCGAACTGCAGCAGGATTTGTCGGAACAGCAATTAACTTATGGTGCTAAGCATCCGGCCGTCCGTCAAATCATGGACACCATCAAGGTCATAAAAAAGAATCTTTTGTATGATCCCGAAGGAGAGATTTCCGCGATCGGGACGTTAAAGGTGAAAGTCGCCGAGGAGGCTATGGCGGCGTTTATGCCTACCGGGCAATCAAATTCGATCATTTTGGTATTGGCCTTATTCATGAGCATGTTTTTAAGTATCATGCTGGCCTTTATTTTTGAATATGCCGATCAGACTGTTAAGACTCCTAAGGAGTTGGAGGACTTGCTTTCTGTTCCGATGCTCGGATCCATTCCGCGTAAAGGTGTTATGCAGAAACTTTTCCTGAAAGATTACCGCCGCTTGTCGAATAACCGTTCGGCTTATGTGGGGTCTTACCATCATCTGGCAGATCAGGTTCGTCTGCAGATACGCCAAAAAGATGAAGCTGCTGACGGCGGGGCAGCCAGCACGCTGGTCAAAGAAACGATGTGGATGAATAAACACATCAAGGCCCAGACGGATATGGAGGAGGCCAAGAAAAAGGATGCAAAACCCAAACCGGTCAAGAAGGCCATCAAGACGATTCTTTTCACCGGGGCTGAAGCCGGTGAAGGCGTCAGCACGGTTATTTCTAACCTTGGCTATTATCTGGCGGAGAATTTCGGTTTGCGTGTGCTGATCATCGACGCCAACTTCATTTCGCCGTCTCAGGAGAAGATTTTTAAGTCAAAATCTGAGGTTTCAAAAGGCCTTGCTGACCTTTTGATCAGCAATACCAAATTGAGCTCGGCCATTCAGGAAATCACCTCGAATCTGTCCGTGTTGCTTCCCGGTAAGGCCAACGGCAATCTTTCTAAATATCTTGATTCCGATCAAATGAAAAAAGTTATTGATGAGGCCAAGGATCTTTATGATCTTATCCTTATTGATGTGGCTGATCTGAAAAGGCACAAAGATGCGGTTATCATCTCTTCTTACGTGGATGGAACGATCATCGTGGTTTCGGAAAGCCGTTCACGCCGCCATGTTCTGGATATCGCCTTTGCGCCATTGAAAGAGCAGAAGGTCAATATGATCGGGGCGATCCTCAATAACCGCAGTTTTTCTATACCGTCGTTTATTTATAACAGGATATAAAGTTACCGGGACACACAGTCACAGAAATATAAAAAACCCGGGACAGCCACCTAAGGTCACTGTCCCGGGTTTTTTGGCGCATGGCCACAAAAAAGGATTTGTTTTTTTTGTGGCCATGTGACGATGTGTCTTTGCGACATGTCTGTTGTGACTGCGTAACTCCCCATTTTTTATATTTTGTAAAACCAATGTTGCGGCGGGGGAAAACAAAGCTTTGCGTTTTTGAGGACTTACAATGGCCGGATAGATTAAACCTGTTTTTACATAATAACGGATGGCATCTGATACTTCCAAAAGTAATTTATCTCCTCTGAATAATCCCATCATTTTTTATTTCCTATTGATTTGCAACAGGATAGACCAGCGTGAAACGAGGCTTTTTCTGTTTTTGTTGATCCCGAAATAGAAGAGAATCCCGTAAAAAGTTCGGGTTAAATTCTCGCCCGGAAAGCATGATTTTTTTCCAACCCCTTTTTCCGTTTATAGTTATATAATTGCCGGAATTTTACGCGGAATCCGGTTGACTCATTGACATAAACGAGGAAAGTTGTATACTTGAGTATGTAAGCGGTTACAAATATTGGATTATTTATTATGAAAACAGAAAAGCTGAATATTTATAAAATTGCCCAAAAAGTCGGGGTATCTATAGCCACTATTTCTCGGGCTATAAATCCTGAGACTCGCAAGAGGGTTGCCTCTGGCACCTTAAAAAAGATAGATAAATTAATTCATAAATATGGTTATACACCAAATTTAGCGGCAAAAAATTTGACCCTGGCTTCCACAAAGACAATTGGATTGGTTTTTCCTTATCTGCCGGGGATTTTCTATAGTAATTATTACAATCATATTCTTGCAGGAGTGTCCAATTGTCTTTATGAAACCGGTTATCAATTTAAAATGCTTCTGTTAAAAGAGGAAAAGGGTAAATGGGATAATTATGATTTTAAAGCCGGTGAACGGGTGGATGGTCTGCTTATAACGCATTGGTTCAAATATTTTAACGATAAATCTATCATAGGGAAAATGAATGTTCCATGTGTGATTATCAATGATATTGATAAAACTATAAAAGCCCAATTTGTGGGCGTCGATCATTATTTGGGAGGCCAAATTGCCGCCAATCACTTGTATTCTTCGGGCCATAGGCGTATAGCGGTATTATCTGGGCCCGATTGGTCAATTGATAATAAGTACAGGATCAATGGGTTCAGGGCATTTTTAAAAAAGAAAGGCATTGTAATTAAATCCGATTTGATTGTAAAAGCTGACTATCTAGAGCATGTGGCCTATGGAGAAATTGAGAAAATACTAAAAGTAGACCCAAAGATTACTGCGATATTTGCTTGTAATGATCAGATGGCGTTTGGGGCAATTCGAAGGCTTAAAGAGATCGGAATATCTTGCCCAGACGATATATCTGTTATCGGATTTGATGACGAAATCGAGGCCGCAAAATTTGATCCGCCGTTAACGACCATACGTGTTCCAATTTACGATTTGGCAACAGAAGGGACGAAGCTTCTTGTAAATTATCTGCAGAATAATACTTCAAAAAAGCCTTTTAGGGGAATTCTAACTTTGCCTGTTCAGCTTGTTGACCGTAAATCTGCTATAAATATAACCGCCTAGTTTAATCTTTTTTTAACATTTCTATCCCATCTAACTGGATATCTTGACAAACCCTTCTTATAATGTTATCTTTGAATGTAAGCGCTTTCATTAAAATTATGTGTTATTTGGAGAGACAAGTCTTTGTATAAAAATAATATTCAGAATAACAATGTCAAAAATATGATTGCGGCATGATGGAAATTTTAAAAAAACAGCCTAATAAATGGTTTTTGTTTCTTATGTACGGCTTTATTTCTATTACTTTATTGACTGAAGCTGTACTCCCGGCCCAGGCAGTACAAGCCGCCAGTCAAAGAGGAGGGATTTGGGGCTTGCCGGCTCCGGGTGTGATGGTTAAGGTCACGGCAGGATTTGCCCCCCCTGTTATCCGCGGAATGATTCTTCATCCGGAAAATCCTTTACTATTCGATTTTATTGTGAATACGGGTGATACTGAATTTGAAGGGGAAGCTTTTAAGCGTGAGGCAATAAAATTGGTTAAATATTTTCTGGCTTCTTTAACAATTCCAGAGGAAGAGATGTGGGTGAACTTATCTCCGTATGAGGAAGGGCGGGTTATCCCTGAGAGCCTTGGTGTCACGGAAATGGGCGTGGATATGCTGGCGCAGGATTACATGTTAAAGCAATTGACCGCCTCTTTAATGTATCCAGAAGAAGACTTGGGCGCGGACTTCTGGAAACGGGTACGCAAGCAGGCCGGTGAGAAGTTTGGTGCCAGCAGGATTCCGATGAACACCTTTCATAAGGTGTGGATTATTCCGGATGAGGCTGAGGTTTATGAATATGAGGGCAAGGTCTTTGTGACCAAAAAGCATTTGAAGGTCATGCTTGAAGCTGATTATCATTCTTTGGGCAGGGAGACGGGTGCGCGGAAGAAGGGAAACAAAAATCCAGAAGAAAAAATAGAAAATAGGTTAAGCAAAACAAATAATCAATCTTCTATTTCAACAAAGATTGTGAGAGAAATTATTTTGCCGGAAATTGAGCGCGAAGTCAATGAGGGTAAAAATTTTGCCAAATTGCGGCAGATTTTTCATTCCATGATTTTAGCGACTTGGTATAAAAAGAGCCTCAAGGAGAGTTTATTGGGGCAGGTGTATGTTGACCTCAATAAAATCAAGGGTATTGATGTGGCTGATAAGGAAATCAAGCAAAAGATATATGGGCAGTACCTTGCAGCCTTTAAGCAGGGTGTTTTTAATTATATAAGGGAAGATTATGATCAAAACATAGCACGTGTCATCCCGCGCAAGTATTTTTCAGGAGGTATTGTTGTGAGTGCACCTTTAAGTGCTTTAAGGGCGGATAGTTTAGTGGTTCATAAAGGCCTGCCGGGGAAACAATCCAGCCCGGTGCGGGCGGAGCTTTCTGGTAAAGGCAAAGATAAAAGGATTCGAGTTTTTTTGGAAGAAGCCGGGTCAAATCAAGTGTCAATCTCAGATGTGGAAATAGACAAGGTCAAAAAATCGATGGTGAAAATATTAATGAGAACAGCGGCTGATAGTTTTGATTTCTCTGATGTTGTTAGTGAAAACCTCGTGAGATTATTTGATGGCGCGAAAGATATTGTAATATTACAAGATTCAATCGCGGAAACAATCGGAATGGGACGTGTTGCCTTTGCGATGGCTTTACAATTGGTGGATAAACAGGCTGATGCGCAAACCTTGAAAATAACGGAAGCAAATTCAATTAAAGATGAATTAGCTCAAAGGAGGCAAGAATATTTTGACCTCTATTTGAAACAAATACTTGATATTGATTATGAAGACAAATATCCCGAGGAAAAAGATTTTAAGACAGATGACAGTAAAACGCAAGCATTTATAAGGCACTTATTGCTTGCCAGAGAGGGTCGATGCATAGATATCGAAAATGCGATGATTGGATTCTTGTTGTCATTTGAGAAAGAACTGCACTACTTTTTGAGCGATCCTCGTAGTTACGATCAAGATCGCCTGTGTGAAGGAGAATGTTCTGTAGAAAAAATAATGAATATATTACGGGAATACCTCGATGGTGGGATGCGTGGGCGTACTTCCGTTGATTTGGGCCATCTGCCATTGGAATTGGAAAAGATATTCGCGCGGGCAAGAGTGGATATTCGATTGGCTGATAGCGCGCAAGATGTTGTTGTTGCTACTGAGTCAATGATAAAGAGAGTTGGGGATTTTATAGATAATCAATTGCAGGGAAGTGTCGGGAGCAAATTTACGGCAAACTTTGCCAATCATCTTAAAATAATTAAAAAACAGCTCGTTGATTCAAGGAGGCGCATAATCAGGCCGGTAAAGAGTGACAATGCGATGTCTTCGGCCGTTAAGGGAGAAAATGCCCCGGGAGGTATCGACCTAAACGCCGGGTTATTGGATCTTCAGATCAAGCGTGACGGTCAGGGTGTGCCGTTGCCATTATCTCAGCAAATAACAGGTGATATCCATATTGAAGGATTGATCCCGGTGATTCTAAACGTAGCCCCGATCAATGTCCCGTTGTTGTTAGGGCTTGCTGATCCGGCAGAGAATATAGCCAGAAACCAGGCGGCATTTCGACGATAACGCTCGCCGAAACTTTTTCAGGAATTCGCTCCACCGGCGATGTAATATAAATATTTTCAACAATTGTAAATTATGAAAATTCTATTTTATTATAAAAAGGCTGGGCGTTTTAGAAGGTTCTCAGCAATTTTTATCACGGGGATATTCTTTTTTTCAGTGATAGTTACTGCGCCGAATGTTCAGGCACAAAGGGTGCTTAACCTGCCGCAACCGGGAACGATGGTTCCGGTAAGCCCTTCTTTTAATCCTGTGCTCATTAAAGGAATTATAATTCATCCAAATGACCCCTTCCTGTTTAATTTTATTATTCACCCGGGTGATGACGCGCTTAAAGACAATAAATTAAAGAATGAGGCTTTGAAACTGATCAAATATTTCATGGCGGCCTTAACTGTGCCAGAAGATGAAATGTGGGTCAATCTTTCGCCTTATGAAAAAGATCGCATCATCCCGAAAGGGTTTGGTAATACTGAAATGGGAAGAGATTTGTTGGCGCAGGATTATATGTTAAAACAGCTCACTGCCTCATTAATGTATCCTGAAGATGAACCAGGGAAGGATTTTTGGAATAGAGTTTATAAAAAAGCACAGGAAAAATATAGCACAACCGAAATCCCGATGAATACTTTTAACAAGGTTTGGATTGTGCCGGAAAAAGCGGTTATTTACGAAAATAGTAATAGTGTCTTTGTGGTTGAAAGCCATTTGAAAGTCATGTTAGAAGAGGATTATCTCGCGTTAGAAGCTAATGAGGGTAATACAAAACACGGGCTGGGAGATGCGACTAAGGAAGATTTAACACAAATAAATGCGGTTTCATCTGAAGTTATCCGGGAAATTATTATTCCGGAAATTGAAAGAGAGGTTAATGAAGGAAGGTCATTCGCTAGTTTGCGGCAGATAACAAATTCCGTCATTCTGGCAACATGGTATAAGCAGAATGTTCAAGGAAGCATATTAGAACAGATTTACATTAATAAAAATAAAACAGTCGGTATTGATACTGAGGATAAGGAGATTAATCAGAAGATTTACGAGCGGTATGTTGAAGCCTTTAAAAGAGGTGTCTACGATTTTATTAAAGAAGATTATGACGAGAGCACACAAGAGATTATTCCAAGAAAATATTTTTCTGGCGGAGTTGAAAAAGATTGGAGAGGGAAGATTGAAAGTACAGGAGACAACTCTCAGCTGTCAGAGTTAAATGACTTGTCAATGGTGAGAATGAGGATGGGTAATGTTGATAGTGATTCAGCCATGATGAGTACTGCTCCCGAGGAGATGGCTGATCCATCTTTTCTTTATGTGGACTTAAGAGATGAAAATAATGAAGTCTTAGAAGATGAGTACGGAATTGATTTGAAGGCAATATACAGTCAGGCCATTGCGAAAGTTAGTTTAAATGCGCTAGCCCATTCGGTCACGGAGTTTAAAGATGATTTATATCTCTGGTCAGAAGAAGCTAAAAAGTTAAAAATCATAGCAGCGCCTGAATTAAGAGAGAGTATTAGAAATATTTACAGCAAGCAGTTAGATGAAAAAGCTCCAGAGATTAATCTTGTTAAGAAAAGAGGCCTATTGCGTAAGGTCGAAAGGTCTGTTTTCTATATTACGACACAAGTAATTTCAATAGATAAGAAGCGGCCATCATTAGTCGACCGGTTAATTAGAAGGGTTTCACAAGGCATTAAAAAAAAGGTTCCCTTCTTAGTTATAGACGCCGAAGATTTAGAATTATTACAAAAAGCCGGGTCGAACAATAATAAATTGATGGATAACGTTTTGAGTGAAACGGCGGAAAGATGGGATACCCCAGGTAAAAAAGGATGGAGGACATACGGATTAGCGCGGGCAGTTCCCTCAATTGTTTATGGAGGTAATGAAGGCCAAGCATTTGGTGCTTTATTAGAGAAACTCCCTGATGCCTCACGAAAGAGATGGAGAGGGAAGTTTGAACAAGAATCACGGGAATTAGGTGAGTCGCTCGAGATGCTGAAAAGTTTAAGTTTTGTTAAGAAAGAACCTGAACCGGAAAATATTCTTGACCGACTGCCTGAATTGGTACGGGAAGCCTTAAAGGTAACACGGATTGCCAAAACTGAAGAAATGAGAATCGAGGACTTTTCCTACATGTCGTTAAAAGATTTAGAAAGTAGATTGTACTCAGTTGCCAGAGGTATGACTGTTTTTCCTGCGCCTGACACGCCCGATGGGTGGATTCGTAAAATTAATAATGAAATCGGAATTTTAAGCTCAGTAGAAAATCAAGACAAACCGTCCCGGTTGAAGGCTATTTTTCGCCAGGCAGCTTTGTCTTTTGAGCCTGTGGATGAAAATCAATTACTCATTCAGGAGGTCGTTGATAAAATTAACCAGCAGGGACTAATCCCGGGGTTAAGTGTCGACGATATTTATTTTATTAAAGATGACCATCC
>JAGLNJ010000124.1 GCA_023139575.1 Candidatus Omnitrophota bacterium | reverse complement strand
AAAGAGGTTCAGGAAGGTTGCCGGAGGATTGAATTTTGCCTTCAGACCAAAGTAAGAGAGATAAACAGCATAGCGGGGAAAATCCTCAAAAGTAATTTTCGCCGTTACTTGATGGTCTTAAATGAACTGCATAGTCATGCCGGTCGTGTAAAAAAAGAGTATAGCATTTTGCAGGATACCTACATCCTTAATTTTGGGCAGATTGAAGAAGCTGATATGCAGATAGTTCACCAATTCCGGATGCTCGTTCAGAGTTCTGCGCAGGTAACACATGAAAGTTTCAACGATCTTTCTGGACTTTATGGCGGATTAAATGAAAAACGAGAGCGTTTTTTATCGGCTGTAGACTTAAACCACCGGCGTATGGAAATGGTTGCCCATAGATATATTAAAAAGATGGCCGAAACAGCCCAGCTTATCCAAGAGTATCCCTGGGGGGAGTTAAGTGATTATGCCGTTCGGCTAAAGGTTTTAGTTGAAGAGGAAAAAAGAAGTTTGCAGCAGTTAAGAGACAATTATTTGCACCTAAAACAGTTGTCACAGGGTTTGGGCGAGGAGAATGGTAATTTTTTAGAAAATGTATCTCAAATAATCAATGAAGAAGGCGAAGAGGCCTCACTTTTTCAGCGTATATCAGGGATGGACAATAAGGGAAGCGGCACCAAAAAATGAGGGTTTTATGAAGATTGTTAAGACATTAGTGGGATCGATCGTGATCTTTCTTATCTTTATCATTATAGTGATGTTCTTGTTTCTTCAAGTTTTTGACATGAATCGCATTAAGGATCAGGTTGTCAATGAGTTAAGCGCGATGACCGCAAGGGCGGTATCGATCGAGAAATTCAAGCTTTCGTTCACACTGACAAAAGGGCTGATAGTGGATATCTTAGGGGTGGTGATTGCAGATGATCCGCGATACGCCGAGGCGACTTTTTTGGAAGTCGATAGAGTCCGCCTTGATTTAGACGTCATAAAATTTTTAAAAGAACGCCGCATTACTGCCAGTCTGGCTATCGATAAACCCCGATTATCAATTGTTAAGAATGACCAAGGTTTATTGAATATTCAGGACTTTCCTTTTAAGCAAATTGAAATTGAGGAAGACGGGGAAACCATCGAATTAAAAAAGGAAGGCGGTCAACAAGGACACCTGAGAGAATTCCCCGGTATGTTGATCAAATCAATTCATGTGAATAAAGGGGTTTTAAAATTTGAAGATCATAGCGGGTTTAAGGTCGAAGTGTCGGCGATTGATTTTAAGTTGCATGATGTGTCTTTGAGCGATCCCTTTGATTTTCAATTAGCCTGCCGCCTTTTTGGTAAAAAGGGCTCCAATATCCAAATAAAGGGGCGGGCACGTCTGGATGTTAATGAAGAACAGGCCCGTTTTGACGATGTTACTATTCAAACTGATTTTAAGCAATGGGATATGGCTGAACTGCAGCGGTTATTTCCTCAAATAGATGCTGCGATAAAAAATAAAGATCTTAATGGGGCTGTTGATTTTGTAATGGGGCAAATGGTAGTGGGGAAAGAAGGCGTCTTGATGTTAGCCCTTACCGGTAATATCAATGTTGACGAAATCTACCTTGCGGTTGCCGATGCGGCTATCAATGATGTTCAGATTGCCATTGAGATGGATGAGCGGGATATCGGCAGGATAAAATATTCGGCAAAGATCAGCGATGGATTTATTAAAGGAGAAGCTCAATTAGAACATTATCTTGCCCAAAAGAATTTTCAGATATCATTTAATGCGCAGGACCTGCAACTTGCCAATCTGATACCGGAGTTCAGTAAAGATTTTAAGATGCGAGGTTTATTTAACAGCGCCTTTAATTTTCAGGGAAGTCTTGTCCCGAAGGATATGACAAAATCTTTAACAGGAGGCGGCTCTTTGCGGGTTGACCAGGGGTTGCTGGAGCATACCAACGTTTTGGAAATTATCTTAAGCCAGATTCCACTGCTGCCGAATTTAGTTAATGACTTAGTGGATAGAGAGCTCCCGGACCGATACAAAGAATTATTAAAAAGAGAAAGCACGTCTTTCCAGGAGATATCCGCTGATATTTTGCTGGAAGACAACAAAATCAATGTTGCCCGAGTGGAATTTGATGCCGATGATTTTGTCCTTTCAGGTAAAGGGACAATAACTCTTGATCAGCATTTGGATTGGCAAATGGTTCTATATATGTCAACAGAATTGTCGCAAAGCATGGTCGACGGGGCTCCCGAAATGGGATATTTATTAGAGCAAGGGCGGATAAAGATACCCTTAGAACTTTATAGCGGTTACCTGCAGGATTACAGGCCCAAGCCGGATTTGGCCTATTTGAGTAAGACCATGGTCGTATCAAAGGGGAGGGAAGAGTTGTACCGGCTGCTGGATAAGGTGCTTGACAATGGGGAAGAGAGCCCGGAGGGGCAGTCTCCAGGCCGGGAATTAATAGATACTATATTTGATAAAATTTTTGAATAATAAAGTGTCTTTTAAAATGCAGACAATTTGCGATCAAAATATTTTTACCAGAGGAGAAAAATGAAAAATATTGGCGTAATCGGATATGGATATTGGGGGCCCAATGTGGTGCGCAATCTCATGTCAATTCATGAGACAAATGTGGTTATTTTATGCGATAGTAATCCGGAAGCCTTAGACCGGGCTAAAGAGTATTACCCTTACTTGGAGATGACACAATCTGAGGATGATATATTTCATAGTCCACAGATAGATGCTGTGGCTATTGTGACGCCGGTATCGACTCACTACAAACTTGCCAGGCAAGCTTTAGAGAACAATAAGAATATTTTTATTGAGAAGCCGTTTACCCAAACCAGCAAGGAAGCAGAAGAGCTGATTCAAATTGCGGAACAAAAAGGCCTCATTATTATGGTCGATCATACTTTTTTGTTTACGGGAGCGGTAAGAAAGATAAAAGAAATTATTGATGAAAACACATTGGGTGCTTTGTATTATTACGATGCCACCCGGGTGAGTTTAGGTCTTTTCCAGCAAGATGTTAATGTTATCTGGGATTTGGCCCCGCATGATTTCTCGATCATAAATTATATCATCCAGAACAAACCCGTTGCCCTTGCCGCTCATGGGAGGGATCATACGGGTTCGGGGCAGGAGAATATTGCCTATATAACGGTCTTTTTTGAGAACAGTCTCATTGTGCATATTAATGTCAATTGGCTTTCTCCGGTGAAGATCCGTACGACTTTAATCGGTGGGGAGAAGAAGATGCTTGTTTGGGATGACCTGCAGTCAGATGAGAAGATCAAAATATACGACCGGGGTGTTTCGGTCGAGAATAAGGAAGGCCTTTATCGTTTATTAGTTGATTATCGAGCAGGGGATATGTGGGCCCCACGTTTGGATCACGCTGAAGCCTTGAAAAGAGAGCTCCAATATTTTGCGCAGTGTCTGGAAAAAGGCGAGAAACCGTTCAATGATGGGGTATCAGGTCTTCAGGTGGTCAAGATGCTGGAAGCGACTACAGAATCTCTTCACGCTAAAGGTGCTTTAATTAAACTTTAATCCATACAAGTTTCTCTTTTTTAAATAAATATTTATGTGCCTGCAAAAGATGAAGAATTTTTCGAATGATTTTCTCAAAAATAGATTTTCCCACGATGCGGTTTTAATTGGTCTGGTTTTTATTATTGCCGTTTTAAGCCTTTTCCGGGGAGAAAAGATCTTGGAAATCGGCATTTTCGGGGATGAATTAACCTATCGCGATATCGCACGGGACTTTCCAGGAGAAATTTTCGAAAAGGGGCATAAGAATTTTCGTCTTCAACGGATACTGCCCTCATTTTTAGTTTATTACGGTGTAAAGTTTTTTAACCAACCTCACAGTGATCAAACATTAATTTTTGCTTTTGGTGTATGTTCAGTCGTTGTCATAACGCTCAGCGCCTGGATGTGGTGCCGTATCGCAAAGCTTCTACAGATCAGTCAGTTGGGGAAATGGCTTGGTTTTGCGGCGTTTTTTCTTAATTATCCGATTTTAAAACAGGCGTTTTATAACCCTGTGTCAACGGATTATTTCGCTTTTCTTCTTGGATTTTTATTGCTCTATTTCTATTTGAAGGATAATTTTACCGGTATTTATATCAGTTCATTGTTCGCGGCGTTTTGTTGGCCTGCTTTAACATATATTGCTGTTATTCTTTGTGCTTTTCCTAAAGAGAGAAACGGGGAGGGGGAGCATAAACCGGCAAAATTTTTTCTTAATTATTTGGTGTCGATGGTTATAGCGGGGTATTTTTTGTGCCGAGTTCAATATTGGTTTGGGGAAGAAGTGGCTGAGACGGCCTTTCAGACGGGGGTATTTTCTACGGGCACAAGCCACCCTGTTATGCCGCTTTTAAAATACAGTATGGGTTTAAGCATGATTTATGTTTTTGCCGGCTTAGCTATTCTTCTGAACACTAAGAAAATATTCAGTTTTCAATATTTGAAGAAAAATATTTTATTCTTAAGGCCGTCCATACTTATTTTATTCTTATTCGGGATCAGATTCTTTTTATATCATGTCTCCGTGAAGAAATATTCGGTTTATTCTTTCATGTACCTTTTAAAAGACACATTAGGGACAAGTGTCATGGCACCCATGCTATTCTTATTGTCTCATATAGTTTTCTATGGGCCTTTTATCATGCTTTTGATTTTGTTCTGGGGGCAAACCGCTCGCCTCATTCACAAACAGGGCCTGGGATTAATTATCTGCTGTGCGATTTGTGTCGTTTTAAGCCTGAACAGTGAATCGCGTAAGATCATCAGCTTTTATCCTTTTATTATCCCGTTTTTAATTAAAGGCCTGGATAATATGCGCTGGCCAAATTTTTATTATTGGTTTCTGACATTTTTATCGCTGTTTGCTTCAAAGTTTTGGCTAACTGTTCATGATAAATCCTGGGACGGGAATTCTCTCACCTTTCCTAAACAGAATTATTTTATGAATTACGGCCCTTGGATGAATGAGCAAATGTACCAGCTCCAGGGAGTGGTTGTAGTTATCTTTTTTGTCATCCTTCTCGTGATGTTTAAATGGGATCCTTTTCATTTTAAAGTCATACGCAGGA
>JAGLNJ010000123.1 GCA_023139575.1 Candidatus Omnitrophota bacterium | reverse complement strand
CAATTATTCTATTTATGTTGAATCAAAAATGATGTGGTTTCAAAAGATAAGTGATTTTCTAAAAAAAAGCCTGAAAGAGAAATTGTCGCGTGATGCGGCAGTGATTCTTTTAGTTTTTATAATTTCGTTATCAGGATTCTTTTTCGGAGAAAAAATTGCTGAAATCGGCCTGTTCGGGGATGAGTTAGTCTATCGCAACCTGGCACGGGATTTTCCCGGAGAAATTATTTTCAAGAGGCAAAGCAGCTTCCGCATGCAAAGATCTTTGCCCATGTTCTCGGTCTATTATGGTCTGAAGCTGTTCCAACTTCCCCATACTGATGAGATGATATTCAGGGCGTTTGGTCTCTGTACTGTTGCCCTGCTGACTCTAAGCGGATGGTTCTGGTGTCAATTGGTCAGGCTTCTGCAAATCAGCAATACGGGGAAATGGCTTGGATTTATAGCGTTATTTCTCAATTATCCCATTTTGAAGCAGGCTCCTTATTGCCCAATTGCTACAGATTATTATGCCTTTTGTATGGGTTTCTCGCTTATTTATTTTTATTTAAAAGATAATTTTTTGGGAATTTATATTACTTCTTTGATAGCCGCGTTTTGTTGGCCGATTTTGCCCTATATCGCGATTTTGCTGGTGGCATTCCCCAAGGAGCGGCATGGAGGTGGAAAAGAAAAACCGGCGAGATTCTTTCTGAATTATTTGATTGCTTTAGGGGTGGCGGGAGCTATTACTTATAAAACCATCTATTGGTATACCGGAGAGCGGGCGGTGTTGTCATTTATGACGCATCTTTTCTCAACAGGGACCAATCGTCCGAATTTGGCCCTTTTAAACGTAAGCATCGCCTTGGTTGTGATTTATCTTTTTTTTGCTTTATCAATTCTTTTGAATAGCAAGAAAATATTTCAACCAAAGTACATCTTCCAAAATATGTCTTTTTTAAGGCCTTTCATACTTATTGCTGCGATTTCCGGGATTAAGTTTTTCCTTTCGAATATATCTGGCCGTCGGGAAACGATGATGACTCTCAGTCAGGTTGTGAAAGACACTTTAGGGGGCGGCATTATGCAGCCTTTACTGTTTTTGCTGTCGCATATTATTTTTTATGGCCCCTTTATCATATTCTTTGTGCTGTTTTGGAAACGCACGGTCCGAATTATTCAAAAGCAGGGTTTAGGACTGGTCATGTGTTGTGTTTTATGCATCATATTAAGTTTGCATAGTGAGTCGAGACGGATGATAAATTTTTACCCTATTTTCATCCCGTTCTTAATAAAGGCATTAGATGATTTTGAATGGCCCAGGGCTTATTTGTGGTTTTTAACGTTGGTATCATTATTTGGGTCTAAGGCATGGCTGACTATTCACAGCCGACCGTGGGATGGAGGTGCCTTGGTGTTCCCGCAGCAAAACTATTTTATGAATTATGGCCCTTGGATGAATAATCAGATGTATATGATCCAGGGAGCTGTCGTTTCAATTTTGTTTATTATTTTTTTAATCCTTTTCAAATGGGACCCTTTTAAATTCGTAAAGATAAAAATTGTATGATAAAAGAACTATCCATCATTATGCCGGTCTATAATGAAGCCGAATCTATCGCGCAGGTCATACGCCAGTATTACGAAGGAATAATACTCAAGCGCCCGAATATAAAATTGATTATTGCGGAGGACGGCAGTACTGACGGCACGAAGGACATCCTTCAGGAATTGAAAATTGAGATGGATTTTGAACTGATCAGCGGCAGGGATCGTAAGGGATATACAAAGGCCTTTAAAGATGCATTAGCTTATTCTGAAACGGAATGGGTGTTTTTTAGCGACTCCGACGGGCAACATGACCCCCAAGATATCCTGATGATGATGGAAGAAAGCGATGGGTTCGATATTGTCAGTGGCTGTAAAAGCCCGCGAAGGGATCCCCGGCATCGCGTCTTCATAGCGAATGTTTATAATACGCTGATCAGGGCCATGTTCGGCCTGAATATCAAGGACGTCGATTCAGGGTTTAAGCTTATTCGTAAAACAGTTATCGAAGATATTTTACCGCAAGTTCATCTTATGAAATATTGTGTCATGTCTGAATTCATCATACGTTCTTATTTGTCGGGATATAAAATCAAAGAGGTTCCCGTAAGGCATTATCCGAGGGCCAGCGGGAATACGAGTATCTTTCATCTCAATAAATTACCCGGTATCATCATGGGATTGATTGGGAACCTGAGAGATATAAAAAAAGAATATAGCGGGATTAAAGTTAAATGAAAATCGGAATTCTTGGCGCGGGTTTAACAGGGCTCGAGTTGGGGCGATGCCTCAGGCGGAGGGGGATAGATTTTGTCATCTTTGAAAAGGAAGCTCAGATCGGCGGCCTGGCGAGGACGATTAAGACAGGTGACTATTACTGGGATTTAGGCGTGCATGCTATGTACAGCAAGGATAAAAACATTACTGATCACTATTTGTCATTGCCGTTAAAATACCAGCATTCCCGGCGGGATGTTCGCATTTATCACACCGAGAATAATAAGTTTTATTTAGTTGATTATCCCTTTGAAGAGGGGGTGCGTGACCTGCCGCTTAATCATCGTATGGAATGCGTACATGGTTATATTAAGACACGAATGAAAGGGCGTAAGGATTTTGCTCATCTTAAGGATTGGATTGATAATTGCCTGGGCTACGGCATCGCGAAGCATTTTATGACGCCCTATAACAATAAGATTTGGAATTGTGATTTAGAATATATATCCATGGATTTGGTTAGCGCGAAAATCACGCCCGCCCCGGTTAAGGACTTTCTGCTGGCAGCTTTGGGGAAAAAAGTTGTAGGGCGGCGTTATCAGGCTAAGTTTATTTATCCGCTGGACGGCATACAAGCCTTTGTGGATGAAACAGCCAGAAGTTTTCTAAATCAGATCAGGTGCGATAGTGCGGTTGTGGAATTAGAAAAAGCAGAAGAAAAATGGCGTATAGTTTGTGAGAATGGCCAGGTTGAGGAGGTTGACCGAATTGTTTCGACAATGCCCCTGGTGGAATTGTTAAAAATAATTGAAAATCCTGCCGTGGAAAGAGAGTATGATGTCTTGAAATGGAATGACACCCATTTTGTCATGATCGGCCTTAAAGAGGGATGCGCTTTCAATGTCATGCGACAGTGCCATTGGGGTTTTTTCAAAGAAGACGAAATATTCTATCGTATTACCATGATGCGGAATTTCAGTGAAAAGTTTTTGCCTGCCATGGTAGCGGAAATCACGAATAAGGGTCATTATACGAGTTTGAATGAAGAGGATATTAAGGCTCGGGTTATTGAGGATCTGCTGCGATGCCGTATCATTGAGAAAGAAGATGATATCGCTGCCGTAGAATTGCGGTTTGTTCCCCATACGTATCCTATACCAACAGTAGGGGTGCAAAAGGTCAAAAACGCGTTGACAGATATTTTGCAGCAAGAGCATATTTATCTCCTGGGGCGCAATGGACATTGGGATTATATCAATATGGATGGGGTTTTGCAGAAGGTAAAGGCTTTCATGCGAACGCAATTTGAAGAAGGAAGAATGCTTGAATAGGTAACACCATTTTTGTAACAGGAAGATATTTATTGGAAGCAAAAAACGAAAATCGAGGCCGCAAGAAAATCACAGGGCTGCTTGTTAAGATGGTGGGCAGTGTATGCCTGCTTTTATTGATATCAAACAAACTTGACTTTCTATTGCTTTTTGAATCCCTCAAGTCCGCGGATGCCATGTATTTGATTTTTGCTGTGATGGGGGCGTTTGTTTTTATTACGATACGGGTGTTTAAATGGTATGGGTTTCTGTGTATTTCCCAAAAAGGATTAAAATTTTCCCGTGTTTTTTCTTCTTATTGTTTTGGTTTAGGTGTGGGGATATTGACGCCGGGGCGCGTTGGGGAGATAACCCGTATTCATAATTTGGAATTGGAGCAAAAAGCACAGGCAAGCGGTTTTTTCTTTCTCGACAAGTTTATTGATTTGGTCGTTGTTTTCGGGATGGCTTTATGCGGGATGTGTTTTTTGTTTCCCAATCAAATCAATATTTTCATATTTGCCGGTTTTGTCCCGGGAGCGATCTTGCTCCTGTTTTCGTTACGCCGGATACATTATTTTTTTAATTCAGAAAAAGCCGGGGGCTTGCCATTCAGCGATAAGTTTCAAAAATTTTTTAAGGCGATTTCCAGAGTGCCGCGGCCAAAAATCATTTTTAATGCTCTATTGACTTTGCTATCATATATCATCTGTGTTTATGAGGAGTTTTTTCTGCTTAGCGCTTTTGCTGAAACAAAGCTCATTGATGTTTTGTTTATTCATCCCATCGTTATGTTGACGAATGCCGTTCCCGTAACGATTGGCGGCCTGGGATTAAGGGAAGGGACGAGTGTCTTTCTTTATCTTCAAAAAGGGCTTGCGGCTGAGCACGCTTTTTTGGGAGGTTTTTTAATATTCACCTTTAATACTTTTTTTTACGGAATGTTAGGGATAGTTTCTGTTAATTTCACTAAACTAAAAAGGAAGTAAATATATGATTCTTGTGACCGGGGCAACAGGGTACATAGGATGCCCATTGGTACAGCAGCTTGTTAAAGACGGCCATAAGGTCAGGGCGATGGTAGTTGATGAGGATCCCCATATTGACCGCCTTGAAGGGATAAAATGTGAGATCGTTAAGGGAGATATTACCAGGAAAGAAACTTTGAAAGCGGCATTTAAAGGAATTAAGACTGTTATTCATCTGGCAGCGGTCAAGGTTTCACTCAACCCTGATTTGATGCGCAGGATCAATTATGATGGGACCAAAAATGTCGTTGATACGGCGGTTGATGAAAAAGTCAATCATTTCATTTATTTGTCCGCGGCAGCAGCTAACTATCAAGAGTGCACCGCCTATGGCAAGACCAAAAAGGCGGCGGAAGCTCTCATGCAGGCCGGGGGCCGGACAAAATTTACTATCATTCGGCCGACGCTTCTCTACGGTGGCGGGGGAAGTGAAGAATTGATTATTTATTTGAAAAGTTTAAAGAAATTTTCCGTTATCGCCCCGACGGTCGGCTCTTTATCGGCCCGCAAACGGCCTGTGTGGCTCGGTGACATCGTCAATGGCCTGTCATTGGTCGTGAACAAGCCTGTTTCTTATGGCAAGACCTATAACTTCAGCGGGGCAACAGATGTGAGTATGTGGGAATATACACAGTTGATTTTGCACACCTTTGGTGTGACTAAATCGATGGTTCCTGTTCCGCTTTGGTTGTGCCGGTTTATCGCACTCGTTCTGGAAAGATTTTTCAGGAAACCATTTTTGCGTAAAGATCTTATTTTAGGGGTTACGATGGATGCAATCGGATCTTATGAAGAAGCAAAGGCGGATATTGGTTATGACCCTGTCGATCTGTATGGACATTTTAGAGATAGTTTTACTGATGAAGAGTATGAAAGGTTAAAATCATGAATCAATTCAACAGCATAGCTGATGACGTCAAATTAGGCGAAGGTGTAAGGTTGTTAAAATTTGTTAATCTTTACGGGTGTTCGATTGGTGACGGCTCAAAGATCGGGGCCTTCGTTGAAATACAGAAGAATGCCGCCGTTGGAAAGAACTGTAAAATTTCTTCACACGCGTTTATCTGTGAAGGGGTGGCTGTCGGGGATAATTGTTTCGTCGGGCATGGGGTGGTCTTTATTAATGATAATGAACCCCGATCGGTGAAAGAAGACGGGTCGATGGAGAGGGATGAAGACTGGAGAAACCGTTTTGTAGAAACCAGGATCGAAGATTTTGCGGTGATTGGAAGCAATGCCACCATTTTAGGGGGGATAACCATTGGCACAGGGGCTGTCATAGGGGCGGGGAGTGTTGTGACCAAAGATGTCCCCGCGGGTGAAATCTGGGTGGGGAATCCCGCGCGATTTTTACGAAAGGTAAAAGAATGAGCCGGTTTTTAAATAATTCACGAGTTCTTATCACCGGAGGTGCGGGTTTTGTCGGATCAACCATCACGGATCAGCTTTTAAAAGAAGACGTCAAAGAAATTGTTATTGTTGATAATTTTATTCGCGGGAAGCACGAGAATATTAAACAGGCGATGGCATCAGGAAAGGTGACGCTTGTTGAAGGTGACATAAGGGACCAACAATTGTTGCGGGACGCTTTTGCCGGCATTGATTATTGTTTTCATTTGGCGGCCTTGCGCATCACGCATTGCGCTGCTGAGCCGCGAGAGGCTTTAACGGTAATGTATGACGGAACTTTTAATGTGCTTGAAGCCTGCGTAGCCCGGCAGGTCAAAAAGATTTTGTTTGCGTCTTCAGCTTCCATATATGGCCAGGCCGCGATTTTTCCCACATCAGAACAGCACCATCCCTATAATAATTACACTTTGTATGGGGCGGCGAAGATGGCCAACGAACTGATGTTGCGCTCCTTCCAGCATATGTATGGGTTGGATTTTAATGCTGCGCGTTATTTTAATATTTATGGGCCGCGTATGGACACTCATGGAAAATATACTGAAGTTCTTATCCGGTGGTATAGGCTTGTCAAAGAAGGGAAGCAGCCGCTGATTTTTGGTGATGGCAGCCAGACAATGGATTTTGTCTTTATTGAAGATATTGCGAGGGCCAGTATTTTGGCGTTACAGGCGGATGCCTGCAATGAAGTTTTTAATATCGCTTCGGGGGTTGAGACATCATTAAAGCAATTGTGTTATGCCTTGCTTGAGGTGATGCAATCTGACCTTCAGCCGGAATATGTTTCGCTTCCTGAAGATCGAAAGAAGGTTGAAGTCATGCGCCGTTTGGCGGATACCCGGAAGATGAAGAATAAGATCAATTTTTCCACAGAGGTCGGGCTTGCCGACGGTCTGACAAAATTGGTTGCCTGGCTCGATCAGCGAAATATGGATGGATAAAAATGATTCCAATAGCAAAACCATTTTTAGGGGAAGAAGAAGCGCAAGCTGTTAATGAGGTCATTCGGTCGGGATGGGTGACGCAAGGGCCGAAGGTCAGGGCCTTTGAAGACGATTTCCGTTCATACGTCGGAGCATCCTATGCTTGCGCTGTATCAAGCTGTACGACAGCGCTGCATTTATCATTGTTGACTGCAGGGACAAAGCCGGGCAATGTTGTTTTAACGGTCAGCCATTCTTTTATTGCCACGGCCAATAGTGTCAGGCATTGCGGGGGGGAACCGGTCTTTGTTGATATTGGCCCACAAACTTTTAACATTTCACCCCGGGCTTTGGAAAGGGTGCTTCAAGAAGATTTTATTGACCGGGATGGGCAATTATTTTATAAACCCGTTGATAAATTGCGGGTGCAGGAATCACCACTGGCATGCTTTGATCGTTCTTTGAAAGATCAATACGGCCGGCTAGCTGCCATTTTGATTGCTCATCAAATGGGTATGCCCTGCGACATGACAAGCATTATGACGATCGCCGGAAAATATGGTGTACCGGTTATTGAGGATGCGGCTTGCGCCCTGGGCAGCGAGATTTCATGCGATGAGGGTGTGAGTTGGGAAAGAATCGGCAAACCGCATGGAGATATAGCCTGTTTTTCTTTTCATCCTCGAAAAATTATTACAACAGGTGACGGGGGGATGATCACCTGTAATAATGAAGCATTTGATCGTCAGTCAAGGCTGTTAAGGCATCAGGGGATGTCTGTTTCAGATGTCGCGCGGCACGCTTCCAAAAAGGTCACTTTTGAGAAATATGACATAACGGCTTTTAATTACCGCTTAACGGATATTCAAGCCGCCATAGGCATAGAGCAGTTGAAGAAATTGCCCGGGATCATTGAAAAGAGAAGATTCTGGGCGCAACGTTACTTGCTGGAATTAAAAAATTTGGAATGGGTGCGCCCTTGGCAAGAGCGGGTTTTTACAAAGTTGAATTGGCAGAGCTTTCCGGTGGTTGTTGAAAAAGATTGCGGGTTTAAGTGTGATAATATTATGCAGCAGTTGTTAGATCAGGGCATCGCCACCAGACCGGGTGTCATGAATAGCCATGTGGAGGAACCATACAACAGCATTTCATGGGAGTTGCCCTTTTCTGAAGAAATCAGGATGAATACCATGGTTCTTCCATTATATCATTCCTTGACGGAAAAGGATTTCAATAAAATTATTTTAGCGTTGAAGAGTGTAAAACCATGAAACCAAAAATAATTTTTATAGGAGGTACCCCCCGGGGGCTGGCTGTTATGGAAATGCTCATTGAACAGGGCCAGGATGTTGTTCAGGCTTTCATCCTCAAAGAAGACGACCATGAGGCCGGTAAGGTTTCCCGACAGGTTGCGGAAATGTCACGTAAGGCGAATATTCCTTTTAAGATTTGCAAGAAGATTGAAGCCGCGGAAGCCCCGGAGGTTTTAGCAAAGAATCCTGATGTTGCCTTTGTCAGCGGTTGGCGCACGATGATTCCTGAAGAGTTATATCAAAAAATTCCTTTGGGGTGTTTGGCGGCGCATGATTCATTGCTGCCGAAATATCGCGGCTGCGCGCCAACAGTGTGGGCCATCATAAATGGGGAGAAAGAAACAGGCGTGACATTATTTAAGATTTCTGATCAGGGTGTTGACGCGGGGGATGTTTTTGGACAGAAATCCGTGCCGATCGGGGAAAATGATACAGCGACGGAAATTTATCCGTTCATTGTTCAAGCGACTGTGGATCTTTATCAAAAATTCCTGGAAGCCTGTCAGGATGATGTTGTGAAATTTGTTATGCAGGATGAGACGCGGGCTACTTACGCCGAAAAACGCGCGCCGGCGGATGGGGAGATAGATTGGAGCCGCCCGGCAAGAGAGGTTTTTAATTTTATTCGGGCGTTGATGCCGCCGTATCCGCGTTCCTGGACATTATTGGATAACGATAAAATATTTATCGCGCGCGCGAGCCTGTCTTCAGAAAAACAGAACACTGATGGTGTTCAAATCGGCAGGCTTGTTAGTATCGCGCGGGACAGTGTGGGTGTTCGATGCGGAGATGGTATCGTTTTGTTACATCAAATCATTGATGCTCAAGGGAACACACGCGCGGCGCATGAAGTCCTGGATGATCAAAATATGGTTTTGGGAAGAGATAAATAAAAACACTCTGAACTGAGGTGATAACAAATGATTTCATTAATATTCCCGACATATAATGAAGAAGGAAATCTGGCAGAGCTTCACCGGCAGTTAAGAGAAGCCACAGCCTCGATAGAAGGACAATTATTTGAATTTATTTTTGTGGATGATTGTTCTTCTGACCGAACGCCTGAGATTTTGCGCCAGCTTCATGAACAGGACGAGAGGGTGAAGATCATTCGTTTTGCCCGCAATTGTGGAAGTCATGCGGCGATTAGTGCCGGCCTTAATGAATGCCGGGGAGCCGGGGCTGTTGTTTTGGCGGCTGATCTGCAGGATCCTCCCGAAATAATCGGACAGCTTATTAATGAGTGGAAGGCCGGAGGTAAAATCGTTTGGGGGTTACGGGCCGGGCGTGAAGGGGAATCGTTTTTGACAAAGGCCCTGGCGAACTTATATTACCGTGTGATGAATTGGTTAACAATTGTCAAAATGCCGCCAAAGGGGGCGGATGTGTTCCTGGCGGATCGCGTGGCTATTGATGCTTTTAAACAATTTTCAGAAAAATACACTTCGATATTCATGACCTTTGCCTGGCTGGGTTTCCCGCAGCGCAATGTGGAATATGTGAAGGCCGCCCGTTATCGGGGGGAGTCAAAATGGACATGGGGAAAGAAATTCAAGTTAGCGTTGGATTCACTTTTATCTTTTAGTGATATTCCTGTCCGCTACATGAGTGTATTGGGATTCATCACGGCTTTGTTGGGCTTCGCTTACGCTTTATTTGTTTTTTGGAAGTATGTTTTCTTTGGTGTTCCCGTGCAAGGGTGGTCATCGTTGATCATTGCCATTCTTGTCGTCGGAGGGGTTCAAATGACGATGTTAGGTGTTTTGGGGGAATATTTGTGGCGTACTTTCGAGGAATCACGGAAACGCCCCGTTTATGTGGTCGAATATAAGATTGATTAAAGCGGGAGAAACAATCATGAAAGAAACTTTTTTGAGCTGGGGCATGCTGGTGCTGAGTGTCCTTTTTAATGTTTTCGGGGTTTTTGTGATAAAAATGAGATTGAATATCCTGGGCCCTGTCGGCTTTGATTCTTTCAAAAATGTTTTGAATTATTTTTGGCTTTTATTAAAATCACCTTTGGTCGTTGCAGGTGTCATGTTCTTTTCTCTATCGCCTTTTTTGTTTACTGTCGCCTTATCACGAATGGAAATTTCGTTAGCTTATCCGGTTAATGTGGGCCTTAATTTTGTCTTGCTTGTTTTGTTGGCCTTTTTGGTGCTGGGTGAGCAAATCACGATGTTAAAAGGGGCGGGAATTATTTTAGTCTTTGCCGGCATATTCTTGCTGAACAAATAACTGTGTAAATTATATTTGATATGGTAAAAGATGTTTTAAAAGTAGGCATGGGACAGTTGCTCGTTGAGGGAGGAGAGCCTGAGCGGAATTTAGAACGGGCCTGTCAAATGATTGGCCAGGGAGCGCGAGAACAGTGTGACATTGTTTTATTGCCCGAATGTCTGGATTTGGCTTGGACGCACCCCAGTTCTAAAAATGAGGCAGCGCCCATTCCCGGGCCGTTCAGTGATATTATTTGCGCCAAGGCCAAGGAAGCCGGCGTTTATGTTTGCGCCGGACTCACCGAAAAGCATCAGGGCCGGGTTTACAATAGCGCGATTTTAGTTGGTAAAACAGGGCAAATTGTTCTAAAATACAGAAAAATTAATGTGTTGGCCGTCGGGCAGGAGTTTTACGCGATAGGCAGCTCCCTGGCTGTTACCGAGACACCGTTTGGTGTTTTGGGGATTAATATTTGTTCGGATAATTACATGGATGGTTTGCCGATCGGACACACCTTGGCACGCATGGGTGCTCAGATCATATTGTCGCCTTCCTCCTGGACGGTTGATTATTCTGTTGTCGAATCAGAAGATCCTTATGGAGAGAAGTGGCTTAAACCCTACAAAATTCTGGCAGAACTCTATAATCTTGTTATCGTCGGCACGACAAGTGTCGGGGTTATTGTCGGCGGCCCTTATGAAGGTAAAAAGATGATTGGTTGTTCTTTGGCTGTCGGCCAGCGAGGGATCATTGCCCGTGGCAAATATAATGAGTTTGCCGGGGAGCTGATAACGGCTGAATTCCCTGTCCCGCAAAGGAGGGAAAAGGGCGCCGCCATCGGGGAAATGTTAAAGCGTAAAGGTCATCAATTCGATCAAATCAAATAAGCAAAGATCATGACTGAAAAAAATTTACAAAAAACGAATAATGAGCAAATGTGTACGCGTTGTATTGTCGACACAACGGTGCCGGGCCACAACTTTGACGAAAACGGTTTATGCGCCTATTGCCGGTTACATGATAAATTAGAACAACGCTATCCTCTTAACGAGTGGGGAGAGCGGGAACTGCAGAAATTAGTCCGTTCGATCAAACAAAAAGGGAAGCATAATAAATTTGATTGTGTTGTCGGTATCAGCGGGGGGCGGGACAGTATATACACGCTTTATATGACAAAAAAGATTTGGGGGCTGCGCCCTGTCGCGGTTCACTTTAATGACGGATTCGGCAATCCTGTCGCCGGAGAGAATATGAAGCGTGCCACAGACATTTTGGGTATAGAGTTGCGCACGATAACGTCTGATTGGCGGGAGTCAAAGGACCTGCGTATCGCTTATCTTAAGGCGTCAACGCCGGATTTCGGCACGCCGACGGATATTGGTATCGCGACGGCCCTTTATGGAACAGCGCATAAGGAAAATGTCAAAAATATTGTTATCGGCCAGTCTTTCCGCACCGAAGGCATAGCGCCTTTAGAATGGAATTATCTTGACGGGAAATATTTAAAAACGGTGCATGATCAGTTCGGCACCATCAAGCTGCGTAAATGGACGGCCGATGACCCCGGATTCAATTTGTCTTTGTGGCCGATGATTTATTACGCGTTTATCAAACGAATCAGAACCATTCCCCTGCTTTATTATCACAACTATATCCGCAGCGAGGCTGAAACCATCATAAAAAAGGAGGTCGGCTGGGTATACACCGGGGCGCACTATTATGATGACTTGTATCAAAGCCTCATGACATATATTATGCGTGTGAAATTTAATATTGACCGCCGTAAATACAATTATGCTTCCCTGGTCCGTTGCGGGCAGATGACAAAAGAAGAGGCCCTGGAAAACCTTAAGAACGTTTATGTTATTGAAGACCCGAAGGTGATGGATCTTTGTGTCAAGCGTTTGGGCCTGACGAAGGAACAGTTTGAAAGTTATTTAGCCCTCCCGCCCAAAACATTCCGTGATTATAAAACGACTTATAGTTTATTAAAGAAGTTAAGATGGTTCGTCAAGATCTCCTCGAAGATGAATCTCCTGCCGTCGACGGCTTACGATAAATATTTTGAATGCGGATGATATTTTCCTTACTCATTAATCAGATTTTCTGAATTTATGCAATCATTCGATAAACATAAAAAATTCTGGTTTCTTTGCGGCATTACTTTAATGGTGGCCTATATTGTTAAATATTTAAGCCCGCGTTTGATCGCCTGGTTATTTCAAACTAACCGCGTTGATTTCCTGAACGCGCTTCTTTTTCAGAACGGACAACATAGCCTGGCCTTTTATCAGGGGCGGATGGAGGATCTGTTATTCGGCCCTGTGTTTTCTTTAATCTCGGGGCTGCTGTTTTTCATTATTTGCAGAAAGCGCCTGACGAACGCGAATGTCTTTGTTTTTATGATGGCGGTTCTCGCTTATTTTATTCTAACCAGATGGGAAGTGCTTTTTTATCCGCCGTATGGGGAGAACATGGCCGGCCCCCTGGCGCCGGCTTTATGGTTGAAGCGGCATTATTTTGATTTCTCCGGTTTACTGCGGCAGAAGACTTTCGCTCAAGGCGGACCTAATGTCTATGTCACCTCATTATTCCCTTGGTTCATGGCACTGCTCATGAAGTTTTCTCCTTCAGCCAAGGCGTTTATTTTTATCAGCCATTTTATTTGTTTTTCCCTGGCTGCCGCCATTGTGGCTTTATTGCGGGAAATACTTGTGAAGGTTTTCAATCGTGATATCGCTGTCATGGGTGCTGTTTTGCTGATTTCTTTACCTGTAATGCAGACGATGGTCGAGATGATCAATATGGAAATGCCATGTGTGTTTTTCGCCTTATGGTCTGTTTATCATCTTATCAACAAAAGAATCGGTTTAGCCGGTATGACGGCAATACTGTCGGTTTTATTTAAGGCTCCGGGCGGGATTGCCTGTCTGACGGTTTTTTTAGTGAGCATCCTTTCGTTATTAGATGATGAAAAACAATCGATAAAAGTAAAAAATGTTTTATGGGGGGCGGGTGCCATGGGGATCGCTGTCACCAAAGCCCTGACGCGAAAAATAATAATGGGTGATCAGCCCGCCAATAATAAAGTTGAATTCTTGGCCGGGTGGTCTTATATGAAGGGCATGGCGATTTTCTGGATTATGTTGTTGTTGGTGCTGATAGGCGTCAGTCACTTTTTATTTGTCTGGCTTCAAAGAAGAAAAGGGCAGCGGGCGCCGGAGGAGGCTTCGCGTTTTTCCATCGCCGGTATTATGTTGTTAATGGGCGTTTTCTGGTTTTTGTTATACCTGAATTACTCTGTAATGGGTTACCGTTACGAGGTTCTTTTGACGCCATTCTTTATTTTTGTTTTGGTATATGATTTATCGCTCTTATTCAGAAACCAAAAAAGATTTAGTATGGCGTTGTTTGCGCTTACGGCTTTCTTTTTGTTCTGTTCACACGGTTTGCTTTATGATCGTAATGTTGAAAGTTCTGTTTACAGTTATCATAAATTTGAACGGAGCCTGGAATACCGCAATGACTTGAAAATGCATATGAAAGCGGCAAAAGAAATTGAGACGAATTATAGCGGCCATCTAATCGCGGCCCCATTTGTCATGTCACACGCTTTAGGCGTTCCGGAATTCGGTTATGTGCAAAAGCAAATGGATGTTATGGTATACGGCATGTGGATGAGTTATGGAAATTTTAAGAATTTTACTGGATTAAAGGGGATGGATTTATATAATACGATTTGGCTCGGTTTTTATGAAAGCCATTTCCCCATCGACTTGCCCTATCCGATGGATCCGCGGGATCAGTTTGTTAAGGATGTTGAGGAGGGGGATAAACGGATCGCTTTATTTAAAGGCGGCTTCGCGATTGAGAAGATGCGTGTCATTGTTGAATTGGCGCGAAGAGGCGCGTTGCGCGAGGCCTTAAGGAAATAACCGGAAAAGATTGATGACGAAAAGCAGAAAATTATTTCTCATTATATTACCCGCGGCTGTTATTTTATATGCCCTGATTATATGGCAGGGCCATGCCGGGGTAACCAGGCTTCATGAGGGGAAAGCTTTTGATGTCCTGAACGCTTTAACAAAAAGCCAGGGGGAACAGCCCTTAAATTTTTATGTTTGGCGCCTGGAAGAAATACTTTTTGGCCCGGCCAAGATGGTTATCAGCGGTTTGATCTTCACAGCCTTCGCTTTACTGTATTTACAAAAGGCCAGTATTTTACTTTATTTTTTATGGGTGTTTGCCTATTTGGTTGTGACGAGGCCGGAAGTGCTTTTGTATCCTCCTTATGGAGATGCCATTGGCGGCCCCTTTGCCGAGGCAATATGGTTATTTAAAAATAATTTCGATTATATCGGTTTGTCAAAACAAGCGATTTTTATACATGGGGGCCCCAAGGTATATCTTTTTTCTATATATCCTGCTTTTATAGCCGTTATGCTGAAACTATTCAGGGACCCTGAAGTATTTTTAATCATCAACCACCTTGTAGTTTTCAGTTGGGGGGCGTTACTCATTGCGTATTTTCGTGAAATTCTTTTAAAGATATGTTCTCCGAAAATAGCTTTATTGATGTCGATGGGTATTCTTGCTATGCCATTATTTCAAGCCCAGGTTGAGGCGATTAATATGGAAATCCCTATGGTGTTGTTTTCCATCCTTGCCGTGTATCAACTTACAAAGAAGAACATTGCCCTTGCCGCGATTTTCTCGGTTGTAGCGGCTATGGTAAAAGGTGTAGCGATACTGATTTGCGGGACGGTTACTCTCATTGCTGTTTTTCTGTTTTTTTTCGGCGAAAAGGGGGAGCGTTTTAACTGGAGGTATGTATTCTGGGGGGTGATAACCCTCGGTTTTATAACAGGGAAGTGGCTGTTGGCGTCACATTATTTAAGTTGTGAAGGGGAGGTTCCCTGGGTGGGGATGTTTCAGGGATGGCCTTCAATAAAATCATTTAAATTCGCCTATCTTTTTTTGGGAAGCCTTTTTGTCTTTTTATTTGTTTTTGTAAAGAAAAGATTTTTTGCGGAAGGTGCCGGAACGAATTTTATTACATTCTTAAAAAATAATTATGTCACTTTTATCATGTTTGTTGCGGCAACAGCCTGGTATGTACTGTTTTTGCAGACCTTTGCCGTATCGCCGCGGTATTGGCTTTTATTGGTGCCATTTAACTCCTTCTGTATATTTTATGCCTGCCAGGTTTTGATAAAAAATGAGAAAGTCCTGGCGGGCGCTCTGGTTATATTTATTACATTAGGGTTCATTAACAGCTACGGATTATTTTATCCGCCCTTTGATGATAATGATCATGTTATTCTCGAGAGGAGTCTGGAATATCGCAATGACCAGCTGGTTAATATAGATTTAGTTAAAGAAATTGAAGGGAACTTTTCCCATTTTAAGGTTGTGTCCCCTTTTATTCAGGCCCAAATGTTAGCCATACCTGAAATAGGATATGTTAAAAAACCTTTAAATGTCTATATTTACGGATGGAGTTGTACATATGAAAATATTAAGGATTATCCCGGGATTAAGGAAATAGGTATTTTAGAGGCTATTTATTTGGGTGTTAAATTTAAGACCCTTAAACTGGGTGATATTGATGATTACCCGGTTAGTAATAAAGACAAGATTGTCAAGGAAATTCAATACGGGGACAAAAAAGGGTGGATCTTTATGGGTGGGTTTGCTATTGATGCTGTTTTACGGGCCAAACGCATGATGATGCTGGAGCAGATGCGTAATAAGTTCCCGAAATAGGCGGAAAAGGGGCCGCGGCACCGGTCGCGGGCGCGAAACGGTGGGGAAGCTGTTTAAATGGAGTTGGTTAAAAAAATTTGCAATATTTGTTTTGAATATGTTATACTAAAATTACTTTTTTTGAGGAACAAAAGTATTTGTGATATAACGGTTTATTAAATAATATCATATTTTTTGAGGGAGGTTTTTCCAATGTCACCAACTAGTAAAGAACAGAATTTATGGGCTGGTTTGTTGCTTTTATTGGTTCTTTTAGGCCTCACTTTTTGGGTGTATGGTCAGATTTTT
This sequence comes from Candidatus Omnitrophota bacterium, assembly GCA_023139575.1. Lineage (GTDB taxonomy): Bacteria > Omnitrophota > Gorgyraeia > Zapsychrales > JANLHA01 > JAGLNJ01. The sequence goes on along the minus strand of JAGLNJ010000123.1, from coordinate 1,020 downwards.
GTGAATTATCAGAGTTTAGAGCGTTCCAACCAAATAGTCCAATCATTGTTAGAGTCTCAAGCGTCACAAGTTAAAGAATATTCTCAGGAAATCGCCCTGATTAAAGAGGCTCTTGAGAGGACCGAAACTCTTACCGGACAATATAAAAAAGAGAATGAAAAGCTGAGAGATAAGATCAAGCTTTTGGATAAGGTTGAAGGTCTGGAAAATTCTATCACCCGGTTAAAAGAGAAAAACGCGCGTATTATTAACCGAATAAGTCAAATAGATTTACAGAAAACTCCGGTTAAAATGGATAAAGAAAAAGTTTCGACTGTTCAAGAGGGGTTGGATCTCTTGGCAAAATACCGGGAAAAGATGAAAGTTGTGAAAGTCAAAATACATGAGATTAAGAAATCCGATCATAAGAGCAGGATCATTGCCCGGGATCAAATGGATGAGGTGAAGCTCATGGCCGGGAATAACGGCTTTTTGATTCGTGACGGTCAAAAAACTTCTGCTGAATTTGACTATTTTCCGAAAAATAGGAATATCAAAATTGACGTTACTTTCATGAAGTAATGGTAATTTATAAGCCCGCCGAACACGTCAAACAATCACAATTGCTGTTCAAATTATCAAAGCCATATTGTAATTACCCGGTCAGTGCCGGGCAATCCACTACTCTTTTCAACAAAATTCGTTTAAAAAACATTTGAAATACAGCAAAAACCCCAATCTTTTGATATAATCATAAACGTATCGCCAGAAAACATGAATGTCGTATAATAATTGTTAGGCATAAAACACTATGGAATGGACAACTATTATTTCTTCGATTCTCGCTGGAGGGTTGGCAGGACAATTAACGGTTGCATGGTTAAATAGACGTAAAGACCTTCAGCTTGCTAAACTTAACGCCTCATTTAATAAGAAGAGAGAATTCAATAGCTGGCTACGACAAGAAAGAGGGACTAGGGGACGTTGATTAGAATAATTAAAAATTTGACAATCCTGCCTTTTGCTGTTAGATATACCCTA
>JAGLNJ010000122.1 GCA_023139575.1 Candidatus Omnitrophota bacterium | reverse complement strand
AAAGAAGATGAAATTGAAGGTGAGAAAATTTACCGTTTTGGCATCAAGGCGCGATTGCAAGATTTAAGGAAGAAAACAGATGACACAAAAAAAGATTAAAAAATATTCGATGACTATCTGTGTTTTATTCGCTTTGACATATATTGTCATCGGCGGGTTCAATTATAAAAACTTGTTTGAGGTTAAGCAAGACTGGCAGGCTAAAAATGGTGAATACGTGCGTTTGCAGAAAAAAATTAAAGAAATAAAGGCATCCTTGGAACGTTTTGAGATAGAAAAAGAGGAATTCCAACAATATCTTTTTAGCGAGAAGGATATTCCTGCTTTTTTAGAAGGTATTTCGGAGTATGCCTACAAGGCAAATGTCAACATAACAGATATGAAAACGAAACGGTTTAAGCCGGTTAAATCGGCAATAGGTGCAGCTCAAGCGAAGGTGCGGGGCAGGAAGATGAAGAAGTCCCCATCAAAAAAGAAGAGCGCCCAATCAAAGCAAAAGTTCCTGACATTAGCGGCCATGCCTATCAATATTAAATTAGAAGGCGACTATAGCGATTTTTTTGATTTTCTATGGCAATTAGAAGATTTTAAGCAGTTATTGACGATAAGTGATGTTGAGATTGTGATGAGAGAGAAAGAGTATCCGAAATTAAAATGTGCGTTCATCTTGAAGATCTACAGTTTAAAATCTTTAAAGGAGATTGATTCTCGATGAGAGTTTTGATTTGTATATTGGTTATGTCATTATGCCTGGTTTCGAGCGGCTGTAAGGAATTCGCAAATAGCTGGCTGGGGCGGAAGCCCAAAAAGGTCGCGAAGACGGTAGAACCTGAAAAGGCAGATGACATCAATTTATCTAAGATTATCTTAAAACCCAAAAGAGAAAAACCGAATGTCAGCCGTGATCCATTCGCTCCTTTACTTGGGCAGGATAGTGCGGCTAATCCCCGGTTGACTAAGGATGTGGATGAATTACAGGGCCTGGAATACCTCGGGGTGATCAAAAACCAGGATGAATTTTCGGCACTTTTAAAATTTGAATCTAAGCGTATGGTCAAGAAAATTGACGATGAAATAAAAGGGTACAGAATTGTAGAAATGAATCCGGAAGAGCTTATTTTAACCAATGGTATAAAGACAAAAACTGTTAAGAGAGGTGCCGAAAAATGAAAGCGATAGAATTAACAATAGGTTTATGCGTAGCGGTTATTTTTGTTTTTTCCTTAAATATTTCTTCTTTGTCAGCGCAAGGGGGGGATTCATCCTATGAATTTGAGGCTGACCCCGTCCACGTATTCTCTACGACGGATATGACGGTAGTGGAGGGTGTCTCCCTGGACAAGATCTTAGAAGAGAAAAGCCGAGAGCTTGATCTGATGATCGAGGAGGCGCTGGAAGATCCGGATGGTGTGGTAGGGGGGCCAGTCATTGTAAAAGCAGAAACGCCTCCACCGCCTGATCCGGTTTACAATTTTACTCACAAGGATGCTTTTAAAGAAGAAGTTGACGATGTTGAAGCGGCGGCCATGCAAGAAGTAATTGTGGTTAAAGCCAAGGTTGAGAAGCCTTTAGCAGAAGATTCAAAAGTGGATGATAAAGTTCAAGATAAATTAGACAATATGCTTTTCGTCCAAGATGATATCGACGTCCCTGAAGCGATCGAAGAACCGATTGACATGGTAGAGGAAGATATTATAGAAGAAACGGTTGAAGAAGAAGTGATAGAAGAGATTGTGATGGAGGAAGAAGTTGTCGATACGGTTGAAGAGATTGTGGAAGCCGAAGAACATGCAGTTGTGGAATATGAGGAGCCTCAAGAGCTTATTGTGGAAGAGAAGGTTGAGCCCGAGGTGGTTGCTGTGGAGAGTGCTGCTGATCTCGAGACCGACATAGAGCTTGTTTCCGATGAAATGGCTAAGATGGAAGAGGAAGAAGAGGACGATTATTGGAATACTGAAATCAAAGAGCAGACGATAGAGAAAATTCAAAAGAATCAAAGAATAGATCAAGCTTTTAAAGAAGCTAAGGATTTTAAATTGCCGGAAGTTCAGAAGCAAGAAGAAGAGGAGGAAGATGAAGGAGATGCCATCCAGGTTATGATGACACCGCAAGAGGTGGTGGGCAGTATAATCAAGCCGGAGATGGCAGATATGAAGATCGACCTGGATTTTGACGATACAAATTTGCAGGATATCCTGATGACCTTGGGAGCAACAGGTGAAATAAATATCGTGCTGGATCCGGTGCTGAAGAACAGCAAACTGGATCTGCATTTGAAGCAGGTCTCCATAGAAGAAGCCTTGCTTTTGATCGCCAATACATACAACTTAGGTTTTAAAAGAGTTGGCGCATCATTGTTTGTCACGCAGAAAGAAAAGTTAAAAGAAGAGAATGTTGTTTCGAAGTTATTCAAGTTGAAAAATATCAGCGTGGAAGAGGCAAAAGAGATGATTGTTGACCTGATCGATACTGTCAGCTACAGCAATGAGCTTAATAGCCTCTTGGTTGTTGGTGACCCTGAGGATATTATAGAGGTAGAAGGTGTTCTCGCGAAGATCGATAAGCCTCAGCTGCAGGTTGTTTTGGAAGCCAAGATCATAGAAATCAATAAAGATGCTTTAAAGGAATTGGGTGTTGATTTCTCGGATCAAATCCTGCTGTCTTATCAGGAGAGTGCGCGGCCAGCCGATTTCGCGAATGTTGAGGACTCCCCGGGGTCAGCTATGGAGATCTTTTCTGTTGCTCGTAACCCTATTCAATTTGACACAACAATAAAGATGTTAGAAAATCAAAACAAGGCCAAGGTTCTATCTAATCCGCGTATTACAACGATAAATGACAAAGAGGCAGAGATCTTCGTCGGCGATCGCATCCCTTATACTGTCTCCAATGTTACCGGCGGTACGGTAACGACGGATGTTCGTTGGGTAGAGCCGGGAATTCGTTTGATCATCACCCCGACAATTATTGAAGATGACTTTGTGGTAATTAAGGTGGAGCCGGAAGTGAGCTTTATCTTTTCTTTCCTGGGGCCCAATGATGAATATCCTCGTGTCAAGACAAGGGAGGCAACAGCGCACGTCCGTATTAAAAATGGGCAGCCGTTTGTTATCGGTGGTTTGCTCAGTCAGGAAGACAAACAAAATTTGTACAAGGTTCCTTTCTTGGGGGATATCCCTTGGCTAGGAAATCTTTTCAGTTATGAAAGTCACACGATCCAGGATACTGAGTTGATTATAACCATTATTCCGCAGATTGTTCAAAGCGAAGAATAATACTGTATTAACGGCAAAATTTAATCAAAAAACCTCGCTTTGAATAAGCGAGGTTTTTTATAGAATAAGGTTACTAAGAAATTAAATCGGTGAGTGAACGAATTATGAAAATTAGATCAAAGAAAGCTCTGTCTCTTATTGAAGTTATTGTGGCCATCATTGTTGTCGGCATTGTCAGTGTTTCCAGTTGGATCGCGGTTTCTGTCTTGATGAGAAGCTCCGAGCACGGCCGTAATCGTACGATCGCTGTAAACCTCCTTCAAAAAAGCCAGGAAGAAGTAAAACGCATCGCCCAGGTTGACTCCATATTCGATGACCTGCAGAATTGTGTCTTCCCCCCTGCAGGAGGGAATGATTGCGGTTTAGCCGATATAACGGATTTAGATAGAAACCCGGAGTATGCTGTTTTTGATGGCTATACCAGGACATTGGACGTCTCGTTAGAAGAAGGCAGTTCTGAATTGAAGCGCGCTCTGATTACTGTTGCATGGGACGGGTTTAATCAGCCCAAACAAATGCAATCGATTGTCCTGTTGTCCCGTCCACCTGAGCCTTTGCCCGGCAGTATCCATGGATCGGTTCTGGATGAAAGCGGTAATTTTTTAGAGGGAGCAAGAATCAAGGTGGTTCCTAGAGACGGAAGCGGTGAGTATACGGAAATATCACAAGGCGTTCCGGACAGCCTGGGGGCTAATTATAATTTTGCCAATCCCAGTTTTGAATTAGAGCCGGGAGCTTGGATTCTAACGGCAAGCCATTCCAGTTATTATGATTATGCGCATCCTGACGATGTTGTTGTAGAGTCCAATATTTCAACATTTGTCGGCACTTTTAATATGGAAAAACGCCCTGATCCGGCAACAATCCGTGTTCAGCTTATCGATGACAATACCGGGTTGCCGATTGCCTTCAACAACACTTCCCAAATAAGGCTTTATGAAGAAGGGGCGTTCTATGGAGGTAGAGACGGTGGTTCATCGTTGGTTGTGAGCGATATTCAATTCGACGAAGACACATCAGAAAGGACGTTTACGGCTAATTCCAATGATGCCTTCAGCTCGGACTATGTGGGAAATTTTTCCTGCGGGGGTTTTTCATATAATGGTGAGGGGTGGTCTTCATCGGTTGTCGATGACGGCGGGACGGTTTTGGGCTGCGCCAATCCATGGAATGGTAATGACAGCTTTGACCGCATCACAGTAGGGCCGGGGGATGATATTACGGTTAAGGTGCCTTTGATTGATGTGCCGATGGCTACAGTGAACGGAACTGTCCTCGACAGTAATGGGAATCCCGTAGAGGATGCTGAAGTCTATGCCCGTTATCATGAGTGGTCAAGGTTTTATCCTTATCCTTTCTGGAATGTGACGGATGCCAATGGACGATATTCCATCCAAGTTCCAGCGGAGCAGTCTTTTTTTAATGACTTGTCGAGCTATTACCTGCTGATGCTTGTCAGAGGAGCTGTTGAGGTTGATCTGTGTTGCGAGCAGGTGGGGACAATTTCACGTTATAACATCGGAGGATGGCAGAGGGTGGGACCTATACGGGCAGGTGATGTCGTGCCTAAAGATTTCACCATATCAGCTGAAGGTTATCAATGCGGTGACGTGGAAGGTAATATCAACAATGATTTAACCGGCGGGGCAATCTTTGACGCGGATGTCATAATTTCCGGGACGGAGCAGACAGATGGGGGTGGATACTACATTTTTGAATGTCCGCCTGCTCAAGAAGGATATAGTATTCCGCGAGGCAATCGCCGATTTAGATCGCGCAAACCCGGTTTTTATGCAAATGATTCTAATGGAAACAATTGGTATGCTTCCCGGTCAAGGGTTTCTATTCTCGAAGATCAGGTGGCCGATTATGATGCGCGCATGTGGCCTCGGGGTAGCGGGATCGTAACCGGAACGGTCCGCGAGAGCGGCACAGGGGTCCCTATTAATAATGCGGCTGTCACGTTCCGCACCTATACCGGGACGGTGTATTATGATAATACTGATGCCGGGGGGCAATTTACGTTTAATAATGTCATTGAATCCTGGCCTCCGCCGCTGCTTCCTGCAGGAGATTCATATTATAATCATACCGTTCGTCTTCATTCAATAGATGTTACAGATAATTCGGGGCTTTATTATGGTTATTCAGCAAGTGGGATCACTTTGAATAATGGACAGACCAGGACTTTTGATGTTGAACTGAACAAGCGTGGCGGTATGTAAGATGCATTCTTTGGAAAACAAATACCGTTTAAATAAAATTCGGCAGACACCACGTTCCCGGAAATCAAACAGCGGATTGACTTTTGTAGAGATATTGGTCGTTTTGGTTGTTTTTGGTATTGCCATCGCGCTGTTTCAAACTGTCTTTGCCACCAATATGTCAGCCTTTGATGAACATATTATCCGGGCAAATTTATGGCAGGAAGCTAATGAGCTTTTTGAACGGCTGACAACTGATGCGCGCCTCGCAAGTGATATTATTATGCCTGATCCGAATGGGTCCAGTACGGCGCAACTTTTGGATCCCGAAGGAAACTTGATCGGGAATTATTCGATTATGAATGACGGCCGAGTTTTGTTTGACACAGGGAGTAATACGGTAACTATGTGTGAAAATGTCGATGCTGATAAATCCGTTTTTAAAAGAAATGGGCGGGCATTGGTTGTGGACTTGGTTTTGACCCAAGGGAGTTTGAGCCGACCGGTTACCATATCAGTAACAACAGAAATATTTCCCAGAAACAATTGAGATGAAAACCAACCTCCATACACAATCCGGATTTGCATTATTAACGAGCTTGATTATTGTGATAATTTTGTCTGCTTTTTTGGGGGCGGCCATGATGCGTTCTGAATTGCAACAAAAAGTGGTTATGCAGCGCATGGGTGTGCAAGAAGCCTTTTATGCTGCTGAGGCGGGAGTTGAACGGGCGATTTTTGAATTAAGGCGTAACCCTAATTGGAGCCCGGGAGTAGACGGCCAACCTCCGGTTAATGATGCCCGTCTGAATTCCGTTACCGATGATGATAATACAACGATTGGGTACTATTCTTTAACAGTAGCCGATGGTGATGTGCTTGGGGGGTGGAACACAACATGGATTCGCTCCGTCGGTCGATCAGTGGATGCCTCCTTTCCTATGCGCGATGCCGTGCGTGTCATATTTGCCCGGGTTATCATTGAGAATCCGGCGCGTTTTTTGGTTTCCACTTTAGGTCGCTTGGATATTCAAAGCGGTGCGGATCTAGAATCCGATATTTTAGCGGAGAATGTTAACTTCTTGGTGAATTATTCTTATCCTGAGGGTCAAAGAGGGATCATGATTGATGGGGATGTTTTCTATATTGATGGAATTACAGATGATGATGATCCATTCGTTACTATTACTGGGGATGTTCAAGAGTCTGATTCGATCACATTTCCCGGAGTGGATGTTGACCGTTATCGTGAAATCGCGACGAATTTGTTGGAGAGTGATGAAAGTATAATGAGTGATGGGGATCTCGATGTTGATTTAAGCAATCTTCAGGATCTTGTAGCCGATCCTCCGGATAATTTTGAACCTTTAATCATTTTTGCGGAAGGGGATATTCATATATCCGGCGATTACGGTCATTCATTGTTGGTTGTCTCTGGTGGCGACACTTATCTAGAGGGAGATATCAGGGTAGACCCCTTAGGTTCTTTCGTAACGACGCCTCAAATAGGGATATTTTCTAATGAAGAGTTGATAATACCTGAAACAGTTGTTACCAGTGCGGGCAATCTTACTGTTGAAGGGTTTGTTATGGCAGACGGCGATAATTCTGATGGCAGGCTTTATGGGCAAGGGGCTAATGATAGTTTGGAGACTTTAACCTTTAATGGTGCTATGGCATTAAAAAATAACAGCGCTGATACTGCCGTTGATCTTAAATTGTTTAAAACGAGAAATTATCAATACAATGCTGATCTAGTTGATAATCGTAGTATTCCTTTCAGTCCTTTCATTGTCAATCTTCTCCGTTGGTTGGAAGTAGCTGAAGGAGAGGACTTCCCTCCAGAGCAGGATTAAGAAAAAATACCCAAAATTTACCCCCTAAGCAGGCTAGGAGAAAACGCTTGCTTTTTTC
>JAGLNJ010000121.1 GCA_023139575.1 Candidatus Omnitrophota bacterium | reverse complement strand
TGGGTAATGTCAACGCCTTAACCCAGCAAGCGCTATCCGCCAATATGCGTATATACGATATTCTTGATTCAGAGCCATCAGTTCAGGAGGCCGCGCAGCCAAAAAAAATCGGTGAGATACAAAAAAAAATAGAAATTAAAAATGTCAGATTCCAGTATGACAAAGAAAGCGGTGATATTCTCAAAGATATTAATTTAGAAATCAACGTTGGAGAGCTAGTGGCCATTGTCGGCCCGACAGGTACGGGTAAATCGACGTTGGTAAACCTTATCCCTCGTTTTTATGATCCTTATGAAGGGTCAGTCTCTCTTGATGGGGAGGATATAAAGGGTATCAGTTTTAAGTCCTTGCGTTCGCAGATCGGTATCGTTGCGCAGGAGACTTTTCTTTTCAATGATACCGTGGGAAATAATATCGCCTATGGGACAAGAAACGCTTCCCAGGAAGAAATAGAAGAGGCGGCTAAAAAATCTTACGCGCATCGTTTCATTAAAGAAATGCCTAATCAATATATGACGACGATCGGCGACAGAGGGTTTCGTCTTTCGGGAGGGGAGAAACAAAGGATCGCGATAGCCCGGGCGATCCTCAAGAATCCTCCAATTCTTATTCTCGATGAAGCGACTTCACAATTGGATTCAGAATCCGAAAAGTTTGTACAGGAGGCTGTTGATGACTTGATGAGGGGAAGGACGGTTATTGCTATCGCCCACCGGTTATCTACCATTAAGAAAGCTGATAAAATAATTGTTCTCCAGGAAGGCAGGATTGCAGGGTCCGGGAAGCATAGTGATCTTCTTAAAACATGCCAGCTGTATAAACGCCTGTATGAAACGCAGTTCCAAATGTAAGAAAATGGAGATTATTTACCAGGCTGTCCCCGCATTCATACGGCATTAAACTAAATATCTGACTATAAAAGATTTAGTTATTAGATATAAAGAATAAAAATAGTTGCAAAAAAAAAATATTTTTTGTATACTACTTCAACATATTTCACAAACGCCTGTCCACCTTGGGTATGAAGTGAAAGGGGTGGATTTGAGGTGTCTGAATCTGCGCAAAGGGTGCGGTCGTTATTTGCCATGAAGTTAAGATGTAAAATATTATCAAAAAGAAGTTGATTAAATTCTTGGCAGATACCGTAGTAAAACAAGAATCTCACTTATGTTCGCTTGAAAAAGTTTAAATCATTAAAGCAGATTTAACCGTAACTACCCATAAGTGACAAAATGAAGGAGTTGAAATGTCAAACGAAGTGCTAAAGAAACTGTTAGAATGCGGGGTCCACTTTGGGCACCAGACCCGGAGATGGAATCCAAAAATGAAGAAATTCATTTTTGGCGAGAGAAGTGGTATTTACATTATTGATCTTGAGAAAACGGCAGAGCGTTTAGATATTGCGAGAGATTTCGCGCGTGATATCGCTTCCAAAGGAGGCTCGATCCTTTTCGTCGGAACAAAAAAGCAGGCACGGGATGTTATCCGAAATGAAGCCATCAGGGCTGACATGCCATTCATTACCAGCCGTTGGTTAGGCGGTTTGCTTACTAATTTTGAAACTATCAAAAAATCTTTAGAAAAATTGAACCGTATCGAAAAGATGTTCGCGGACGGTGTAGCTGACAGTTTAAAGAAAAAAGAAGTCGCCAGTTTAAACAAAGAAAAATCAAGATTGCTCAGGGATCTTGGCGGTATTCGAGAATTGCGTGGTATCCCGCAAGCGATTTTTATTATTGATACAAAGCGTGAGGATATTGCCGTGCGTGAAGCCTTGCGCTTGAAT
>JAGLNJ010000120.1 GCA_023139575.1 Candidatus Omnitrophota bacterium | reverse complement strand
CAATACATTTAAGATAAGAAGGAAGGGGAAAAATGGAAGCTTCATTAGACGGAATTAAAGAATTACGCGAACAAACTTCGTGCGGCGTCATTGACTGTAAGAAAGCATTGGAAGAGGCTAAGGGTGATATAGCTAAGGCAAAAGTTCTTTTGCAAAAAAGAGGTTTAGAGATTGCTGCCAAGAAAGGCAGCCGTCTAGCCAAAGAGGGCAGGATAGAAGGTTATGTGCACATGGGAAACAAAATCGCTGTTTTAGTTGAAGTGAATTGTGAGACAGATTTTGTGGCTCGCAATGAAAAATTCTGCGCGTTCACAAAGGATTTGGCTATGCATATCGCTGCCGTTAATCCTAAATATATCAAGGAAGAAGACGTTCCTGAGGATGTTCTGGTTGAAGCCAAAGATAAAGAAGCCTTCATCAAAGAAAGCTGCCTGTTGCAACAGCCCTTTGTTAAAGACGCATCAAGAACAATTCAAGATTACCTGAATAATATGATTTCTAAAATTGGTGAAAATATTCTTATCGGTCGTTTTATCCGATACAAGGTTGGCGAAAGTGAATAAAAAACTGAAATATAAAAATATTGTCTTAAAATTAAGCGGCGAAGCCATGATGGGTGAGCAGGATCATGGTATTGACGCCGAGATGTGCGCTTCACTCGCCGTGCAGATCAAAGAGATCCACAACATGGGTGTCACAGTCGCCTTGGTTGTTGGAGGGGGCAATATTTTCCGTGGGCAAGTGGCTTCCAAACGATTTGGATTAGACCGCTCCGTTGCTGATTATATGGGGATGCTGGCAACTGTTTTAAATGGATTAGCACTGCAGAATGCTTTAGAAAAAGTCAATGTCCCGACGCGTGTTATGTCCGCGCTTGAGATGCATGCCGTCGCTGAACCGTATATCAGGCGTCGCGCCATGCGTCATCTTGAGAAGGGAAGAGTTCTTATCTTTGTGGCGGGTACCGGTAATCCTTATTTTACAACAGATACGACGGCCGCTTTGCGCGCTGCTGAAATCAACGCAGATGTCATTATGAAAGCGACAAAGGTCGATGGGGTGTATTCCTCTGACCCGATGATTGACAAGGCGGCGAAGAAATTTCGCAAGTTAAAGTTTATCGATGTCCTTAAGAAAGATTTAAGAGTGATGGATTCAACGGCCATCAGTATGTGTATGGATAATAATTTGCCTATTATTGTTTTTAACATCAATAGAAAAGGCAATATTAAAAAAGCTGTTTTAGGTGACAATGTTGGAACCATTGTGCAATAGCGAGGGCCAAAAAAATGATGCTCAAAGAGATTAAAAAAGATACCGAAGCCAAAATGATGAGGGCCATTGTTTCTGTAGAACGTGAATTCTCAGAGGTGCGCACAGGACGGGCTCACCCAGGTCTTATTGAAGGCATGCATGTTGATTATTACGGCACGCCCACACTGCTTAAGCAGCTGGCATCGATTACCATTCCCGACCCCAAGACGGTTCTGATTCAACCCTGGGATCCGGCAGCTATTGCGGATATTGAAAAAACTATTATGAATTCAAAGCTTGGTGTTACCCCGAATAGTGACGGCAAGATAATTCGTTTAAATATTCCACCGCTATCCACAGAGAGACGTGAGGAATTAAAAAAAGTCGTTAAGGATATGGCTGAACATGGTCGTATTTCGTTGCGTTCCATCAGAAGGGAATCGAATGATAAGATAAAAAAAGCGCAACATGATCATTCTATTTCCGATGATGATAGCTTTAAAGGCCAGGAGGATATTCAGAAATTGACAGACCAATATATAAAACAAGTTGATGTAATTCTTACAGCAAAGAATAAAGAGCTGGAAGAGTTTAATTAGTCGAGCCACCAGATTTTTGTTGTTTTTTGAAAATGTTCTTTAAGATTTTGACCCACTAGCTCATCCGGTAGAGCACAGCCCTTTTAAGGCTGGTGTGCCGCGTTCGAGTCGCGGGTGGGTCACCACTTTAATTCGAGTAGTTAGCGATAAGTGGCAGGTATTTTCTTTTTTTTGATGAATTTGATGATAAATTTCTCTTTTCTTAAGAAGTTAATAAAAGCATTTTCTTTCTATCTGATTTATTCTAAAATACAAATACATATCACTTATTGCTAACGACTCGGGGACAGATGGGCTCAATGGGTAAAAGACGTCAACCATGGGCGAGTGGCGAAATTGGTAGACGCGCATGCCTTAGGAGCATGTGAGGAGACTCATGGAGGTTCAAGTCCTCTCTCGCCCATAGATTTTTTTTATAAACCATGGGGAGAGGCGAGGATTGATAAAAAAAGGGGCTTTTTCCACCCCGATAATTTGTTCATTTTGATATATTGCATCATGCCAACCGGCAGATTTAGAGGACTTTACGCGGCGGTAATTCAGTTGGCTAGAATGCCACCTTGCCAAGGTGGATGTCGTGGGTTCAAATCCCATCCGCCGCTCATTTCGACTCGATCAGACTTATCCATAATGCATAAAGGTCAAAAATATCTGCATTTAAGTCTGTTAGATTTGTTTTTAAGCATTTTATATCTAAAAGAGGTTTCTTAAGGAGGTTACATTTAATGAAAATAAGTGATTTTCTATGTGCCAATGCTGTTTCTGCCGATTTGAAATCATCCACAAAAAAAGAAGTTATCGAGGAGTTGGTTGATTTAATGGCCGATAGCGGAGCGATAGATAAAAAAATCAAATCGAAGCTCGTCGAAATTTTATTAGCACGAGAGGCCTTAGGGTCTACGGCTATTGGTCAAGGGATTGCCATTCCACACGGTAAATGCGAAAATGTAGACAAATTGACTGCGGCCTTAGGTGTAAGCAGAAAGGGAGTGAATTTTGATTCTTTAGATGGGGAACCAGCTTACATTTTCTTTCTTTTGGTAGCGCCTATTGATTCAGCCGGCCCTCATCTTAAAGCCCTGGCACGAATTTCCCGTCTTTTGAAAGATAAGTATTTCCGTGATAATTTGAAGTCCGCTAAAGGCGAAGAAGACATTCTTTCATTAGTGAACATGGAAGAAGGGCAAACAGCGTAAGCTACTCACATGCCAAATAATTTAATAAAGTGGTTATACCCCGGTATGCGGATCAAGAGGTGGTTTTTTACTTCTTTGTTAGGGGTTGTTGTTGTGGCAGCCGGGTCTTTTGCTTTTGCATCACCACATATTCCTGTGAAATTATTAGGTGTTGTCATTATTATTTGTGGCGGCATCTTGTTTGTAATGGGGACAGGAAAATTGATCAAATCTTTTACGACATTATTTCTTCCGAAGGAAGAGCAGGAATTAGTCAATATTATTTATCAGAAAAGATATTTAGAGCGGGGTCCGAAGATTGTTGCTTTAGGCGGTGGGCACGGTCTGTCGCATTTACTTTTTGGTTTAAAAGAATATTCGGCTAATATTTCAGCCATTGTTACGGTAGCTGACAGCGGGGGATCGTCAGGAAGGTTGCGTGAAGAATTTAATATTGTTGCTCCGGGAGATATTCGCAATTGTTTGGTTGCCTTAGCTGATGCCCCGGCGTTGATGGGGGAGTTGTTTCAATTTCGGTTTTCGAAAGAATCCCAATTACAGGGGCATAATTTCGGCAACCTTTTTCTCACGGCCATGGTTCAAGTGACGGGAGATTTTGAAAAAGCCGTAAAGGAATCCAGCCGTGTTTTGGCCATTAGAGGTAAGGTTGTACCGTCGACGGTGAGTAATGTGCAGTTGGTCGCGGAATATGAAGATGGGACGATCATTGAGGGTGAAGCCAAAATCCCGAAGAAGAAGGCGCAAATTAAGCGTGTCTTTCTCAGACCCAATGATCCGGCACCGACACAAGACGCATTGGATTGTATTAAGGATGCGGATGTTATCATATTAGGACCGGGAAGCTTGTATACAAGCATCATTCCCAATCTTGTTATCAATGAGATATCAGAGGCTATAGCCGCTTCGTCTGCATATAAAATTTATGTTTGCAATGTTATGACACAGCAGGGTGAGACTGAAGGATTTACTGCCACCGATCACGTTAAAGCGATTGTGGAACATTCAAATAAAGATGTCATCAATGCCTGTATTGTGAATAATGCAGAAGTCCCGGTTGAAGCCTTGGGCCGTTATGAAGAAGAAGAATCTTTTCCAGTAAAGGCTGATGTTGAGAAGATAAGGGGTATGGGCTATACCGCTTACGATACTGATCTTATAAGTGTGAACGATTATGTGCGCCATGACTCCCAAAAGCTGACGAAGGCATTGATATCATTAATTGAAGAAAAAGTTAATGTTAAACGGTAACATTATTAAAGATTGTAAAATATGCCGCTTATCGAAAGAGAAGTAAAAGTCATGAATTCACAGGGTCTGCATGCGCGTCCTGCGGCTTTGTTTGTGCAGATAGCCGTCAAATACGACTCTCATGTGACTGTCACAAAAGAAGGGGAGAGTGTTAACGGCAAATCTATTATGGGAATTTTGATGCTGGGAGCTCAAAAAGACAGCATTGTTCATATCAAAGCGGAAGGGGAAGACTCAGAAGCTTTGGTTAACGAATTAGAGGAATTCTTAAGCAAAGATGAATAACCAAGAAGTTGTATTAAAAGGAATCCCGGCTGCGCCCGGTATTACGATTGGTCCGGCTTATATTTTGGATAAGCAGGAGTTGATTGTGCCTCCACGCGCCATTATGAAAAAAGAGGTCAATATTGAGATTGCGCGTTTTGAAGAGGCCTTGATTAAGACTAAAGAAGAGATATGTTCTCTGCAGAAAAGGCTTGCGGAAGATATGGGTGGTCAGCATGCCCAGATTTTTGATGCGCATTTGTTGATCTTGGAAGACCGCACACTTATCAAAGAGGTTATTACCCGGATCCGCGATGAAAAACAGTCGGCAGAATACATTTTTTCCAGTGTTATAAAAAAATATATTACGGTCTTTTCAAACATTGAGGATGAATATTTGCGGGAAAGGACAAGTGACGTCAATGATATCGGCCGGCGTGTTTTGAAAAATTTAATGGATGAAACACGGCTGCAGGAATTAGAAACTCTGAATGAGGAGCTGCTTATTGTTGCTCATGATTTATCGCCTTCAGAAACAGCGAGCATGTTTAATAAAAGAATATTAGGTTTTGTAACCGATATCGGTGGACGCACATCCCATACCGCTATTATGGCCAAGTCATTAGGGGTGCCCGCGGTGGTTGGATTAAAGGATGCGACATTACGTATTAGCAACCAGGATGAGGTGATCGTTGATGGACGCATGGGATTGGTCATCCTTTTCCCGACGCAGAAAACTTTAGAGATTTATGAAGGTGAGCGGGATAAAATTTTGTCGCAGAGGCACCGTTTTGACGATATAAAAGATTTGCCCGCGGAGACTCAGGATCAAAAGAAGATTCCGGTTCTGGCTAACCTTGAGTTGCCGGAAGAAGTTCCAATGATATTAAAAAGAGGAGCTGCGGGGATAGGCCTTTATCGTACGGAATATTTTTATATGAACCGGGTCGATTTGCCGAGTGAAGAGGAGCAGTTTGAGGCCTATAAGTCGGTAGCCGAGAAAATGGCGCCCTATCCGGTGACCATTCGTTCGCTGGATTTAGGTGGGGATAAGTTTATTTCCAGTCTTCAGATCCCCCGGGACATGTATCCTTTTCTGGGTTGGAGGGCCATCAAGTTTTGTTTGGCGCGCCCGGACATTTTTGAAACACATCTGCGAGCCATCCTGCGCGCATCCCTTTATGGTGATGTTCGGTTGATGTATCCGATGATTTCCGGGCTCGATGAGTTTCGCAAGGCCAATGACATTTTAGAAAAGGTAAAAAATAATCTGCGTGATGAAGGGATTCCGTTTAAAGAAGATATCCCCGTTGGGGCGATGATCGAGGTGCCTTCAGCGGCCATGACAGCAGATATGATTGCAGGAGAAGCGGATTTTTTTAGTATTGGAACAAATGATCTCATACAATATACGTTGGCAGTGGACCGCGTGAATGAACAAACAGCAGATTATTATGAGCCTTGCCACCCGGCAGTTTTGCGTTTTATAAAAAAGATTGTCGAAGCAGCACAACAAGCAAATATTAAAGTGAGCATTTGTGGTGAAATGTGCAGCGAGCCTACTTATGCATTATTATTGATCGGTTTGGGCTTAAATGAATTGAGTATGTCTGCTTTGAATATTTTACAAATTAAGAAATTGATTCGTAGTGTGAGTTTCGAAGACGCTAAGAAACTCGCTGATCAGGTTTTGAAATTAAAGTCCGGTCAAGAAGTTGAGGAATTATGCCGAACACGGTTGCAGGAGCTTGTCCCCAACATTTTTGTATCTGAAGCAAATTAATTTTCAAATCTAAAGAGAACGAACAATGAAAATATTAGTTCTGGCAGCAGGCTATGGCACCCGTTTGTACCCGCTGGTTAAGGATACGGCGAAGCCTTTATTGAAAATTGCTGATAAACCCATTATCAACTATATCCTTGATCAAGCAAGTTGCCTTCCTGAATTGGACGAAGTGATCGTTGTGAGTAATGCCAAGTTTTATGATCAGTTTGTGATCTGGGCTGAAGAGCAAAAGGATTTTCCCAATAAAATCAAGATCATCAATGACGGGACGACCACCCCGGATGATCGGCTAGGTTCAGTAGGGGATATAAATTTTGTTTTAAATAATTATCAGTTCGAAGATGATCTGTTAGTAATTGGGGGAGACAATATTTTTGATTACTGCTTAGAGACGTATATTAAGTTTGCCAAAGACAAAAGCCCCCATGTGACAATAGGGACTTATGATATAAACAAAAAAGAAGGTGCTACGCAATTCGGCGTTGTTGAACAGGATGTAGATGGTAAAATATTGAGTTTCGAAGAAAAACCGGCCGAACCGAAATCGAGTCTGATCGCAATGTGTTTTTATTTCTTTCCCCATGAGTCACTTAAACTGATCGGGGGATATATTAAGGAATCAGGAAAGACAGATAAAGCGGGAGATTATATCCGTTGGCTGTCGGAAAATTCAACAGTTTTTTCTTACATTTTTGAAGGAAAATGGTGCGATATTGGGAGCATTGAGGCTTATCAGGAAGCCCAGGAACTTTTCAAGAAAAATTAAGAAATACTATATATATAACATATTTATATGAAAGGAAGGGTTTGATGAAAGGAAAGTATTTTATTACTTCGGAATCAGTGGGGAATGGTCATCCGGATAAAGTTTGTGATCAGATATCTGACGCTGTATTAGATCAAGTATTAAAAGATGATCCAAAAGGGAGAGTCGCCTGTGAAACTTTCATTACCACCGGTTTAGTTATTGTCGGGGGTGAGATCACGACCACCACTTATATTGATGTGCAAAAATTGGTTAAAAAAGTTTTGGATGATATTGGCTATACAGATATCAAATATGGATTTAATAACAAAACGTGTTCAATCTTAAACGCGATTAACGGCCAATCTCCTGATATCGCTCAAGGTGTTGACGCTGGTGGAGCCGGTGATCAGGGGATCATGATCGGCTACGCTTGTGATGAAACGCCGGAATTGATGCCTTTGCCGATCATGCTTGCTCATAAATTGGTGAGGCGTGTGGAAGATGTCCGCAAATCTAAAGAGTTGGCTTATCTTGGCCCGGATTGCAAGAGCCAGGTCACAGTTGAATATGAAGACGGCAAAGTAAAGCGAATTGACACGGTTGTTTTAGCATGCCAACATACACCGGACATATTAGATGATACCGGTGAAAAAATTACAGAAGCCGCGAAGAAGGAAATTATCAAAGTCATCGCTGAGCCGATTGTCGGTGATCTGGTTGACGATGATACGATATACTATGTCAATGAAACAGGGAAATTTGTTGTCGGCGGTCCTCAGTCGGATACAGGTATGACCGGACGCAAGATTATTGTTGATACTTATGGCGGTGTTGTATCGCACGGTGGTGGCGCTTTTTCCGGTAAAGACCCGACCAAGGTTGACCGTTCAGCCACCTATATGGCTCGTTACGTCGCGAAGAATATCGTTGCCGCTAAATTAGCGGACAAATGCTGGGTGCAGTTGGGCTATGCTATCGGCAAAGCGGAACCGGTTAGTATCATGATCGACACATTCGGCACCGGCAATGTTCCAGAGCAAACACTCGTAGAGCTTGTTAAAAAGCATTTTGATCTGACGCCGCAGGGCATTATCAAGGAATTAGATTTGCTCAAACCGATTTACCAAAACACAGCTGCTTACGGGCATTTTGGGCGTGATGAATTCACTTGGGAGAAAACAGATAAAGCTGCAGTTATTGAGAAAGATGCCTGCGCGAAAGCGTAAATTTATTTTCCACGTAAGCAGTACATAAGGGAGACATTAATGAGTGACACAATAACCTCAACACAGGATTATAAAATAAAGGACATATCCTTGGCTGCTTTCGGTCATAAAGAGATTGAGCTGGCTGAAAAAGAGATGCCGGGTTTAATGGCCTTGCAGAAGAAGTATGTCGGTCAAAAGCCTTTGGATGGATCCCGAATCATGGGTTCTTTGCATATGACCGTGCAAACAGCGGTGCTTATTAAGACCTTGGTCGCTTTGGGGGCTGATGTTCGATGGGCGAGCTGCAATATTTTTTCCACGCAAGATCATGCTGCTGCCGCGATTGCTGATCTGGGCGTGCCGGTTTTTGCCTGGAAAGGCGAAACGCTTAAGGAGTATTGGTGGTGTACACATCAGGCTTTGTCCTTTTCTGAAGGCAAAGGGCCGACACTGATCGTCGATGATGGAGGGGATGCGACGCTGATGATCCACAAAGGCGTAGAGGCAGAGAAAGATCCGTCCGTGCTTGATGCACAAGTGGATACCGAAGATGAGAAGGAGCTTTATGTCATTTTAAAAGGGATACTTAAAGAGGCCTCCAATAAATGGCAAAATATCGCTAAAGGAATCAAAGGCGTTTCTGAAGAGACGACAACGGGAGTTCACCGTCTTTATCAAATGAAGGCCGATGGCAAACTCTTGTTTCCGGCTATTAATGTTAATGATTCTGTGACAAAATCAAAATTTGATAATTTATACGGTTGTCGGGAATCCTTAGTCGATGGGATAAAACGTGCGACGGATGTTATGATCGCCGGCAAGGTCGTTGTGATTTGCGGTTATGGTGATGTCGGTAAAGGATGCGCCCGATCGATGCGCAGTTATGGCGCGCGCATTATCGTTACGGAAATTGATCCGATTTGTGCCTTGCAAGCTGCCATGGAAGGTTTTGAAGTTAAAACCCTGGAAGATGCCTTGCCTAGCGGAAATATTTATGTCACGACTACGGGTAGTTGTGAGATCATTACAGCCGAACATATTTCAAAGATGAAGGATCAATCGATTGTCTGCAATATCGGCCATTTTGATAATGAGATTCAGGTAGGAAAACTGGAAGCGTGGCCGGGGATTAAGAAAGAGAATGTTAAGCCCCAGGTTGATCAGTATTATTTTCCAGACGGGCATTCAATTATTTTATTGGCAGAAGGCCGGTTGGTCAATTTGGGATGCGCTACAGGACATCCTTCATTTGTGATGAGTAATTCATTCACAAATCAGACCTTGGCCCAGATCGACCTTTGGGAAAATGATTATGAAATCGGAGTGTACTGTTTATCCAAGAAGCTCGATGAAGAAGTTGCCCGCTTGCATCTCGAACATGTAGGTGCTAAACTTACAGTCATGACCAAGAAGCAGGCCGATTATATCGGCTACCCCGTTGAAGGTCCTTATAAGCCGGAACACTATCGGTATTAACGACTTAAGAATATCAGCATGTTACCAAAAAAGGGGAGCTATCTCCCCTTTTTTGGTAGTAAATGTTTTATTAATATTATTTAAAAATTGTGATAGAATATAACAAATTTTTTAATTGATAAAAGGAGAAAAGACAAATGGCTAAGATTTACTATGATCAAGATGCTGATTTAAATAAAATTAAAGACCGTAAAATTGCTATCATTGGGTATGGCATTCAAGGGAGCGCGCAAGCTCTCAATTTAAGAGACAGTGGTTTGAATGTCATTGTTGCAGAAAGAGAAGATTCTGCAAACTATGGCATAGCGATTGCCGATGGATTTAAACCCGTTGATGCCAAAACAGCCGCCAAGAAAGCGGATATTATTCAAATTTTAACTCAGGACCACTTGCAATCCTCGATTTATAAAAAATCCATTAAGCGCTATCTCTCTCCTGGGAAATCGGTTGTTTTTTCGCATGGATTTAATATCCATTTCAAGGAGATCGTTCCTCCGGAAGATGTGGATGTTTGGATGATCGCACCAAAAGGTCCGGGGGCTTTGGTGCGCCGTGAATACGAAGAGGGAAAAGGTGTTCCCTGTTTGGTAGCTATTCATCAGGATGCTTCCGGCAAAGCTTTTAAAGATGCCTTGGCTTATGCAAAAGGTATAGGGGGCACCCGTGCCGGTGTCCTGGAAACGACTTTTAAAGAAGAAACAGAGACGGATTTATTTGGCGAGCAAGCCGTATTATGCGGCGGGGCCAGTGAACTCATTAAAGCGGGGTTTGAAACTCTCGTTGAAGCGGGATATCAACCGGAAATCGCTTATTTTGAATGTTG
This sequence comes from Candidatus Omnitrophota bacterium, assembly GCA_023139575.1. Lineage (GTDB taxonomy): Bacteria > Omnitrophota > Gorgyraeia > Zapsychrales > JANLHA01 > JAGLNJ01. Next base: position 3,748 of record JAGLNJ010000120.1, on the reverse strand, counting down.
TCATGAGCTTAAACTGATTGTAGATTTAATTTATGAAGATGGTATACAAGGCATGCGCAAACGTGTGTCTGATACGGCTGAATACGGGGATCATACACGCGGCAAAAGAATTATCACGGAACGTACTCGTAAGGAAATGAATAAGATTCTTAAAGAGATTCAATCAGGAAAGTTTGCCCGCGAATGGATGCGTGAAAATAAAAAAGGAAGACCGAATTTTGACCAAATGCGAAAAGATTCCGATAGTCATCCCATTGAGAAAGTAGGTTCTGAACTTCGTGGGATGATGTCGTGGCTGAGAAAATAAAAATGACATGGTGCAAGACACATGAGAATTTAAAGCTCAGGTGTCTTTAAAGGATGTGATACCTATGAAAAAGAAAGATCGAGTTCTGATTTTTGATACGACCCTGAGAGACGGTGAACAGGCTCCCGGCGCCAGCATGAACATGAATGAAAAGCTGGAAGTGGCCTATTCATTGGAGAAAATGGGGGTTGATGTCATAGAAGCGGGTTTCCCGGTTATTTCACCTGGAGACTTCGCCTCTGTAAAAACGGTAGCTAAGAATATCAAATGTTCCGTGATTTGTGGTTTGGCACGATGTGTTAAGAAAGATATTGATGCGGCGGCAGATTCTTTGAAGTTTGCCCAGCAAGCCCGCGTTCATGTTTTTCTGGCGACATCTAAAATTCATTTGGAACATAAGTTAAAAAAGAATCCGGATGAAATATTGCAAATGGCGGTAGATGCCGTTAAATATGCAAAAAAGAGATTTTCTGATATTGAATTCTCTCCGGAAGATGCTTCGCGTTCTGAGAAGAAGTTTTTGTACCGCATTATTGAAGAGGTCATCAAGGCGGGAGCCCGGACGGTCAATATTCCTGATACGGTAGGCTATAGCATGCCGGCGGAATATGGGAAATTGATTGCCGATATCAAAAAAAATGTGCCGAATATCAACAAGGCTGTTATTTCAGTACACTGTCATGATGACCTGGGCGTTGCGGTAGGGAATTCATTATCCGCGATTAAGAGCGGTGCGCGTCAGGCGGAATGTACGATAAATGGTATTGGCGAGCGGGCCGGTAATGCCTCTTTGGAAGAGATCGTTATGGCGATAAAGACCCGGTCTGATTTCTATGGCTTGCACACCAATATCAATACCGAAGAAATATGTAAGACATCACGTTTGGTCAGCAGGCTGACCGGTTTTATTGTTCCTCCGAACAAGGCGATCGTGGGGAACAATGCCTTTCGTCATGAGGCCGGCATTCATCAAGATGGTGTTTTAAAAGAACGCTCCACATATGAAATCATGACCCCGGAAGATGTCGGTTTTATCGGAACGGGCCTTGTTCTGGGCAAGCATTCGGGAAGGCATGCCTTTAAAGTCAGATTAAAATCATTGGGTATTGAGCTGACTGATAAGCAATTAGATAAGGCCTTTGAACGGTTTAAGAAGTTGACTGACAAGAAAAAAGAAATCTATGATGAAGATTTGATCGCCATTGCTGAGGACGAAGTACGGCTTGTGAAGGATATTTGGGCTTTCGTTGATTTGACCACAACCAGCGGGGCCAAGATTACGCCTAAGGTTGATGTCGTCTTGAAGTCAAAAGGCAAAACCTATTGTCATTCCTCATCAGGAGACGGTCCGGTGGATGCTTGTTACAAGGCCATTGACAAGATCATAAAAATGAAAGGCGAATTATTGGATTACTCTATTCAGTCCGTTACCCGTGGCAAGGACGCCCAGGGCGAGGTCCAGATTAGAGTAAGGCTGAATGATCGCACTGTTGTGGCGCATGGTACAAGTACGGACATTATTGTCGCTTCGGCTAAGGCCTATATTAATGCGGTCAATAAGGCGATGTCATTAAAGGAAAAGCCGAAAGTCGTCCTAAACTATACCCCCTAAAACTGGTATCAGAAAGAACTGATATGGAGAATGAAAAATCAGTGTATGGCCTTATTGGCTATCCTTTGTCTCATAGTCTGTCTCCGTTAATGCATAATGCTGCCTTTGCGGGGTTGGATGTGGATGCTTGCTATAAATTATTTCCTCTCGAAAAGGAAGAACTGGATGCTTTCTTTGAAGATTTAAAAAAAGAGGACAGTACGATTTTTGGATTGAATGTTACTGTTCCCTACAAGGAAAGGGTCTTACAATACGTTGATAGCCTTTCTCCGTATGCTCAAAAAATCAAAGCTATCAATACTATTGTCATAACAAAAGACCGGAAATTAGTGGGGTTTAATACTGATGGCCCTGGATTTTTGGCGCATCTTGCTGAGTTGGATTTTTCCATGGAAAACAAACGCGTCGCTATTGTAGGCGCTGGTGGCGCTGCTCGGGCTATCATATCGTCTTTGTGTCTGCTCCCCGAAAGGCCGCAGACAATAAGAATTTTTGATATTGATAGAGACAGGGCGCGGAGACTTCTCAGTGATTTAGATGAGAATATGGATGTGGGCGTCGCGGAGGTTGTCAAAAGCATTGATGATATGAATATTGAAATTGCGGATCTTTTGATAAATGCAACACCGATAGGGATGAAAAAGGATGATCCTTGTCTGATTGACCCGGAACTGATACATGGTAACATGATGGTATACGATTTAATCTATAATCCTGCACAAACTTTTTTGTTGCAGGTGGCGAAAGAGAAGGGAGCCCAAACGGCAAACGGTTTAGGGATGCTTTTCTATCAGGGTGTTTTGGCTTTTCAACACTGGGCCGATATCCAGCTAGATCAGGGTATCAAAGATAAAATGAGAGAAAGTTTAGAGAAAGGGTTAACATCATAATGGAAAATTTCATAATTGAAGTTGCGATTTTCATTTTTGGGGCCATTCTGGGTAGTTTCTTAAACGTGTGTATTGTCCGGTTGCCTTTAGAAAAATCGGTTGTCCGTCCACGGTCACATTGTGTTAACTGTAAGAAAATGATAGCCTGGTATGATAACATTCCTTTTATTAGTTATATACTCCTGAAAGGACGATGCCGTCATTGCAAAAAAGATATCTCTTTACGTTATGTTCTAGTTGAATTGCTTACGGCTGTAACCTTTGTCGGGCTTTATAGGTATTATGATGGTTTTACCGGATTATATTTTTCCTATCTTGTAATGTTCAGCGGTTTCATAGTGGCGACATTTGTTGATTTTGAGCATCGCATTATCCCGGATGAGATTAGTGTGGGGGGCATGTTCGCGGGTTTAATCTTAAGCATTTTTATCCCTGAGCTACACGGCTTGCATGCCAGGGCCAACTCAGGCTTTATGATTTATGCGCAGTCATTCTGGCGCTCGTTTTTGGGTGTACTCATTGGCGGCGGATCGATTTATGCCATGGGGAGGTTAGGGGATGTCATATTTAAGAAGGAGTCCATGGGGGGGGGGGATGTTAAACTCATGGCCATGGTCGGGGCCTTTATGGGCTGGAAGTTGGTCCTCTTGACGTTTTTTGTCGCGCCTTTTTTTGGCGCCATTTATGGAATTGTTGAAAAAATCCGAACTAAAGACAGCGCCATTGCCTATGGTCCCTTTTTGGTATTGGGGGCTATCATTTCTTTATTTTACGGAGAACAGCTTATTCAGTGGATTATAGGCGGATACGGCTTTTATGATATTCATCAGCAATTGTAGACTGTATTGATTAAAAAAATTCTATACCCCAGTTTAGACGCTGGGGTATTTTTTTGAAAATGGCGATTTGAATCTGTTTGGGTGTTTGACACTGTTTGGG
>JAGLNJ010000012.1 GCA_023139575.1 Candidatus Omnitrophota bacterium | reverse complement strand
TTAACATAGCTACTTTTCTCATTGAGCTTTCATCTCAAACTTTTTGCCGTTATAGGCAACAACAATTTTTCCCTCTTCAACATGAACAAGCTCCATACCGTCTACAACATCTCCGACGTTCAAAAACAATGTCTCTTTTTTATCGATATCCTCAATGACAGCTTGCGGGGTCGCGTCAATAATAATCCCTACTAATTTAAACTTATCCGCTAATGGCGCGTTTGACGAAATAACAGCCCCCTCTTGCGCCCTTTGCCCGGAAGCAGGGCGTGTCCGCCCCCGATAAGGCTGCTTGAATATGTCTCGCGAACGGATGGTTTCGGCATAACCCTGAAAGGGTTTAGCCTCAGCCAATTTTATATCAATTGACGGGCTGGCTGGTTTATTGATGGCCTCTTTGGTCGAAATATCGCGTTGAAAAGAAGGAGAACCGGAGAAAGAAAGCACAATAAACACCATTAATACGCCTATAATAACTATAAGAATTCTTTGGAGTGTCTTCTGAAAGAAGTACATAGTATTAATATTTCTAGATATGGTAAAATTATTATTTACCATGAAAATGGTAAATTAATATAAATATGCTAACTTGTTATAGTTACATTTAACTTTGACATAATAGAAAACCGGTGTCAAGCGCAAAACAGGAATTCCTTTGGAATTCCTGATAATTTATTCTAATATAAATAGTTATACGCCTAAGGGATTAAAATGCGGCTGATCATCAGGCGGGTTTTGATGACTTTTGACCTGGAAGAACGGATATTCATATTGAACTCTTCTATTTGAAAATCATTCGGAGGATTCTGCAATTGATGGATAAATCTCACGACTTCGGACAACTCTCCTTCCACAGAAAGATCGACAGAAAAAAGATTGCCAAACTCCTCTTTCCTGACTTTTTGAGGCTTGACATCGGCAAGGACGACATCTCCCTTCCCCGCTGCTTCTTCAACTGCGGACAATATGGAAGACATGACCTCTTCATTTGACCCTTTTTGTTTAAACGGCTGCAACAACAACTCTGTACCGTCTTTAAACATTTTCGCCTTTTGCACCTTCTTTTTCGCCTTAAGCAGTTTCCTCTCCAACACCTTGATTCTATTTTCCAGAATCTTGTCTTTTGACCGCATCGGGACAAAGGCAAGCTGATACAACAAAAAAACCGCCATTAATGACAAACACAGGGCAAAAATATTCTTTTCGCGCTCAGACAGTTTATATTTTGACATAAAAGAAAATCCTCATTCTGCAAGCTGACATGATATTTTAAATTCCGTGTATTCTTTCTTAAGTCTCTTGCGTTTTGTAGCGAATTGCAAACTGACTCCGGAAAACATTTTAGAATTCACAAGACTATTCTGAAAGCTATTCACGCTCATTCCTTCAACGGCGTACCCCTCGATCAAAAATTTCCCTTTCTGATTAATAACAAGAGAACGAAACATGATGTCCTCAGGCGTAATTTGATACAATTCCTTGAAGATGTCTGCTATAAATATTTTTTTCTGAGACAAAGTCTCGGCGAAACGGATAAATTCAATCTTCCGTTCCGCCTCTTTTATCTCTTGCTTAAACTGCGCTAATTCTTCCTGGACAATATCAAAATAAGACTGCTTTCGATAAATATTTATCCCTAAAACACTAACACCTAGCGTCACCGCGACGATAAAAAGGATCAGCGTCTTCAAGTATGCCTTCTTATGAACCGCTGCCCGTTTTGATGCTACAACATCCGTGGGCACAAAGCTGACAGACGAACCGCCATCATTCATCACGAAACCCAAAAGCTCAATTAAAGACGCTTCAACCGTGCTTCGCAAGCCCGCTCTGTCCCCGGTCTCTGATAATGAGGCGCCTACGGCGGCAAAAGGGGCCAGTCTTTCCACAGGCAGCTTGTAAAATCCCTCTAATGCATCGCTTAAAAGAGCTGTGCGGGGAGAATTCTCTACAAGAAAAACTTTGGTGACATGAAACGCGTTGAAATCATTTTGAAACGAGCGTAAAGTCAACCCCATCTGCTTTATAATCCCGGAACCGCCCCCTTGTTCCAGATCACAAAAACCAAGAAAAATATCCCGGCTGAATAAAAGCCTGCCTTCATGAAAGAAACAAAGCTCCACATGACTATCTTCCATGTTCACTAGAAGAGATACTTCTGAGAAATTGTCTTTGAAGCTCTTGAGCTGGCGCCACCACCCCCGGATCCCCGCGGATGACAAGCTTAAGGAATCAAACTCTAACTTGGCAGCCTCAATAACATCCAGCACTTTTTTAATAATCTCTCTCGCGCACACATAAACCAAAACCTTGGCGTAACCAGATCCCTCTTTTTCTAACAACAAATAATCAAATATGATCTCTTCGCGGGCAAAAGGAACATGCTGAGGTATTTGCAAATTGAGCATGTCCCTGATCTCAGCGTCATTTTGAGCTGGCAGATGCATCACTTTTTGGATAACTTGATGACGGGGAATAATCACCGAAACACTGGAGGCGGGTATTTTATGCGAAGAAATCGTTTCGCGGAGAACGCCAGCAATGTCTTTTGTTCCATCGCTTTCGAGTGACCGCACGATTGAATGTAAAACCGAACACTTCCCTTTCTGAATATTAGCGTGCAACAATTTCAGATATTTCGGCGTTATCTCCAGAGCCGTTACAGTGTCATTTTTCACGCAGTAATTCCTATCCTTATCATCTCCGGGCCCAATACACTATGGTAAGATCATCCCGATGAATTATTGCATCGATTTTTGATGAAATTGATGTTTTCTCGTCCACACCTGTAATAAAAAACCTTATGTATCTCGAAACTTTTGTTTGATCACCCTTCATCATCAAAAAAAGCACCTTTTCTTTGACATTGAGAGCCATTTCATTAATTTCTAAAAGCCTGTCGTCTTCCGTGCCTTCCTCATTGTCATATCCTTCCCGATAGGCTAACATTTTTTCTACCAGGCTTTCAGCGTCATAAATATTCGTTTTGGTTTTATTGCCCGTATAGTGCTTGGCCAGGGCCAAAAGCACCTTCTCAGAGGCCGTATCTAAGTTTACTAAAAATTTTCCGCTTTTGGGAAAAATGGTTATATATTTTTTTATATCGGCAAAAATTTCCTTCGTCACGTTCTTCACGTGCCGTATTTCTGTTATGCTATCAAAAGGAGTGTTTTTGCAAAAATAAGGCGGATCCAGCGAATCATAATAATCACTCTCTGCGCCGCTCACCCCTAAAGAGGAAGCATCTTCAAAAACCGTATCATCTCCGTCGCGCCAATCTACAACTGAAGCCGCGATGCTCTGCGCCAAGCCTTCTTCATAGCCCAATTCCATCATCAAATATTGCAGCACCGTATAATTGTTTTGATCAAGAGCGTTAATATTTATTTTCCTCTCCTCATCGGAGAAGCCGTACTCCCCATTTTCTTTGCCGACTGTGTCGTTATCCTCTTTCCCTATGTTAAAGAACCCTTCACCGACTTTTACTGATTTAAAAACATCCTCACGGGACTCTCCTTCTATTAAACCGAATCCGCACTGCCGCAAATTGTCGAACAGTTTTGTTTCCGCGTTTTCATTGTCCCTTTTGACCTGTTCAAGAGCGAATACCAAACCCGCCTGTGCTGTATATTTTGCCCTCAGTTTACCAAGGGCATGTTTTGTCATTTTTAAATCAATACTCGTGCGGCGCCCCAGCCCTATCGCCAAAAGAGAGAGGATGATCAAAATCCACATTACGACAATTAATATCATGCCCGAACGATCTAACCTCTTTTTCAAGAAAAACATCTCTTTCTCCTCTATCAAAACACCCTCTCTCCCCACATGCCCAGGGGAATCAGAATATCTCTACTAATCAAAGGCAGCATTTCTTCTGCCCCCGCGCCCAATTTCATCTGAATGCGCAAGGCCGCAGGAGGGTATCTCTCTTCCCATTTATCCTGCCATACTAACCCGTCATCTTCTGATGTGTCTTCCACTTGCGCATAAGCAAATAAAAATGTGTCTTCCTCAACAAAACGACTCAGGATCTCAATTTCTCCCGGGAAATTCTCATCCTGTTCGTTTTCCACAAAAGGAAAATTCCTTTCTTCTCTGACAAGAAATTTTGTTTTTCTCGTTTCTTCAGAGGACACAACAATCTCCCGTGGAATAGTCACTTTGCCTACAATAACTTTAT
>JAGLNJ010000119.1 GCA_023139575.1 Candidatus Omnitrophota bacterium | reverse complement strand
AGAACTTTTGCACTGAGCTATATATAACCGGAGCGGTGCTATTAATTGCAGTGTTATAGGGGATATTAATATTTCTTCCAATTGCAGGGTGGGTTATCGCTTTAATATTGACCTTTGTGATTATTACTAATGTGCAGGCTTATTTGGGTGGCAAGAAAGGGAAGAAGGGATAAAGAGATGGCGGTGGAAATTCGAAAAATTTTAATGCTAATTGCATTTTGTTTGTTTTTTAGTGGATGTACAGTAATTGAGAGTCCTTTGTATGGAACAAAATATGTATATTATGGAACGATTGACAAATCTGAGAATCCTAAAAAGTGTTATAAATTCTATACAATGGTTGCTGACCCTCAAGGCTTTAAGGATGAATGTAGACAGTATTTTGTTATGCAAAATAAATCGTGGTCTGAAGATGTGAAAGAGCTGATTTTGAAAGCGAATATTGCTATTGGAATGACTAGAGAACAAGTTCTTGTGTCATGGGGAGAGCCAGATGATATAAATCGCACGGGTGGAGGGTATGGTGTGCATGAGCAATGGGTATATGATAGATCAGAGACCTATCTTTATTTTGAAAATGGAATATTAACAAGTTGGCAGGATTAGATTGTGGAAATGAAGAATTATAGAGAGGGCGTCTGAGTTAATAATGCTTGCCCTTTTTTTATTGGGCAAACATAGCTATGAACTTCGTATTCCGAACTGGTTTTTCTTTTTTAAGTTGGTGCCGCAGCTATGGTTTCCGTAAAAAACTATTTTATGTCGTTGTTTTTCATGTTGTTAGGTGCCGCATACTTAACCAAGGTAATATAAGCTACATCAAAAATTTATTAACATTTGATTGTTTTTTTGCTTTAAATTCATTAATATAATTCAAACAATACTTTAGTCAACCCTTCAACTTCAAAGCTCTATGGGTAATAAAAAAATATTTGAAAATGTTTTTTTGATCTTAATCTTTTTCATTTGCTGTTTTTCATTTTATCGTATTTTCTTCCAGGCGTATCCTGTATTTCAAGCGTATTCGATAGAAAAAAATGATTCTGAAAAGAAATGGCGCCCGACACCCATTTACTTATCAGCCCTTGAAGCTAAGATGGTTATCCCCGATGGGGAGCCGATTAACATCACGCCTTCCGGGTTTAGCCTTTATCGTATGATTATTGGGTATATTATGCACCCGTTGCAAATCTCTAGAGATTGGAATTATTTTATTGATTTTGAGAATTCTTATAAAAATCCTCCCCAAGGTTGTTCAGTATACTCCTTGGGTTCGGGTGTGCATATTTATGTAAAACCGGGTTATGGGCTTATTTCCGAAGCTGAATCTCAACGACCATACTCGGCAATAAAGGTTATCGCTGTATTTTTTGCCGTAACATCATTGAGCATGGGGGCTGCGATATTGATGTTGCGTGTTCTTGAAGCTACCAACGCTCGATCGCAGGAAGTATGGTTCTGGGGGGCCAGTTATATCATAGGTTTCTTATTCTTGACTATTGTTGTTTGGCTTTTTCTTTTATTAGGAGGGAAGTTGGAGAGAATGGCCTTGTTGATACTATGGGTTACAACATCCTTGGTGTTGCTTTTGTTTAACAAGCAAGATGAGGAAAAACATGCTTTAGAAGCGGAGAAATTCCTGCAGTCCATTTCAGGATTAAAAAATAAAAAAGAGGAAAATTTATAAAATAATTTGTTGAATAGAATATTTTAAAAATTTAAGTCAACCTTTAAAGGTTGATTTTTTTGCTGGAGCATAAAAAGAAAGGATCGAGTTAGTCGAAATGGTCGTTAATGAAGAGTCTCTTAATAGAATTAAAACAATACATCAAATGTCGGAAGAATTTAATGCCAGGCAATCGTATAGTCATCAGAAGCGTCTGCTGGAGTTGATGGAAAGTCATGTTGAAGAGATTAAAGAGCTGGTTGAAGCTAAAAACGATCATTTTCTTGTTGAGACAGGAGATCTTCTTATTCTATGCTTGGAGATGCTGTTTGAGCATGGTCAATCTATTGATGAAATGATGCTTTTGTGCTTTAAGCGTTATGAGAAGAAACTGTCCGGCTTACTTCGGGAAAGTGAAGGGTTATAAAGTCCTTTTCTGATGAAGGTAGGGGGTAAGGGGGTAAAATATTTCTTTCGAATATGGTCAATAAGTAGTACAATATCAGTTTAAAAGCTAACGGGATTAGGCCACAATCGGGGCGATTTATGAAAAAGATTTCTAAAATATTCTTTCTGACAGGGATCATCATTAGCTACATTTTATGTGCGGTCAGCGCTTTTTTGCTTTTAAGACCGGAATTTTCTGAGCCATTTGTCTTGTTGGTTCTTATGCTGGGCGGGTTTTTTTACACATCTTTTATATGGTTCTTGCTTTGGTTTAAGGCCTGGGCAGCCATTCAGGATGGAGATGTCCGCATGACACCTCGAAGAGCTGTGTTATTTTCTTTGATTCCCTTTTTTAACTTTTATTGGATGTTTCAATTGATCTGGGGTTTTGCCAAAGACTACAATGCCTATATTGAGCGACACAATATTGTATCCAGAAAACTGCCCAGTGTCTTGTTTCTATCCTATGTTGTTCTAGTTTTGATTAATGCTATCTTTGCCAATGTCTTCGCCTTTTTTGGTTTTATTTTGTTACATATATCTTTTATATCAACCCTTGTCATCGTATGGATGGTCTGTGACGCGATTAACGGTATCCATACCATGCATCTGCCTTCTTTTAATATGGATTCGTCAAGTTCATGAAAGGGAAAATAAATGAGAATTACTGATATTGTTGTCCTTATTTTGGGTTTGTATTATTTATGGCGGGGTTGGCGTAAGGGGCTGTTCCGCACGATTCTGGGGCCGTTTTCACTATTGCTCTGTGTTGTTGCGGCCTACATTTATTATCAACAAACGGGAAATTTGTTGACAAGTATAGCTATAGGCATGGCGGGGCCGATTGTTGTCACTCTCATTTTTTCCATTTTGCTTTATTTATGGGGAAAGGTGCAGGGGAAAGAAGCCAAGCTTTCTTTGGTGAGCCGTATGGTAGGGGCCGGGTTGAGTTTTTCCTGGGCTGCAGCCATGATTGTCTTGAGCTTTGTGATTTTTTCCTTTATCCCGGCGCAGTATTTTCCGGCAACCAGCTTTCGGGATGATATCAACGGTTCTATGACCTTCGCCTATTTGTCGGAAGTGATGGAAGACCGTATCCCTTCCATGAAACAAGTGCGGCTTGACCAACCGATTATTCAAACGGAGGCCTCGCAAGAAATGCTTCGTTCAACAGATGAGTATCAGTTTCTAATTGAAGACGAACGTATTAAAGACCTTCTGTCCGACGAACGAATTGTCACGAATATTGAAGAAAAGAACTATATGCAATTATTGACTGATCCTAAAATGCAGCAAGTTTATGCTGACAAAGAACTTGTCGAGAGTTTTATAAAATTAAGTAATCGTCTGGTGGAGATCAATAACCAGCAGGCGTCCCAGATTGTGGAGATAGAGAAATAAGAAAAGAGGTTTTTATGGCAGAAAGATTTCTCAGAATTTTTAAATCCATGGATGTCAAAGAAGTGCAGAAACATCTTTTGATTTTTGGTGATCTTTCCGGACAATGCGCCAATTGTCAGTCAATGGAGGTCAAATTAGATGTAGATAAATGTCCGAAATGCCAAACAGAGTTTAAATATATTGCCTTTCGTAATATAAAAAATCACCTTCCCAAAATGCAGGAAATCAAAAAGCAGCGGCCCAGCATAACTTTAGTCGATCACGACGACTATAAAAGAACTGTCGGGACTCTTAAAGCTGAGGAATTTCTTAAATGATCCATCCAAGGCGTTTGACAGCGTTGACGAAAAAGGTCATCAGTATCAATTCAGAAAATCCCCCTGGAAATGAACTAGTTTTAGCAAAGTTTATTGAATGGGACATGAAGTCCCTGAGGATAGATGTCCGCACCTATACTTATGTCAAGGGGCGTCCGAATGTTATTGCTATTTTAAAAGGATCGTGGCCACGCAGCAAGGCTAAAAGGGAGGCCATTCTTATTACGCCCCATTTTGACACTGTCCCCATTGGCAAGGGATGGAAGCATAACCCGCTCGGTCAAATTACAAAAGGGAAAATTTATGGCAGAGGAGCGACAGATGATAAGGGGAATCTCGCTTGCTGCATGGAAGTGATGCGCAGTCTTGTTGAAGATAATGCGGTATTGAAGCGGGATGTGATATTAGCTGCAACAGTCGACGAGGAAACCGGCAGTCATCAGGGGATTATCCCTTTGCTGGAGAAAAAGATTTTAAAACCTAAAGTTGCTGTTATTTTAGATTCAGATGAATTTGATACGATAGTAGCGCAAAAGGGGCTAATCCATTGCCGGATACAAATCACAGGCAAGAAAGCTCATGGGGCCTACAATTGGCAAGGTATTAATGCTATTGAGCAGGCCGCCCGAATTATCTTAAAGCTAAAAAAATACAAACCCAAGTATAAAAGGCATAAATTGCTGCATGCGCCGACTTTGACCGTGGGGGTAATTAAGGGCGGCGATAAAGTGAATATGGTGGCCGACCAATGTGAGTTTTCCGTTGATTTCAGGTTCATGCCGGGTATGAACGCCAAAGAGATTGTCAGAGATTTTAAGCGGATTGTTGCGACGGAAACCAGGCGATTTAAAATTATCATCGATGATGTGCAGCAACCGTATGAGATAGATTCGCGCCTTCCTTTGGTTGACGTCTATACGCAATCAGCGCATAAATATAAGGTGAAGGCTTTGATCAAAGGGAGCGAAGGGGCGACGGCGATCACTTTTTTTAAGAAATACCGCATACCTGCGTTTGCGACTGGTTTTGGGGCTGCCGACACAGCTCACACGACGGATGAATACGCTGTCATCAATACCCTTTGTAAGGGAGCAAAAATATTAGAGCAATACATCAAGGACTATGACGCCTTGATGAGCTAAGGGAGAAGTATGAGTCCTGTTTATCATACGGTGTATGCCGGTTTTTTCTCAGCCGTTTATGGCTCTGTAACCCATTCCTTGTGGGGATCTGTTTTGTGTTTCGTGTCAGGGATTTTAATGGATCTAGATCACCTGCTGGATTATATTCTGGCGAAGAAACGGTTGACGTTCAGTTATAAAACGCTGTTATCCTACTTCGGCTCCGAAAAGAGTGGAAAAATATACATTATATTCCACTCATATGAATTCATTTTTCTTTTGTGGCTGTTTATTGCTTTTTATCAGTTGAGTGTCGTTTGGGTTGGCCTTGCTGTTGGGGTGACGACACATATTTTATTAGATAAATTTCATAATCCCATTCGACCTTTTGTTTATTTTTTAACATATAGGATGAAAAATAAATTCAATAAAGAAAGCATTTATCCGGAAGACTATTTCAAAAGGATGACGTGAAGATTTTACTTCGATCAACTATAATATTTCTTTTTTTTCTTTCAGTGGGAAACATTTCATTCGCAGAGGAGCCGTTTGCTGTGGGGGAAACAGTCACTTATTGTATAAAAAAATTCGGCGTAAAAGTTGGGGATGCAACATTAACCTATCAAGGAGAGGTGGATATAAAGGGAAGAAAGGCGACGCTCATTATATTCGTGGCCAAGGGATTCAATTTTTTTGACCAGGAAAAGATTTTTATGGATCCCAAATCATTTTATCCGATGCGCGTGGAGAGAAGACTTAACATTTTTGGCAGAAAAGAAAAGATAGTCGAGTTATACAACCCGCATGAAGGAACGGTGAGAATCATAAAAACTGCGGGTAAAAAGCGAACAGAGCAGATTATCAAAAAGGATGGTTTGCTGGATAATATTTATTGCTTTATCTATCGTTACCGGCGAAACGGAAAGTTTGCTGTTGGGGATACCATCAAGATGAGCCTGCCGACAAAGGATATCACTATTGAGCTGATTAAGAAAGACAAAATGGTGCTGTCAAAAGGGAAGTATGATGTTTTTTACATGCAAAGCGTGCCGAAGCGATATCGGTTGTGGTTTGACGCACGTGAGCCGAAAGTTCCTCTGAGAATTGATGGCGCAGTAGGGTTTGGCAATACGTCAATGATTATGGTAGAATATAAAACTCATTTAGCAGCAAATACCACTTCTGGAGGAGTTGCCCCGGACCAGGACGAATAATACCTTTAAGATGTTTTTTTGAAGATGAGAGAAAGGAGGTTTTAGATGGCAGATTTTACCCAGATATTTTCAAAATTAAATGAGGATTTTTCTGATACCATGCAGAAGGATTCAGGTGAGGCTTATGGTAAATTATCTACAATATTTGAAGAATTGGGAGGAGTTTTACGTGAGCACTTTCAGGAATTGATGGGTGATGAGATGATCGCCATTGTGAAGAAATTAAATGGTGATGATCCGATAACAGAAGAGGAAAAAGAAAAAATTCGAATTTGGGTAGTGGGCGACGCAGAATATTATGCGAATATGGAGAATAATGTAGAAGATTGGAAGCTGGAAATGAAGCGGTTAATGGAAGAAATCAATATACTGCAGGTCAAGGATCCTGATGTTGTGACATCACTAAAATTACGAGCCCTTTTCCGAGACGCGTCAAGGACATTAGCAGATATTTTTTATTTTAAACAACAGAAAGATCGTGTGGCTAGATTCGAAGAATCCATCCAGATGATCGATCAATCAGAGAGACAAATTTTAGCAAAGTTATTAGAACAAAAAATACGTTTTTTAGAATTTTAATCCATGAAAAAAAGAAAAGTGCCGAATAAAACGGGCCATTTTGGTTCCTTTGGTGGATGTTTTGTGCCTGAGACGTTAATGTCTATGTTGGCAGAATTGGAAAGTGTTTTTATGTCTGCCGTGAAAGATGTTACGTTTAAGGAAGAATTAAAATTCTATCTTAAAGAATATGCCGGACGGCCGACGAATCTTTATTATGCCGCACGCCTAAGTGAAAAATTTAAGAACTTGGAGATCTTTCTTAAACGAGAGGATCTTCTTCATACCGGGGCCCATAAAGTCAATAATACACTCGGCCAGATTCTCATTGCCCGCCGCATGAACAAAAAACGTATCATTGCCGAAACCGGCGCAGGCCAGCACGGTGTGGCCACAGCTACAGTTGCGGCCCTTTTCGGATTGCAATGTGATATTTATATGGGGCAGGAGGATATTGAACGACAAGCCCTTAATGTGTTTCGGATGAAGCTTTTGGGTGCGCGAGTTATCCCCGTGACAAGCGGATCACAGACCTTAAAAGATGCCATGAATGAAGCTATTCGGGATTGGGTCACGAATGTGGAGGATACGTTTTATATTATCGGTTCAGTTGCCGGGCCGCATCCTTATCCCTTAATGGTTCGTGAATTCCAGTCCATCATCGGCCGGGAGGCTCGAAAACAGATTTTAAAAAAGAGGGGAAAGCTACCTGGCTGTCTCATAGCCTGTGTGGGTGGCGGGAGCAATGCCCTAGGATTGTTCCATGCCTTTTATAAAGATACAAAAGTTAAATTTCTTGGTGTTGAAGCGGGAGGGTTGGGTGTTCATTCGGATAAAAATTCTGCTGCACTCATAAGAGGCGAAGATGGGGTGTTGCACGGCAGTAAAAGCAAGCTTTTGCAAACAGCAGACGGCCAGATAAAAATTGCTCATTCTATTGCGGCGGGGTTGGATTATCCCGGTGTGGGACCCGAGCACGCTTATTATAAAAAGACGGGCCGCGCAGAGTATGTATCTGTTACCGATCAGGAGGCCATAGCAGGGTTAAAATTACTTTCAAAAACTGAAGGTATTATACCTGCATTAGAAACAGCCCACGCCTTCGGATATTTGTCTAAACTCAACCGAAAATTAAAGCATAAAACTGATATCATCGTCTGCCTATCCGGACGTGGTGACAAAGATGTGGGGACCATTAAGGGATTGATCTGAAAGATACATGTATTATGGCTAATCGAATCGAAAATAAATTTAAAGAACTCCGCGCCGTTAAGAAAAAGGCGTTTATTCCTTTTATCACAACCGGGTATCCTGATTTGAAGGTCACGGAAGATCTTCTATTGGGATTGCCGGAAGCGGGGGCGGACGTCGTTGAATTAGGCGTGCCGTTTTCTGATCCTTTAGCTGATGGCCCAACCATTCAAGATGCTTCTTATCATGCCCTTGAACGTGGAGTGAACCTCGAAAAAATATTGGCCCTTGTTACTCGTGTCCGCAAGCGCACACAGGTTCCTATAGCCTTAATGTCCTATTACAATCCGATTTATCATTTTGGCGAGAAGAAATTTCTGGCACAGGTTCAAAAAGCAGGTGTGGATGGTTTGATTATTCCAGATCTCCCACCTGAGGAAGCGGCTACGTTAATCAAGGAGGCCCGCCGGCATCATGTTGCAACGGTATTTTTTATTGCCCCCACGACAACAAAACAGCGCATGAAAAGAATAGTTAATAAATCCAGTGGATTTATATATTATGTATCGGTGACCGGTGTGACAGGTGCCCGTCAATCTTTGCCGGGAAATTTTGTTGAGAAAATCAAAGAAGTTAAGACCTTGACCGAAAAACCTATTTGTGTAGGGTTTGGGATTTCAACAGCTAAACAGGTAAGGTTAGTAAGTAAGGTCGCTGATGGCGTTATTGTCGGTAGTGCGATTATGAAACAATTGATGACATTCAATGAAAAAAAAGATCAGGTTGCCAAAACACTTCAATTCTGCCGTTCGCTTGCAAAAGGGGTGAGAAGTTCAGGGAAATAATATTATGTATAAAAAAGAGGTATTAAAAAATGGTTTGCGATTATGCACGCATGATATGAAAGGTCGTGAAAGCCTTTCGGTCGGCTTGTGGGTCGGCGCGGGCGGCCGTTTTGAGGATGATAAATTAAAAGGGGCGGCTCATTTTTTAGAGCATATACTTTTCAAGGGAAGCAAAAGATACAGCTGCAGCGAAATAAAGGAACAGATTGAAGGCGTAGGAGGAAGTCTTAATGCGTTCACCGCGGAAGAAAACACCTGCTATTATGCAAAATTTCCTTCAAAACATGTTGTTCGTGTTCTGGATATTCTTGCGGATATGGTTTTTTATCCTTCCATCAGCAAGTCGGATGTTGAGCGGGAGCGAGGCGTGATACTTGAGGAGATTAAGATGTATCATGACCTCCCGCAGTATTTTGTTTTGGAACTATTGGATGGGTTGGTTTGGCCGGGGCATGCCTTAGGGAAAAATTTGGCTGGCACCCAGGAGTCGATTTCTAAAATAACACACACTGACCTCAAAGGATTTCACAAAAAATATTATTCTCCCCAGAATATTGTCGTTTCCGCCTGTGGGTGTCTTGATCATAATCAAGTTTTTTCTTTAATAGAAAAGAAAAGCAAGGGCATTTTCAATCAGGAACAGCCCGGCTTTATAGGGGCGGATAATGTGCAGATTGGGCCGAAAGTGAAATTTTACCGCAAACAGATTGAGCAAATGCATTTAGCCATGGGTATGTTTGGATATGAATATGATCACAAAGACAAATACGCTCTTAATCTCCTCAGTATTATTCTAGGGGGTAATATGTCCAGCCGTCTTTTCAATGAGGTAAGAGAAAAGAGAGGTTTAGCTTATTCTATTGGCAGTTGCACGAAATCCTTAAAAGACACTGGCATGTTTATGATCAGGGCAGGTGTTGACAATCTCAATATTGTTGATGCCGCAAGCCTCATTATTAAAGAACTGGGCAAAATTAAGAAAAAAGGTGTTGTCAAAGATGAATTTGTGCGCACCAAAGATTATTTGCTGGGGCAGATTGTGATGGGGCTGGAGGATACCTTAGAGCATATGTTATGGATGGGGGAATCTTTGTCATCCCGTAATAGAATTCGCAGGCTGCAGGAGGTAAAGCAGGCGGTGCAGAAAATCAAAATGGCGGATATTAAGCGGGTGGCTCAGGATGTCTTGCGTGAGTCGCACTATAATTTGGCGATTGTGGGGCCTTTGAATGATCAGCAGGAAGGGCAGCTTAAAGGCTTGTTAAAGGTGTGATTTTTGTAGAAAATACGACATTTTCACGTCGGAAGACACAAAATGCTTTTTTAAATTGACAATTTTAGCAATATCAGTTAGACTCAATCTATTCTTTAATTCACAATCCGAAGGAGGTTTGCAGCATGGAAGAATTATCTTTTTATGATGTCAAAACAAAGTCAAAATTTACTGCGTCTGAATATGATGTAAGAGAAAAGAGCGGTAGATTTTTCGCCGTCACAAAATCTCCTAAAGGCACCCATGAATGCTGGAGGGTTTTGAGCAAAGATCAAGCAGCAAAAATGAAAAAATAAGATCGCCCCCTCGGTTAAAAGCATGTTTTTTAACACTAAACTTCATATCATTACTTTGGGTAGGATGGGGCTAAAGCGCTTCCCTTTGGAAGGAGTTGTTTAGCTATTAATAAGAGAGTTGCTATAACACCTTTGAGATTAGCTAAATTATGCGCTAATTTTGCCAATGATAAAAAAGCAGAGGGCATTCAGGTTCTTGATATGCGCAAAGTTGTAAACTTTTGCGACTATTTTGTCCTCTGCACAGGCAACACGGATCGGCAGGTTCGTGCCGTAGCAGATGGTATTGATGAAGGTTTAAGGCAAAAGGGCCTGAAGATAAGTTTAAAAGAAGGTTATCGCGAAGGACACTGGGTTTTATTAGATTTAGGCACGGTCGTAATTCATATTTTTGTTAAAGATTTGCGAGATTTTTACAATCTTGATTATTTATGGCAAGAGGCCAAAAAAGTAAAATGGGAAAAATAAAACCCCTTATTCCCGCCAGTCATTTTTCTTTACAACTCATCAGTACATTCAGAATCCATTAGGTAGAAAAGAAATTGCTATTTATTGTATAGCCGATTTTTTGTGTTTTTGAGGTTGTATGGACTCTAAAGGAATTATGAGAAAATGATAAGTGATGTGAAGGAAATTTTGCGCGATGTGATTGCGGAATCACTTAAAGAGTGTTTTGTTTCTGTTGACAACCCACCGAGTGTTGATATTGAAGTCCCTAATGAAAAAATTCATGGCGATTTTTCTACCAATATCGCTCTTAAGTCAGCGAAGTTTTTAAAGCAGCCCCCCATTAAATTAGCATCCCAATTTGAAGAAGTGATTAAGCAGAAGATTTCTCGGAATCCCTTACAAAATCTTATTGAAAAGACTGAAATTAAAGCACCAGGCTTTATTAATTTTTTTCTTTCAAAAGAGGCCGTTTATAGTATTTTGTATGATGTATTTGCTAAGAGGGAGGCCTACGGCAACAGCACTGTGGGGGGGGATGAGAAGTATCAGATTGAGTTCGTTTCCGCGAATCCAACTGGCCCTTTAAGCGTGGCGCATGCCCGGCAGGCTGCCGTGGGAGACGCCTTGGGGAATATTCTCAATGCTTTGGGGTTTAAAGTCAGCAAAGAGTATTATGTTAACGATGAGGGGAATCAGATAAACATCCTCGGCCGTTCCGTTATGCACCGTGCTTTAGAGATCTTAGGGGAGGAAGTTGCTTTTCCTGAAGAAGGATATCAGGGGGACTATATCAAGGATATGGCCCAAATCTTTTTAGATAAAAATAAGATAACCCAGCTTGGGCAATTAAAAGAGATAGCTGATGAAGAAGTCCGCGTATTTAGTGTGGCCTATCTTTTAGATGTCATAAAACAGGATTTAGATGATTTTGGTGTGCATTTTGATGTCTGGTCGTATCAGTCAAAAATTTCTGATGAAAAAAGTGTTCTTAAGGTGCTGGATTTTCTTAAAGAGAAGAAATACTTATACGACAAAGACGGGGCGGTTTGGTTTCGGTCAACAGATCATGGAGATGATAAGGACCGGGTTATTAAGAAAAGTGACGGGGCTTACACCTATTTGACTCCGGATATCGCTTATCATAAAAATAAATTTGAAAGAGGATATAAAAAAATCGTTAACATCTGGGGCCCGGATCATCATGGGTATATCCCGCGTATTTCTGCCGCGGTGCAGGCCTTAGGGCATGATGCGGATGTCCTGCGGGTGTTAATCGTTCAGTTGGCAACAATTTATCGAGAAGGTAAACCGATATCCATGTCCACACGACGCGGGCAATATATCAGTCTGCGTGAGGTTATAGATGAAGTGGGTGTAGATGCCGCAAGATTCTTTTTTATGCTGCGTCATATTAACGCCCCGCTTGACTTTGATCTCGAATTGGCCAAGAAAGAATCACCCGAGAATCCCGTTTATTATATTCAATACGCCCACGCACGCATTAACAGTATCATCATTAAAGCCGGGGCATCTGATTTTAAACCTAAAACATCAGCACTATCTTTGCTGCAAGAAGAGGAAGAGATGGATCTTATCAAAAAAATCGGTTCTTTTACTCACATACTTTATCAATGCTATGTTGAGATGGACCCTTTTGCATTAGTCAATTATATGCTGGAATTAGCCACTTTATTTCATAAATTTTATGATTGCCATAAAGTGGTTGATACTGAGAACCCATCTCTTTCCGCAGAACGCCTTGCCCTCATTGAGGCTGTGAAGATTGTTTTAGCAAATGGTTTGCGTCTTTTAGGGGTCAAAGCCCCAGAGCGCATGTAGTCCAATTAACCTTTTAATTTACAAAATATGAGTCCACTTGTTGCAAAGAAAAAATGGTCTATCTGCAAACCGAATAAGGCCGCCCGAGCACTGTTGTCTCAGGCTCTAAATATCGATCCGATTGTCGCTCAATTGCTTATAAATCGCGGTATCAAGACGCCCGAAGAAGCACAGTTTTTCTTGACCTCAAACCTCGAACAATTGCATGATCCTTTTTTATTTAAGGATATGTATAAGGCAGTTGAACGAATAAAAAAAGCAGCTACCGATAATGAGCGCGTCATGATCTTTGGGGATTACGATGTCGACGGGGTTACCTCATCGGTCATTATGTATAAGACTTTAAAAAATATGGGCATCGATGTCATTAATCATATCCCGCATCGTTTGCATGATGGTTATGGTTTGAACGAGAAAATCGCCAAGGAAGCAAAAAATAAGGGAGTCGCTCTTCTAGTCACCGTTGACTGCGGGATTACCTCATTGGTAGAAGTTGGAAAATTAAATGCGGCCGGCATTGATGTTGTTATTTTCGATCATCATGAGCCTCTAGATGAAGGGGTGCCTGACGCCGTAGCTGTTGTAAACCCAAAGCAAAAGGAATGCAGATATCCTTTTAAAAAACTTGCTGCCGTGGGAATAGTGGGGAGGTTTGTCCATGCCATAACAGGAAGTATTCCGGATGATGATCTTGATCTCATAGCTTTAGGCACAATTGCTGATGTGGTGCCTCTTGTAGGCGAGAATAGATTGTTTGTTAAGGCCGGGCTGCCGCGTATCGCAGAAACGAAGAATAAGGGGTTAGCGGCTTTACTGGATGTGGCAAGGTTGAAAGGGAAGAAGTTTCGATCCCATTATGCCGGTTTCATTTTAGGGCCGCGTATTAATGCCTCAGGACGTATGGCCTCAGCGCAAAAGGCCTTTAACTTATTAGTGAGCGAAGATCATGGTCATGCCTATCAATTAGCACAATATTTAGAAAAGACAAATACCGAAAGGCAGAAATTGCAGCGCAATATCTTTAATGATGCCGTTGACCTTATTGAAAAAGAAGTCAATTTCAAAGACCATAATATTATTGTTATCGGCAAGGAGGGGTGGCACAAAGGTGTTTTAGGAATCGTTGCTTCTAAAGTTATGGATATGTATGCCCGGCCGGCAGTTATTATATCGTTAAAAGATGGTGTGGGTACGGCATCGGCGCGGTCGATGGAAGGATTCCCCTTGTATAATGCCTTACAACATTGTTCTGATATGCTGGAGAACTTTGGTGGTCATAAATTAGCCGCCGGTCTTACGATTAAAGAAGAAAATATCGTTAATTTCCGGGATCTGATCAACCGCTTCGCCCGGGATACTCTTCAGGTTATGGATCTGGTTCCTTCCTTAAAAATAGATCAGGAGATAAATTTAAAAGATTTCTCCATGGATCTCATTCAACAAATCGATTTATTGGACCCGTACGGGGAAGGAAATCCTCAGCCGGTTTTTTGTGCGCGGGGACTAAAACTGAGAGGAGCGCCTCGCATACTCGGCAGAGGAACACTGAAATTCTGGGTAACCGACGGGCGATTATCAATATCGGCAGTTGGCTTCGGGATGGCTTCCTATATTGACCTCGTCAAAAGCGGTCATCCGCTTGATTTAGCGTTTGAGTTATCTATTGATGACTGGAATAAAGCGCCAACCATGCAACTCAAAATAAGAGACATCAAACTGGGCACACCGATAGATTAATTAAATCAGAAATATTTTAGAATTAAATGGGGCATTGAATGGAATGTTGAAGCTTTTAAATTTTGACAATTTTTCCGGCTTTGATACATTTGGTGCAGACGCTGACACGCTTTGTCGTTCCCTTATCTAAAATTTTGACCTTTTGGAGGTTTGGTAGAAAACGACGCAAGGATTTCCCAACAATCTTCGAACCGGCACCGCCTTTTCGCTTTATCATCCCACGTCTTTTATATTTACGGCCTGGAATAGAACCTTTTCCACATACTTCACATACTTTAGGCATTTTTTCGTCCTTTTTGAAAATATTCGCAAAAAATTATATTTTTATTTTACAAAAATTCAGTCATTTGTCAAGTTTATATTGGAATTCCATGTGCTCCAATATAACTTGTTTAATTTCAAGTAGTTATAAATCTACAAAAGCCGAAGGCCAGAGTTCCACGGGTTTACCCGTGGGTGAATGTAAAATTCGCCCGAAGGGCGTCGAGCGAAGCTCGCACAAAAAAATGTACCAAGTGCCACGGGGTATCTACGGTTTTGTTCTTTGTGAGTTTTGTTGAGATATCGACGACAGCTGAAAAAAAATATCATTTAAAAGAGTGTAAAAATTAATCATAAAAAAACAGCTGATTTTTTTAGACAATAAGATTAAATTTTTCAATAGGCATATCTGCATAAATCCTAGAACTTCGTTATTTTGAAGACTCTAAAGAATGTAAGCATGATGAGGAATGGTGGCGCTTTAAGTTTTGTCTAAAGTGCCCAAAAAGTGCCCATCGAGAACCAAAACACTGGCAAACGTTGGTAAAGGGAACTAACGCATCGGACACTTTCTGAGAGTCAGATTTCGACGCTATCCCCTCTGATTAACGACGGGCAGTCAGACTTTTACCAAACAATTGAAGCAGAATCTTCTTCGGCACCTTCAATATACCCAACACATAGCACTTCGCGAACTAAATCTAAATCAAATTCCTGTTTGACCCGTGCGGCCATTTTCCGGGAAAGAGAGTAGACATCCTGAGCGGTAGCTTTATTCTCATTAATAATTATATTGGCATGTTTTTTATAAACACCGGCACCGCCGACTTTGAGATCTTTGGCCCCGGCCTTATCGAGGAACCAACCAGCCGCCTGACGCTGCCCGGCATCAGAAGTTTTTGCGATATTACGAAAAAATGATCCCGCGCAAGGATGTTCTTTATAGTCAGGGTGTTTCACATGCCGTAGATTTAAAATTTCCTTACGTTCATCAAAGAGCTGTTCCTTATTCGCGGGACCCAGGCGAAAAGTCACTGAGAGGACAATATCATACGATGTCTTCAAGGCCGAGCCGCGGTATTGAAAGGCTAAATCTTCATTCACTACTTCCTTTAAATTCCCTTCCTTGTCAAGAAGCTCGGCAGATACCAAGACATCCCCAATCTGCTTGCCAAAAGCGCCGGCATTGCCGACAATAGCTCCGCCAACCGTTCCGGGGATCCCGGAACAATAATTTAAACCCGCCAAACCCTTCGCGGCGGCAAAGCACACCAAATCATCAATCAGCGTTGATGCCCCGACCTTGAGGTCGTTCCCCTTTAATTCAATCTGTGAAGCAGGTGATAAATAACGCACAACAACACAGTCAATCCCGTCATCCGATACGAGCAGATTGGAACCGCCTCCCATAAAAATAAAGAGTATGTCATCCTCACGCAATATCCGTACTACTTGCGATACTTCATCGGACGTTTTACAGGTAATCAGACAGGGGCAGACACCTCCGATCTGAAAAGTGGTAAAAGAGGCCAAAGATACGTTCTCTTTGATATCAAGATTTAACTCATTCAGTTTTGCGGGAAACATGAAGAATTCTCATAACTCCTTTAATAAGTGATTTTGACTGTGCCCTCCTGGATAACACACAAACAAGCCAGCCGCTTGTCACCATCCAACCCCAAATCAATCTCCTCAGGGGCCAATTCATTAAGATTTTCTTTGCCCGCGAGTATCTGTATCAAACAGGAACCGCACATGCCTGTGTTGCAATTAAAAGGAATGCCGGCATCCTGACAGGAAGGAGCGATGGGCGACCCATCCGCTAAATCATATTCATTATTTTCGATTATTAGTTTTGCCATAATTTTTTTGATTTAATGTTAAATATTAGCATAATTATACCAAATGGAAAGGGGAATCAAATACTAAATCGGAGGAAGAGGAAAAACAATATTTTTTTCCGGATTTTCAAATTCATTGACCCTAGCATCAGGAAAAACCTTTTTGATTTTAGACACAAGGTTCTCAACAATGCAACGCGGTACAGATGCCCCGGAACTAACGCCAACCCTGGCTTTGGCTTTCATCCAGTTCAAATCTAATTCGTCAGCCGTGTCAACAATATAGCTGTCAACCCCCTGTGCCTGGCCCGTCTCACGAAGGCGGTTGCTGTTTGAACTGGTTGACGAACCGCACACAATAATAATGTCACAAATTTTGGCCAATTCTTTGACCGCATCCTGTCTATTTTGCGTCGCGTAACAAATGTCAGCGCGAGGAGGGGCGGCCAAATTCGAAAAACGTTCTTTTAATTTCGCGATCATTCCCTGTGTTTCGCTTACTGACAGAGTTGTCTGTGTAATATAGGCGACATCAGCATCCTTATCTATTTCTAAATTTTCGATATCTTTTTCATTATCAACAATATGCAGATACTTCGGATCAACGTAGCCCGCGGTACCGAATATTTCTTGATGCCCTTTATGGCCGATCAGGATCACCTCACATTTTCGATCAGAATATTTAACGGCCTCTTTATGGACCTTTGTCACCAAAGGGCAGGTGGCATCAATAAACAGCAACCCCTTTTCCCGCGCGGCTTTTAAAATATGAGGGGGCACGCCATGCGCGCTAAAGATTATCCGCGAACCATCCGGGACGTTATCAAGCTCTTCCACAAATATAATGCCGCGACGCCGAAAATCATCGACAACAAAATTATTATGCACAATTTCATGGTAGACATAAAGCGGGGTTCCATATTTTTTCAAAGCCGTCTCAACGATGTCAATCGCATAGGCGACACCGGCGCAAAAACCTTGTGTTTGGGCTAAATAAATTTCCATGAGGGTAATATTTTCTTTGCATTAGGTATTAATCGTTACTATAATAAACAAATTATATCATTTAATACGCAGATTCAAAGGAGAAAATTCACAACAAATGGCCGTGATGAACCGTCGAAAAACCCCAACTATCCATGTAGGCAATGTCCCCATCGGCAGTGAGCACCCGATCGTTATCCAATCCATGACGGACACGCCGACCGCGGATATCGCGAAAACACTCGCGCAAACACAACTTCTTATTGAAGCCGGCTCTCAAATGGTGCGCTGGACCATCAATGATGATAAAGCCGCCAAGGCCGCCCCGGAAATTATCAAAATGTTGGCTGATAAAGGATACAACACGCCCATCATCGGCGACTTTCATTTTAACGGACATCGCATCCTTGCGAAAAACGCTGAGACCGCACAGGCCCTTGCAAAATACCGGATAAACCCCGGCAATATCGGCAAGGGCAAACAGCATGATGACAATTTCAGCACTATTATCAAAATCGCCATCGATCAAGACAAACCTGTACGCGTCGGCGTCAATTGGGGTTCTTTGGACAGGGAATTGCTTACCGAACTGATGAATAACAATGCCGCCTCACCTTCGCCGAAACCTGCCCCTGAAATCACCTGCGAAGCGATGATACAAAGCGCGTTGACAAGCGCCGCTTACGCTCAAAAATTGGGATTGAAAAAGAACAAGATCATTCTTTCCGTGAAAATGTCAGTCTTGCAAGATATGGTAACCGTCTATTCCCGCTTAGCCGAACAATGTGATTATCCTCTTCACCTCGGCTTAACAGAGGCGGGAGGGGATGTTCAGGGCGTCTCTTCAAGTTCTGCGGCCTTATCGATATTGCTGCAGCAAGGTATTGGCGACACGATCCGGGTTTCTTTAACACCGCAACCGAATGTGCCGCGTTCACGCGAAATTGAAGTATGCAAAGCTATTCTTCAATCAATGGGTTTGCGCTATTTCACACCACATATAACCAGCTGCCCGGGATGCGGTCGCACGAACAGTGATTATTTCCAAATATTAGCCAGGGCTGTCAATGATCATGTCAACAGCATGATGCCCAAATGGCGCCAAAAATATTCTGGAGTCGAGAAATTAAAAATCGCTGTTATGGGATGCGTGGTTAACGGCCCCGGTGAAAGCCGTCATGCCGACATCGGTATTTCCTTACCAGGCGCATCTGAAAAACCCATGGCTCCTGTCTATATCGATGGGGAAGAATATAAGATTCTTAAGGGTGATACTATTAAGAATGACTTTCTCGCTATACTAGAAAACTATATTAAAAACAATTATCAATAATTAAGTCCTGCGATTTTTCTATTATGAAAATCCAGGCCAGAGGGGTTTATTCAGGCCGCGGACATTAACCGCAACAGGATCAATAGAAAGGGGCTTTATCATCATTCACCTCGCGAACGTGAAGCTGATCAATCAATTTTTACAACGCGCTCAATTTCTCTTTGCTTAAAGAGCGCATATTCTGTGTAACCGACAGACCGGGCTAATTCGATGGCTTTGTCAAAATCTTTGCCGACTTCATCCGGGGTATGGGCATCCGAACCAAAGGTCAAAGGGACACCCGCCACGCAATAAATGGCCAGATCTCGTGCCGCCGGATACATTTCCTGCGCCGGTTTGCGTAATCCGGCTGTATTGATTTCGACGGCAACACCGGAATCTTTAAATACTTTTGCTGTCTTTTCAATTTCATCAGATAAATCCCGGCCGGGACGATGCTTGAACTTTTTAACAAGATCAACGTGCCCCATAATATTGAAAAGGCCCGTTGCCGCGCTTTGCCGAAGCATTTCATAATAGTTTATATAAACTTGATCCACATCTTTATCACTCCAGCTCTGAACAATGTCCGGATTATCGAAGGCCCAATCATCAATAAAATGAACCGATCCGATAACAAAGTCGTACGGATAATCATCGAGGATTTTCTTCGTCCGGGCTTCATACCCGGGAATAAAATCCGCTTCAATACCGATCTTTATCCTTAATCGGTCATTGAATTCATTTTTCACCATTTCCATCATTTTATAATAATCCGGCAATTGATCATGCTGCATGGTAACATTCGGATCCTCATAGGCCACTAAAGGGGCATGGTCGGAAAACCCGATCTCCTCAAGACCCATCTTAATAGCTTGCTCACAATATTCCGCAGGTTCGCCACTGGCATGATTACAAAGCGGTGTATGTATGTGATAATCTGATATGGGTTTTTTCATTATTACACTCCTTAGGCCTCTTTTTACTATGATTTCTTTAATAAAATTTACAATAGAAAAACCTGCCCGATTATAACATAGAGAAAATGTGGGGCAAAAGCTTTTATTAACACTAAATATAAGGTAGATTAGTCGTGTTTGACATCAAATGGTGGTCATGTTAAGATAACCCACATTTACAAAAAACCATTAAAGGGCATTAAAATGGATCAATATTTTAAAAGGCTTATTGAAATAATCGGCGAAGATGGTAGCCGGGACGGGCTTATAAAAACCCCGCAACGTGCCGCCAAAGCGTTTAAATACTTAACCAAGGGATATAAAGACGACATAAATGAAATCGTCAACGATGCCGTATTTGAATCTGACAATGATGAAATGATCATTGTCAAAGATATCGAGCTTTACTCTTTATGTGAACATCATCTTTTGCCTTTTTTTGGCCGATGTCACGTAGGCTATTTACCGGACGGGAAAGTCATCGGTTTGTCAAAAATCGCCCGCATCGTGGATGTGTTTGCCCGTCGCCTGCAAATTCAGGAAAACCTCACCAAACAGATTGCGGAAACGATCCTAAAGTACACGAATGCCAAAGGTGTAGGCGTCGTCATTGAAGCCAAACACCTTTGCATGATGATGAGGGGGGTGGAAAAACAGAATTCCTGCATGAAAACATCCTGTATGTTAGGCCTTTTTCGCAGTGAAAATCCTACCCGTTCGGAATTCTTAAGTCTCATTCAATAATATGAACAAAGGCATATCACAAAAGCGGGCCGCTCTCATAACGGGGGGCGCTGAACGTCTAGGTAAAGCCTCAGCCTTAAAGCTGGCTGACATGGGATATGATATTGCTTTGCATTTTAATACCTCAGCAAAAAATGCCATCAGCACCTCTGAAGAAATCAAGAAACAGGGAGTGGGGTGCGAAATCTTTGCCGGCAATCTAGGTTCTGAAGCCGAAACGTCGCACCTCTTGAGCAAAGCCCAAGCATCTTTTCCCCATTTGAACACTTTGATCAATAACGCCTCAGTGTTTTCGCCTTCGCAGTTTAAGAACGAAGAAATTAAAGACTTCTCTGTTAATTTCGATATCAACCTGAAAGCGCCTTATATCCTTATGAATCAATTCGCCAAAACTATTAAAAAAGGACAAATCATCAATTTCCTTGATACTAACATTGCGAAAAACAAAATCACGCATTTTTCCTATTTGCTATCAAAAAAGACATTGCTGGATTTGACAAAATTGGCTGCCGTTGATCTTGCCCCTAGTATCAGAGTAAACGCTATCGCGCCGGGCTTGATTTTGCCCCCAAAGGGGAAGGACGATGCCTTCCTGAATGAACGGGCCAAAGACATCCCTTTAAAGCATAAAGGGAAAATTACAAACATAACGCAAACTATAGAATTTCTCATCCATAATGATTTCCTGACTGGACAGGTCGTATTTGTGGATGGAGGGGAGCATTTGATATAAAGTCACACAAAAGAACACCAGAACACTCGAGCGCCAGCCACCAGCAGGGTAGAAGTTATCAGCGCGCTGGTGCTTGGGGATCCAGTGCCCTCATTTTTTTGTGGCTTGTAAGGAAAGGAACCGCCCATGGCTACGGTACGCATAGCCGACTTAAGTCTACGCGCCATTATTGGAATCAACAAGTGGGAGCGAGAAAAGAAGCAAGACGTAATCATAAATATTGCATTTGACTTTGATGCCCAAAAGGCAATTCAATCAGATGACATTAATGATACTGTCGATTACAAAGACATGAAACAAAAAATTGTAGCCTTTGTTGAGAAATCAAACTTTAATCTCGTAGAAAAACTGGCCGATGAAGTCCTTAACATTGTCATGGCTGATCCAAAGGTAGAAAACGCCCATATCAAAATCGACAAACCGAGCGCTTTGCGCTTTGCCAAGTCTGTTTCCATAGAATTGTCACGCACAAAATAATTCTTTCAATACTTAATAAACGTCTATGAATGATGTCATCATAGGGATTGGTTCTAATATCGATCCAAAAAAAAACATTGAAGCGGCCATAAACTTAATATCTGCGAGTTCTGGCCTCATTGCAAAAAGCAAATTTGTTCAAACAGCGCCCATCGGCTTTAAAGATCAAGACGACTTTCTTAATGGAGCTGTACGTGTCAATACCGGACAATCCATGGATGAGCTCAAAGATCAATTACGGAAAATTGAAAAAACTTTAGGGAGGAAGAGGGGGCCGAATAAATTCGGGCCACGAACTATTGATCTTGATATCATCTTATGGAATAATGAAGTAATTGATGACGATTTTTATGGCCGGGATTTTATTCGGAATGCTGTATCAGAAATTAATCCTGATTTGTCTTAATTATAAGGAGATTATAATGTTTTTTTATCTAATATTATTATTCACTGTGCTGCCAGCCGTCGAACTGGCCCTTCTCATCAAGATAGGCGGTCATATAGGCGTTATGAACACCCTGACTGTTATTATTTTAACCGGAGTGATAGGCGCCTATCTCGCCCGAATTCAGGGGTTCACTGTTATGCGAAACATACAAGAAAGCATGAACCAAGGCCGCATGCCCACCGAAGAGATGCTTGATGGCGTCATGATTCTCGTAGGCGGAATTGTCCTGTTAACACCGGGATTTTTAACAGATACTATCGGTTTCTTACTTCTCATCCCCATAACCCGCCTCTTAATCAAAAACCTTGTCCGTCGATATATCCATCATTTGATGGAACAAGGGAACATCACTACCCATAATCACTCGTCGAGACGCATCAATGATGACTTCGAAGACGCTGATTTTAGCTAACTCCAAAACTCAGTAAATCTACTTAGATTTTTCCGTTTTATATTTTTTTTGAAAAAATTACACCTTTTTTAAAAAAAATAATTGTCTTTATTATAAGTTATTATTTCCCATGTATTTACAAAATCACTCCTCATCGCTTTCCCCTTGCATATACATGTAAGTATATGGTAACTTTGTAAGACTAATATCTGAAGGGGGAGAGATGATGCATTATAAACTTAAGGTAACGACAATAGCGGTTACGGCATTTTTGAGCGGCATCCTGACACATTCCCAAATTTATGCTCAAAAAATCAAAGAACAACCGCAAACTGTCCCAGTTGTACAAACCAAACCGCGCAAAATCCGTCTTGGCAAGGCATCCTGGTATTCTGAAAGGTCTCCAGGCATCAATAAACGCACTGCTAATAACGAATACTTTGATGACAGCGATTTGACATGTGCTATTTGGGGTGTTGAATTCAATCAAAAAATCAAAGTTACCAACCTTAATAACGGCAAATCTATTGTCGTTCGCGTTAATGACCGTGGACCGCATAAAAGATATGTCCGTAGGGGAAGAATCATTGATTTGACCAAAGGGGCTTTTGCCCAAATCAGCACACTGAGAAAAGGTCTTATCAATGTAGAGATCGAATTTCTTTGATATTGAACTCGTTTCAACAATATTTTAAAAAATTGCTATTGTCGTCAGAAAATTAAGTATCACATTGAAAAAAAAGAGAAAGCTTTTTTGCTTTCTCTTTTTTTATTTTTTACTTGCAAAAAAATATTTAGTTGATATTATAAATTTGTTCAATGAATATTCTCAGTTTAATTAGGATCCATTATGCATTTAAAAGATCAAATAGCATTAATTACCGGCTCTGCCCGAGGCATCGGTAAAGAAATCGCCCGGCAAATGGCTGAACATGGCGCCACAGTGATGATCTGCGATATCGTTGAAGAAGATGCGCAAAAAACCGCTGAGGAATTCAAAAAGACCGGTTACCAGGCTGACTATTTTACTTGCAATGTTACAAGTATGCAGAACGTCGAAGAAATGGCCAATAAAATTCTTGACAAATATAAGCGGGTTGATATATTAATTAACAATGCTGGCATAACCAAAGATAATTTGCTCCTGCGAATGAGTGAGCAAGATTGGGATGCTGTTCTCAGTGTTAATTTAAAAGGAGTGTTTACTTGCACCAAGGTTTTGGTGAGAAGTATGATGAAGGCCCGAAAAGGTAAGATCATCAACATCGCTTCGATCATTGGCATTGTCGGAAATGCTGGACAGGCAAATTATGCCGCCAGTAAAGCCGGTATCATTGGCTTCACGAAATCTATAGCCAAAGAATTTGCATCACGTAACATCACCGTTAACGCTGTAGCTCCGGGATATATACAGACGGAAATGACCGACAAACTCAACGAGAAGGCCAGAGAAGAGATCTTCAAGAAAATCCCTCTCGGACAACTTGGAACCCCTCAAGATGTAGCAGGTGCTTGTATCTTTTTAGCGTCACAAGCAGCAGATTATATTACAGGTCAAACCATCGTAGTTGATGGAGGTATGGCAATATAACCTTATAATAAGGTTAAAAAGGAGGCTTTTTTATGGCAGTTGAAGAAAAAATTAAATCGATCATTGCAGAGCAATTAGGAGTAAAGGCAGAGGAAGTTACACCGCAAGCATCTTTCATTGATGATCTTGGAGCTGACTCTCTTGATACGGTAGAGCTTATAATGGCCCTGGAAGAAGAATTTAGCGTAGAAATTCCCGATGAAGACGCTGAAAAGATGACATCCGTTGGCGACGCCATCAAGTATATCGAAGAAAAAACTACCGCTAAGTAATATGATAACCCTATTGGGAATCTAAATATTGCCCCGATATTTCGGGGCAATATTTATAAAAGAAACATTTTAAAATATTATGAGTAAAAAACGTGTTGTTATTACAGGTATGGGTATTATTTCTCCCGTTGGAACGGGAACAGAGAAATTTTGGCAATCACTTATTAAAGGCCAAAGCGGTATCACCAAAATAACACATTTTGATGCCAGCCAATTTGATGCTCAAATTTCTGGGCAAGTCAAAGACTTTAATCCCCTGGATCATTTTTCAACCAAAGAAGCCCGTCATACTG
This sequence comes from Candidatus Omnitrophota bacterium, assembly GCA_023139575.1. GTDB lineage: Bacteria > Omnitrophota > Gorgyraeia > Zapsychrales > JANLHA01 > JAGLNJ01. The sequence goes on along the minus strand of JAGLNJ010000119.1, from coordinate 1,244 downwards.
ATCCTTTTGTTCAATATGCTATTGTCTCTTCACGTGAAGCCGTTGCTATGGCAAAACTTGATCTGCAAAATATCGATCTCGATCGCATGGGCGTCATAATTGGTTCAGGAATCGGCAGCTTACAAACATTAGAGCAAGAATTTGAGAAATACCTCAACCGTGGACCAAAAAAGATCACCCCGTTTTTTATCCCACGCATCATCATCAATGAAGCTTCCGGTCAGGTGTCGATTGACACCGGAGCCCGTGGGCCGGTGACTTGCGTTGCCACCGCCTGTGCCACAGCCACAAATGCTATCGGTGATGCCTATCGTTTTATGCAATTCGGTGATGCAGATGTGATGATTGCCGGAGGAACGGAAAGTGCAACGACTGTCCTTGGAGTCGGAGGTTTCTGCTCATTAAAGGCATTATCGCAAAGAAACGATGAGCCGGAAAGAGCGTCGCGCCCCTTTGATCTCGAGCGCGACGGTTTTATCATGGGAGAAGGCGCAGGGGTTGTGCTGTTGGAAACTTTGGAGCACGCCAAAGCCCGTGGCGCCAATATTATTGCCGAAATTTGCGGTTATGGAAGAACCTCTGATGCCTATCACATCACGGCTCCGGAACCGAGCGGTAAGGGTCCTGCCAAGGCCATGGAATTTGCCATGCAGGAGGCTCAATTACAACCAGATCAAGTTTCCTACATTAATGCCCACGGAACATCAACAAGACTAAATGACAAAACAGAAACAGCTGCCATCAAAGTAGCTTTTAAAGAACACGCCCGCAAAGTACCGATAAGCTCTACAAAATCCATGACCGGACACCTTTTAGGTGCCGCCGGAGGTATCGAATTTATTGCTGCAACATTAGCCGTGCGCGACGATATTATTCCGCCCACCATTAATTATGAAACGCCTGATCCCGATTGCGATCTGGATTACGTGCCAAACGAGGCTCGTAAATTAACAGTGAACACCGCCATGAGTAATTCATTGGGATTCGGGGGCCATAATGCCTCTTTGTTGGTTAAAAAATTTCAAGAATAACCCCAATCTCAGCGAAAAATTCTACACACAAATAATCGGTTTGTGATATACTGTTTCAACTTATTAAGGTTTATTTCATTAAAGGAAGGATAATCAGATGAAAAACTATAAATTAGCGGTAATCCCGGGAGACGGAACCGGACCAGAGGTCGTCAATGAGGGCTTAAAGGTTCTGGAAGCTGTGGCCCAAAAATGCGAATTCAAGTATGAAAC
>JAGLNJ010000118.1 GCA_023139575.1 Candidatus Omnitrophota bacterium | reverse complement strand
GTATTCCTTAAACTAGCGCCATTAGTGTCCGTCACCTTTATTAAACCTTCCAAACTTATAGATTTCTGATATACTTCGATTTATGCTTTTTATATATCTTGATGAATCAGGAAATTACACTTTCTCAAAAAATGGTAGCGAGTATTTGATATATACTGCTCTCAGCACATCTAATCCTTATGAACTCCAATCAAATTTTTGCTCTCTTGAACAAGAGTTAATTAACAAAAAAATATCGATTGAGTCCGGTTATTTCCATGCAACCGAAGACAAACAAGCAGTCCGAAATGAAGTATTTACTGTTCTAAAAAACACCGCCAACTATGAAATAGACTGTGTTATTGTTGAAAAATGTAAAGCAAATCCTTCTTTATATATAAAGAGAACCACAAAAAAAACTATTCATGTCAAAACAAGAATATATAAAAAAATTTATCGCAATTTATTGCAATATATTTTAGCAAGATACAAAGACAAACAAAAAATAATAATTTATGTGGACGAAGCCCCTGACAGCAGAAAGAGACATGAATTTGAGAAAGGCTTTAAAGAAGCAATAAAGGAAATTTTAATCAAATTAAAGCTACAAGACTCCGTTCGCTATCACATTCAGTTTTTAAATTCGCTTTTTAGTTATGGCCTTCAAGCTACCGACTATTGTTGTTGGGCCATTAAGAAAAAAAAGGGGGATTGGGCTAAAAACCCACCAGATGAAAGACCATTCAAAGAAATTGAAAAAAAGATTTCTAGCGAATCTGATATATTCAGCTATGGAGACGGCCACAAATATTATTAAATATCCAAATTGACAATGTTTGGTTAATATTGTATAGTTGAAACAGATCTTAAAAGGTTCCGCCCAGTTGAAAAATCCCTCGGGATCAACCGAAAGGTTTAGACTGGGCGGTCAACATTTTAGCACCTCAATTCCTGAGGTGCTTTTTCATTAGCACAACCATTTTCCCAACATTTACATAAAAAAATAACACCTCATAAATTATTCACCTACAAGGGGTTAAATTGGTCGCGGGAACCAGATTTGAACCGGTGACCTTCAGATTATGAGGAAATTACCGGCTACTGACTTAACGCCTTTACTTTTTCGTTAAAATATTTTACCGTTTCCTCCATCATAAGCTTTATCAGTTCCGGTGATTTTTCATTATATTTCTTCCCGGCCGAACTCGTATAAAAAGTCACCAGATCTTTTAATTCTTTGGGGTTAAATTCCCGTGTATAGATCGGAATCATGCGCTCAATAATATAATCCGCCACCATGATTTTCCGTAGTTGCGGCTGGATTCTTGCCGGAGCTGTCGCTATAGCTTGATTGAAAATTCCCGTAAGCCTCGCCCGGGTACCATTAGCCTCCAGGAGACGTATCGTCAAATCACGCCCCAGGTCTGCCACAATGGCGGAGGCCGTTCGGTTTCGCATGGGCGTGCCCGCCTTTACAGGAGCAGGCCCGACGCCGTCTTTTTCAATCCGCTCAATTTCATCTAAATAATACGTATAAGGAAAATCGTTCACTTCAATTTTTACTGAATACTTTTTTTCGCTGATAATTTTCCCTTCGATGACTTTTCCATTTTTAAGAAAGATGGCATCCGCGCAAACGGCGGCAGGCAAAACGACTATTAAAAAAAGGGCCAATATAATATTTTCTTTCACCATTATCTCCCGTCTTTATTTACAATTAATAATATCTTAAGGATACTAAAACCAAAGCTAAAAAGCAAACATTGAATTCGCTTCCTTTGTATGTTAGGATAACTCCCATGTTGAAACGCATGCGTCAACAAATAGACAAAAGTCTCAACGAATTTCTGGAGAAATCGAAATCTGAATATAAGTTAGACTTGGCGCACCCCATCCTTTATGAAAGCATTCGAAATTTTGTTCTCCGGCCGGGAAAAAGAATACGCCCCCTCCTTCTCATCTTAAGCTATAAAGGATACCGCACATCCACCCACCGGATGTCCCCATCCATTTATTACGTTTCTTCCTGCGTTGAGCTTTTGCATAACTTTATGCTCATCCATGATGACATCATTGATCGCTCAGATCTCCGCCGGGGGAAGCCCACCATGCACAGAATGCTGGAGAAACTCGTCAGAACTGAAGAAAAAGAAAAACTGGGCTCTGATTTAAGCATTGTCACCGGGGATATTGTCTATGCTTTAGCCATCGACGCTTTTTTATCGATCAAAGAAGACTACAAACGTAAAGAGCGCGCCCTGAAATATTTTCTTCAAACGGCTGTCATAACAGCCATGGGCGAGTTCATTGACACCTATCACGGCGTGCAAAAAATTAACAAAGTCCGTGAAAAGGATGTGTACTTAAACTACTCCATGAAGACAGCCAGGTACACCTTCGATTGTCCCCTGGTCGTGGGGGCTATTCTCGCCGGGGCCGGCAATAAAGATGTCCGCCTGTTATCTGATATAGGACTGCAAATCGGACAGGCCTTTCAAATTCAGGATGATATTATCGGGATTTTTGACACGCAAACGAACATCGGTAAATCTATCTTAAGCGATATCGCGGAATCAAAGAAAACTCTGCTGGTCTGCCACGCCAATGATACATTGAAAGGCGCAAAGCGTCAGAAATTCCTGAGTTACTTCAATAAAAAGAAAAACACCTACACTGACCTTGTGGCTATCCGGAAAATCTTTATCGACTCAGGGAGTTTAGACTACTCATTAAACGCCCTGCATCAGCGCCTCACCAAATCCCGGGTTCTATTAAACCGCTTAAGCATCAAACCCTCACACCTCAAACTCATCAAACAGTCTTTCAGCCAGCTTTTCCTGCATAGCAATAAAATTGAAGAAAAGTTTAAATAATCCCTCAAACTATGGCGACAGTTGCGGGGCCTCTGAAAAGTCTAGCGGTGACGCTTCTTCTGCTTTAAGAACTTTCAGCATTTCCATACCAGCTTACAGGATGTTTTTTCTGATTTTAAATCTCCTTTTTTCTGTCGTAAGAGGTATCCCTCTCCTTACGGACAGACTAAACTAAATATGATGAAAGCTCATCCAGAACCAAACGCCCTTTAAGGGCTGTCTTTAAACGGCCTCCAGCGAGTTCAAGATATCCGTCGTTTATAAACGCTTCCACTTTTTCTTTTTTCTCCCTGCTGAATTCAACCTGGTACCTTTTTTCTAAATCATTTAAATCAATACCCGCGTTCATGCGAAGCCCAAAGACAACGGCTTCGCATAATCGTTCTTCGGGTGATAATTTCTCCTCCCCATTTTTAGCTTGGCCGCTTTCATTTATACGCTTCATATATTCTGTCAAACGTCCCACATTCCACCAACGATGACCATCCTGATGAGAATGAGCGCCCACGCCCAAGCCGATATAATTACCCCCCATCCAATAATTCATATTATGAGCCGATTCAAATCCCGGCTCAGCAAAATTACTGATCTCATATTGCGCCAATCCACCCTTCTCTAATGTAAGCACCGCTTTTTCAAAAAACTCAGCTTGCAGCTGCCTCTGCATTTCCGGAACTTTCCTGGCAAAAAACCGGCTCTGTTCTTCAACGGTCAATGTATAAAGGGAGGCGTGTTTACAGCCCAGCCTTTCTAATTGACTTAAATCTTGTTCGACTTCGGTAAAACTCTGCCCTGTCAACGCGTAAATTAAATCAATATTGATATTTTCAAAGCCAGCTTCCCTAAGCAAAGCAAAAGCCCTTATAGCACTATCTCCATCATGGTTTCTCCCTAAATATTGGAGGCATTTATTTTGAAAAGACTGCACACCCAAACTAACGCGATTAATCCCTATAGATTTCAAAGTCTGCGTTTTTTGTTGATCCAGGGTCTCCGGGTTGGCCTCAATAGCAAATTCACTTTTACTCTCAAAAATAAAATTCGCCTTAATGACACCAGCTATTTTTTTTAATTGTTCACTATGCAATAATGAAGGCGTCCCGCCTCCTAAATGAATAGAATCAACTTTGGCTCCTTTAAAAAGCTTCGCTTCTTTTTCTAAAAAATCGAGATAATCATCGACCTGTTTTTCTTGCCCAACGCTTACAACAAACGAACAATAGAAACATTTTTTTTTGCAAAAAGGTATGTGAATATACAAAGAGTTCATTTTTTTATACTTTTTTTATTAATTTCATGTTTTTCAACAATGGACTGGAAGTTTTTTAATATACATTTTTTAGCCCACTCCCGCCAAAACGTTCTTATTAATTGCGCGTTTTTATCCTCGTCGGTATTTTTATTATACGTTTAATATGTTTTTAAAACAATAAAATATTTTCTGAGAAAATTTATTTTAAAAAATCAAAATTAGTTAAAATATTTTTTGCATATGAAACTGACTATGTTATTATTTAATTATCAAAGGTAGAAATCTCTTAAACAAAGGAGAATAGAAAATGCCAGTAAAAAAGAAAACAGCAGCTAAGAAAAAAGTAGTTAAGAAGAAAGTTGCCAAGAGAAAATAATTGTCTGATTCATATAAAAAGCCCTCTGAAATTTTCAGGGGGCTTTTTATTTTTCCTGCCGATTAACCCCCGCCCCCTTTTCAAGCCCTTCTTTTCAGACCTTTTGACTTGATGGTCTTCAGGTTTGAGTCTATACTATTATCAATAATGAGCAAAAATCACTCCCAAGATTACATTCGAGCAGCTTCTCTTCTCTTACTAATACTATTCGTCGCTTTTTTCGACATTATTTTCCTTGGAAAAACCTTCAAAGTTTCAACCGCCAATTCCCAAGCCCTTCCGACCGGCGTTTACGGACAGATTGACAATAAGCCTGAATTTATCCCCGTAAACGGCACGGATTCCGCTGTTTTAGAAGAGCCGATATTTGAATTTATCAAAAACAACCTCAAAAAAGGTATTCTCCCTCTTTGGAACCCGCATCAAGCCTGCGGTTACCCCCTAGTCGGCATGATACAAGTAGGCATTTTCTATCCGCTGCATTTGATTCTTTACTTACTTCCTTCTCTCTATAGCTTTGATCTATTAATACTTGCCCGGCTTTTTTTGGCCGGCTTTTTTACCTATTGTTTTTTACGCTCAATAGGCGTAAAAAATACCGGGGCCCTTTGCGGCGGTATCGCTTTTATGTTAAGCGGCCCGATGCTTTTGCTGCAATACTGGACGGCTAACGTAGACATCCTCCTCCCGGTTCTGCTTATTGCGACAGAACTATTAATCAGAAATACCCGATCCGTCAATATAGCTTTCCTCGGCCTTGTAATCTTTTTCTCTGTATTAGGCGGACATCCTGAACATATTGTCATCATCAATGCCTTTACGGTTTTCTACTTTCTTTTCCGCCTCTTTTCGCAGCCCAAAAAAGAAGCGCAATATTTTAAAACCATTTATTATTTTCTGCTTTCTTATGTCCTGGGCATAGCGTTAGCGTCCATAGTAATTCTGCCGTTTCTTTATCACCTTAAATTTGAATTCTGGCACGGCCATCCTGATAAAGCCGGCATGCTCATGGAAGAAAACCGGGCACGGGCTCTCAGCCTGGCCCTCCCGCACTTCTTTCAGAAAGTTCCTTTAACTTATCAATGGGTGTTTGCGGGCTGGTGGGGAGGATATTTAGGAACACTGCCTTTAGGATTAGCCTTCTTAAGCCTTTTTAACAAAAAGCATAAACGCTATGCCCTATTCTTTACGATGGCAACCATCATTATTATAGGGAAGCAATACGGCGTGCCAATCATCCACATGCTCGGTCACCTCCCTTTTTTCGAATTGATCCGTTACGCCATTCATACACCTCCGGTGGCCGCTTTCACTGTTGCAGTCCTAGCCGGATTAGGAACGCAGACCATCATTGATGAAGAAAAAGTTTCGCTAAAAGGATTGATCTTTAATATCGCGCTTATCGTAATCACTTTGGGACATATCTTTGTTTTGCGCTCAAGTGAATCTATTAACATTTCAATTAAGGCCGGTTTATTTGCTTTAGGGATCATCTTGATCTTTCAAGCCATTATGTTCTGCAAAGACCGAAAGATCTTAAAAGGGAATTTCTTAAGCTGCGTCATCATCGCCATCCTTTTCAGCGAGCTCTTCTGCTATATTCACCGGGAACGCCCTAAACGCTATAATTCTTTCGGAAAGGTTCCCTACATCAACCTTTTGAAATCCGCCAAAGTTCCCATTCGCAGTTACGGCAACTTCTGGGCCTTTTATCCGAACACAGCTACCGGTTTCGGGGTGGATGATTTAGGATATTTCTTCGGCCTTGTCCCGGAACGCTTCGTAAATTTTACTAACAACCTCCTGGTCCCCGGCCATTTTCAAAAAGATCTTAGGCCCCCGGCGTTACGGTCCATACCTATTCAAGGCAGCGGGATTATGCTGGACTTGCTCAATATTAAATACATCATCACACCAAATACGGATTTCTTCTCGAGTCGTTTTCAACATTTCGAAGAAGCCAACAAAAAAAACGACCTTGTTTATGACAATGAGGTTAAGGTCTATTCACGTCCAAATACTTTTCCGCGCGCCTTCATCGTTCATCGAGCCGTTGTGCAAACAGACCTTGATAAAACATTCATTTTGATGCGGCAAATCGGCAATCAGCTAAAGGAAGTTGTCGTCTTAAACAATCTCATTTCTCCCGGCGTATATAACAATCTCAAACAATCACCCGTGACAGATAATTCCTGGGCGAAAATTACAAAATATTCACCCAATGAAGTTATTCTGGAAGCCAATATGGAGAACGCCGGCTTCCTGGTTTTAAGTGACGCCTTTCATCCGGATTGGAAGGCCTACGTAGATGGTAAAGAAACAAAAATATATCAGGCAAATTATTTGCTGCGCGCTGTCTTTCTGATGCCTGGACAACAAACCGTGCGCTTCGCGTTCAAACCCTTATCGTTTTACCTCGGGGCATGTATCAGCATTTGCGCCTTTTTGGTAGTTTTTGTTTTGCTTTACCTTCACTACTTAAGAAAAAAATATCGCTCCTCCTGAAACATGAAAAAACAATCCAGACGGGAATATATCATCATCACTTCTATTCTTATCGGATGTCTTTTTTTGGCATTCTATGATGTTGTCTTCTTTAATAAAACTTTTAAGATCGGCACCCTCTTCAGCCAGTCCCTCGCCAGCGGCATTTATAACCAGGAACACAATGTAACGGCGTTCTGGCCTGTTATTGAAGCTGAACAAACCGTCCTTGAAGAACCCCTTTACGAATTTATAAAGCACAGCCTCCGCAAAGGGTTTATCCCGCTTTGGAACCCTTATCAGGCTTGCGGCTATGCCTTGATCGGCATGATCCAGGTCGGAATGTTTTTTCCGCTGAATTGGATCCTCTATCTTCTGCCAAACTTGATTGCCTGGGATGTCATGACCTTGACCCGTTTTTTTCTGGCGGGAATATTCACCTATTGGTTTATGCGGACATTACGTTTTGGAAAAATCCCTTCCTTAACATCGGCCATCTGTTTCATGTTGAGCGGCCCTATGCTCACCTTTCAACTCTGGGTCGTAAATGTCGACCTCCTTACCCCACTACTCCTTTTAGCCATTGAACGAATGCTGCGGCAAACGAAGTCCTCCTCTCTGGCCTTCCTGGCTTTTGTTGTCGCCTTAACCGTTTATGCCGGCCATCCGGAGCATATCTTTCTAGTCAACTTTTACGGGGTTTGTTATTTTGTCTTCCGCTTAATTGTCCTGCGGAAAAAAACAAATCCGCATAAATCAATATTATTCTTTATCCTCGCCTATTTATTGGGTATCGGCCTTTCCTCTGCCACTCTGTTCCCCTTCTTACGCAACCTGAGCACAGAATTCTGGCATGCCCACCCTGAGAAAGTCGGCCTACTTTTAGAAGAAAACCCCGGCCGGGCGATCACTCTTGCCCTCCCGCACTTCTTTCAAAAAATGCCCATGACAAAAGAATGGGTGCTCGCCGGCTGGTGGGGAGCATACCTCGGGGTTCTCCCATTAGCACTTGCTTTCATAAGCTTGTTCAATAAACAAAGAAAAGGCCTCAATTATTTTCTCTTCAGTTTAGCCTTTATTCTTTTAGGAAAGGCCTACACCCTCCCCGTTATTAATTGGATTGGGTATTTGCCTCTTTTTAACGTCTGCCGCTGGGCTATTCATACGCCGCATTTAATCGCCTTTACGGTTGCCGTTCTTGCCGGAATGGGCATGCGAACCATTTTAAACTCCCGGCAGGTCTTTCTGAAGGGAAGTGTTTACTCCCTGTTATTAGCCGTCATTATTCTAATCCATTTGATCATCTTGAAAGGAGCCGATCATCATCTTCTTTCCCGAAAGGCTTCGTATTTCGCCGTTGGTATTCTTGTTATTTATCAACTGATTTTGTTTTTTAAAGATAAACGGATATTAAAAAAGAAGGCCATCGCGGTTCTTTTATCCCTGGCATTATTCGCGGAACTCTTTCTTTACATCAATCGCGAACGTCCCTTCCGATTTGATTCTTATGCCAAAGTCCCCTACATAGAGTTCTTAAAAAAACAAAAACCGCGGCCCCGAAGTTATGGCCTTTTCTGGAACCTTTTCCCTAACGCCGCAACCGGATTTGGTATTGATGATTTGGGATACTTTTTTGGCCTCGTTCCTAAACGATATGTCACATTCTGCAATAGTCTCATTGACAAAGAGCTGTTTAAAGATGATCTCAGCCCGCCGACTTTAAGGGTCAAACCGCTTGAACACCGTGCTCACATTATTGATCTTTTGAATGTAAAATATCTTATCGCGCCTGCCAGGGAGGAATTCAAGAAACCTTTCCCCATCGTTTACGAAGGTGAGGTCCTGGTCGTTGAACGGCCGCAAGCTTTACCGCGCGCCTATATTATTCATCGCGCCGTCTTTGAAACGGATGAACAAAAGGCCTTGCAAGCTGTCGATCAATTGATGGATCAAAAAAGTACTGTCGCCGTTATCAACCACCCCAATGACAAACAACTGTTTGATTATCTTAATCAGCAGCCGCTAAAAGATAATTCTTCAGCTAAAGTTGTGTCCTATGAACCTAATGAAGTGCAAATCAAGGCCACGGTAGAGAACCCCGGCTTCCTGGTCCTCACGGATGCCTTTCATCCTGATTGGAAAGTATTTGTTAATGGTGAAGAAGAAAAAATATATCAAACGAATTATTTACTGCGCTCGGTTTTTCTGCCTCGGGGACGCCATGATGTCCGCTTTGTCTTTAAGCCGGCATCATTCTTTTGGGGATTATGGGTGAGCCTCTTCTCTTTACTTATCCTGCTTTTTATTTACTTCAAACCAAGATTCAAGAAAATCAACTAAACTCAAACAACAATATTAACAAGCTTGTCGGGAACAACGATGAACTTCTTGATGAGCTTTCCTTGAATATGACGTTGGATCGTCTCATCTTTGGTGATGATTTCCTGCAGTTGTTCTTTTGAGGAATTGGGAGGGACTTGAAATTTCGCGCGCATCTTTCCGTTTACCTGGGCTACCACAAGAACCGTGTCCTGTTCCAGGGCCTTCTCATCATATTCCGGCCAAGAAGTAAAAGCGATGCTCTCATCCGGTTGCTCCATTTGCTGCCAAAGCTCTTCACAGACGTGCGGCGTAAATGGAGCAAGTAATAACACAACCGTCTTTATGGTTTCATTAACAAGTGCTTGTTTTTTAGGGTCACCACCCGCTTGAAATTTATCCAGTTTATTCATTAATATCATCAGCTGGCTTATCGCTGTATTGAATTTATATCCTCCGGTCATATCAGCTGATATTTTTTTGATCGAATAATTTCGCTCGCGTTCTAATTCTTTACTGTCCTTTTCTAAATCCGCCAAAGAATACTTCGCTTCAATAGACTTAAATTTATTTTGCGCGGCATTCCACACTCTTGATAAAAATTTCCACGATCCGTCGATCCCTTTATCATTCCACTCTAATTGATCTTCCGGAGGCGCGGCAAATAAAATAAATAAACGCAAGGCATCCGCGCCATATTTGCTGATCACGGCATCAGGGTCAACAGTGTTGCCCCTTGACTTCGACATAACTTCACCGTTTTTCAGAACCATCCCCTGAGTCAACAATCTGTCAAAAGGCTCATCAACACCAACCAGCCCGAGGTCTCTAAAGAATTTGGTAAAGAAGCGCGAATAAAGCAAGTGCAAAATAGCATGCTCAATGCCTCCAATATATTGATCCACCGGCATCCAATACGCCGCCTCATCTTTATCAAAGACCTGTTTATCATCTTTGGATGAACAATACCGCAGATAATACCATGATGAATCAAAGAATGTAGCCATCGTATCGGTTTCGCGTTGAGCATCCTGGCCGCATTGTGGACACTTAACATGAACGAATTCTTCGCATTGTAATAAAGGACTTCCCCCTTCGCCTGTGATCTTGACATCTTTCGGCAGAACGACGGGCAGCTCATCCTCCGGCTCCGGAACGTTGCCGCAGGCATCACAATAAATCATCGGAATAGGCGTCCCCCAATATCTCTGCCTGGATATCAACCAATCACGCAGCCGCCAATTAACGGTGAGTTTACCCATTTGCTCCTTGTCCATCCACTCGGCAATTTTCTTCTTTCCTTCTTCATTAGACAAGCCGTCAAACTGGGCGGAGTTGACTTGAACCCCTTGTTCGACATAAGCCTCTTGCATGTCTTCTTCTTTAAGATCAGGACGTGCGGAATCTTGAATGACTATTCTTAAAGGCAACGCTTGTTCCCTGGCAAAAAGAAAATCCCTCTGATCATGAGTGGGCACCGCCATAATGGCACCGGTACCATATTCCATCAATACATAGTCAGCTACCCAAACGGGAATCTCTTCACCATTAACCGGATTGATCGCATAGGCTCCGGTAAAAACTCCTTTTTTGCGTTTATCGCCCGACATACGCAAACTCTTACTGATATTTTTTGTCTTCTCGACAAAATCTTTCACCTTCTCTTCTTCCGATGACCCTTTGATAAGATTTTCTACTAAAGGATGCTCCGGCGCTAAAACAACATAGGTAGCGCCGAATATCGTATCCGGGCGGGTGGTAAAGACAGGAAGGACTTCATCCATCTTTGGCACTTTAAAGAATATTTCAACCCCATAACTTTTTCCGATCCAGTTTTCCTGCATGAGCTTGACGCGTCTAGGCCAATTTTCCAACTGCCCCAAATCATCTAACAGCTGCTGGGAATATTCGGTGATCCTTAAATACCATTGTTCAAGGTCTTTTTGATTCACGTCGTTCTTGCATCGCCAACATTGTCCATCAATAACTTCTTCATTCGCTAAAGTCGTTTCACAACTGGGGCACCAGTTCACGGCGGAGGCTTTTTTATAGGCGAGACCTTTTTCAAACATCTTGATAAAGATCCACTGATTCCATTTGTAATACTGCGCATCACAGGTAGCCAACTCACGATCCCAATCATAAGAGAAACCCATCTTGCGAAACTCTTCGCGCATTTGATCAATGCAACGATACGTCCATTCAGCCGGATCAGTATTATTTTTAATAGCGGCATTTTCGGCGGGCTGCCCGAAGGCATCATAACCCATAGGGTGAAGAACATTATAACCCTGCATCATTTTAAAACGGGCAATAACATCAGCTATGGTGTAATTGCGGACATGCCCCATATGGATCTTTCCAGAAGGATAAGGGAACATTTCCAATACATAATATTTCTCCTTTTTAGGATCCTGGGTGACTTTAAATATAGACCGCTCTTCCCAAAATTTCTGCCACTTTTCTTCAACACGCTTGATTTCATTAGTCGAATAAACAGACACGTAGCTCTCCTTCAAAATTTAAGAGGATCCTCTTTTGAATATCCCCTTATCAATGCTTTGAAATGTTCTTATTGCCCGGAAATATACCCAGTCGCTTTCTTGACAACAGTTACCTCAGGATTATCGCCGGAACTCTTATCAACCGTTAAGGCATGATAAGATGATTCATTCTTATAATAATTCTGCCCGCGCTCGATGAATTGCTCATCTATGCGTTTGGGCATAAAAAATTTCTTGCAAATTTCTTTGGCCAAATTAACATCAAAATAATTGCAACAATATATATCAATAGAAATATAATTTTTGAGGCTTAGCGTATGAATAACTACTGAACTTTCAATTAAGGGCGCCCAGCCGGATAACCCGGCTTTATCAGGGAATTGATCTGTCGGGCTGCGGAAAATATTTGGCGGTGCCTGCTTGGACATCCCCAAATCATCAACGACCTCATCCAGAAACTGATAACAATGGGCCAGATCGTCACACACCCCTTCCTTACAGTCATATAAATCCAAAAGGAGCTGGTAGCCGAAAGCTGTATTATTTTCTTGCATTTTTTCGATTTCCTGATAATTTTTCTTTATATTTTATACTATAAATCACCCAAAAAAACTGCTTTTTTGAATTTTGTCCTGTATTTCAGCCTTTAAAAAATAAAAAGCAATATCAGAGCTAAAACAGTGATCAAAGCAATTAGAGGAATAATCAAGTTTGATTGCTTATATTTGAATTTACTTAATAAACCATCCCCTGCCCTTTGCAGACTCTCACCGCAAAAGTGACAAAGCAGGGCCTCTTCATCATAAATTGAATTACCGCATTGAGGACAAATATAATCCGCCATTTGTTTAAAATAAGGCAAATTGCCCAAATAGTCAATAAAAAAAGGACTGATCATCCTTCATGAACGGAATATTCTCCGGCGTAAATGGGAGAAGTCTATGACCCTTTTTTCTTATTTGCTTTTTCTCCTTAAGTAGTTTAAAATGACACTTGATTGAAACAATCACCCTTATTCAAGAGGCCAAAATGATCATACAACTTAATGGAACACAAAAAAAATTAACCCAAGCGTCCACTCTGGCAGGCATAATAACAACCTTCACCAAGAATCCCGAGCATGTGATCGCCGAGGTAAATGGGCATATTACAAAGAAAGCCTCCTGGGCTAAAACCCAAGTGAAGGATGGAGATGTTATCGAACTTGTCAGTTTTGTAGGGGGAGGCTAAAAATGTCTGACTTAGGGCTTAAAAATCCTGAAAATATTAAAGACACCTCTTTTTCTTTAGGGGGCAGAAACTTTACGAACCGCTTTCTTCTGGGTACAGGAAAATTCAAGAACAAAAAAGAATTATCCGCGTCCATTAAGGCCTCCGGCTCACAAATCGTCACGGTAGCCTTAAGACGTATTGACGTGGAACGCCATGAGGAGAATATTCTGGAATATATCCCTGACAATGTTACGCTCCTGATCAACACCTCCGGAGCCCGTAATGCAGAAGAAGCTATACGTCTCGCCCGATTGGCTAAAGAAGCAGGCTATGGTAATTGGATAAAAATCGAAGTCATTAATGACTCAAAATATCTTTTACCCGACAATCAGGAAACTATCAAAGCCACCGAAACACTCGCTAAAGAAGGTTTTATTGTGTTGCCCTATATGAATCCGGACATGTATGCCGCCCGTGATTTAATAAGTGCTGGTGCTGCCGCGGTGATGCCGCTCGGTTCACTTATCGGTTCTAATCAAGGCTTGCAGACCAAAGAATTCATAAAAATATTAATCAATGAAATTAACGCCCCGATCATTGTTGATGCCGGTATAGGCGCCCCTTCGCAGGCCGCTGAAGCAATGGAAATGGGCGCAGATGCTGTACTCGTTAACACAGCTGTCGCGACGGCACAACACCCTCCCCTTATAGCCAAAGCCTTTGCCATGGCTATTACAGCCGGGCGTCTTTCCTTTTTGAGCAAGCTGCCTCCTGTGAGTGAAAAGGCAAACGCTTCTTCGCCCCTTACAGGTTTTCTTTATAACAATAAATAATATTTAAGCCATTATGACATCTGAAGAAATCAAAAAAATATTAAATAACAGAGATTTTCTTTTTTTCGAAGACCTCGCCCGTAATTCAGCAAAAATTACAGAGCAATTCTTCGGCCGCACCATTGGTTTGTATACACCGCTCTATCTTTCAAACTACTGCAGCAGTTACTGTACTTATTGCGGTTTTAACAGTCGTAATAAAATAAAACGCCTAAAGCTTACTCCCGAGCAGATACATCTGGAAATGGCTCAAATAGTGCAAAGCGGCATTGAAAACATCCTGCTCTTAACCGGAGAATCCTATCAGGCCACACCGCTTTCCTATTTAAAGGAATCCGTGCATATCGCGAAACAATATTTTACATGCATCAGTTTAGAAGTCCACCCCATGGAAGAAGATGAATACCGTCAGCTTTTCGCCGAAGGCGTTGACGGCATCACCATTTACCAGGAAACTTATGATCGGCCGCGTTATAGCGAAGTGCATATATCCGGTAAGAAAAGTGATTTTGATTTCCGTTATAATGCGCCCGAGCGTATCGCCAAGTCCGGCATCCGTCAGATTTCTTTAGGTATACTGCTGGGATTATATGATGTTGCTGAGGACATCTATTCACTTTACCAACATTTACGCTGGTTGGAAAAAAACTTCCCGGGAGTCGAGTTCAGCATTTCTTTTCCCCGATTGCGCAAAATCAAAGGGTTGGAATTGCCTTTCGGCCATGTTGATGACGCGTCTTTCATAAAAATAATCTGTTTAACACGCACCCTTTTCCCTCGTGTCGGCATCAATTTATCAACAAGAGAAACACCGTTTATCCGCGACCATGCCCTAGGCCTTGGGGTAACAAAATTGTCGGCGGGATCCAACACATCCGTCGGAGGATACGCCCTGACTCTGCCGCAGGAACAAGATCCTCAATTTGACATCGAAGACAATCGTTCATTAAAAGAAGTTGTGGCTTTATTAAAAGATAAAAATTTCGATCCAGTTTTAACGGATTGGAGGCCGATTAAGAATGATTTATAAAAATATTTATAGACTTTGCTTTAGTTTTGTTTTATTTTTCCTCATCATTGACGCATCAGCTGCGGAAACAACGCAAAAAGCTAACGGTACTGGGGTAAATCATAAAAACCCGGATTTCTCTTTAACGGTGCCCGGTAAATTAAAAGAATTATCCGCATCCATGCGCCCGAAAAATTCTCTTTATCTTTTTGCCAAGCCGACAAAATCCTTTAATAGCCCTTCTTTAACAGTTAACATAAAAAAACCTCGTGTGAAAAAAGAAAAAAAAGATAAGACGGATGCGAAAAAAAAGGATCAGAATTTCGGGCATCAAAATCCCGCCCCTGGCAGGAGCATCCGCACGATAAAGCTTAAAGATCAAGTGCTTGCCGTTGAGGAAAATGATATTATAGTGAATAATGTTGCCATTGTGCGTTACACCTTGACTATCCCTTTACAGACACAACCGGTACAAATTGTCGCTTCCGGCCCGAAAAGTGATAAAACACACATCTTTGATATTTTAAAAGACATCATTGCTTCCTTTGAAAGCCCTGATTTAATGCCGGATCTTTTAAAAACTGAAGACAGGTAAAAGCATGAATAGATTTGAAAATGGATTATTACAATACCTCTCGAAAAAACAACTGAAAAAAATTCAGTCTGTTAAAATCGGTATCGGCGGGGCCGGTGGCATCGGTTCTAATATCGTGATCATCCTCGCCCGCTGCGGTTTTAAAAATTTTGAAATGCTTGACTTTGATCTCATTGAAGAATCAAATCTCAACCGGCAACAATTCTTTATCGGAGACATCGGCACCATCAAGATTGATTCGCTTAAAAATTTCCTTATTAAGATCAATCCGGACATCAATATCACCGCCCACCTGGTGAAATGGGAACTTGACAAGGCAAATCTGTATTTTAAGGATTGCGATTATATCGTTGAGGCCTTTGATCAGGCAGCATACAAACGTTCTTTTGTGGAATACTATCAAAGCAAAGCCAAAGCTGTCGTCAGCGGCAACGGCATGTCCGGCTTGAAAAAGAAAAAGCCCATGACGATAAAGAAAGTAGACAACATCTATATGGTAGGAGACCTTTCCACCGACAGTGCAGAAGGACACCCTCCTTTAGCCCCCCGCATTACTGCCTGCGCGGCGATGATGGCAGAAATTATTCTGGATTTAGTATTAAATTAAAAATGATTAGTAAATCCCCACGGGTTCACATTCATAGTGCTTACTGTTTCAAGCAGGAATTAGCGCCTTGAATTGATTGCTATCTCTTTTTCGCATTCCGCTTTAAAATAATAATCATAACAATCGAAAGCGCCAAATAAACGAAAGCAAAAAACATTACCCAGGGCTGAGAAGAAAGATATTCTGACAATTTGTTTGGGTCCATAATGGTTTCAAATCCCAAGCTTAATAGAAACTGCTGCCAGAATATCCGAAGAGGTGTTCCGACCGCGCAGATGATAAAATATTTTCTCAACGATATCTTGGTTAAACCGAAACCCAGATCAAGAAAACGCAGCGGAACGATCGGTGTCAGGCGCAGCAGGAATATCACCCAGAAGCTTGAATCCGCAATGCTGTCATCCCATTTGCTCATATTTCCTTTTAGTCTGCTCTCAACATATTCCCTCCCTAACTTTCGGCTAAGGGAAAAAAGCACAACAACATTGACCATCTCCGCCAACCAAACCAAGAATGTGCTGAGATACGCGCCATAAACAACTGCCCCCACAATGCGGAATACATCTTTAGGGCCTAACCAAATAATGAAGGTGAAAAACACATAAAGAACAATAAACACAACGCAGGAAACAATACCAGGGGCCCCTCTCAAAATATTCTGAATATTTTGCTGATCAATCCGGAAAAATTTACTGATATAGAAAAACAGGATTACCAGAACAACTAATAAGAAAAATTTTATTTTTTTATCTTTGACGGACATAGAAAATATTCATTTCTAAATAAACAGGGATAAGATTATATTTAGCTTACCCCCAATTATTTCAGAAATATAGAATAATTTTTAGAATTCAGGAACGGTATTCGGCAAAAAGATCCGTACTGAGATACCTTTCTCCCGTGCTGCAGGCGAAGGTCACAATAATCTTTCCTTTATTCTCAGGACGCTTGGCTACCTGAACAGCAGCATGCACATTTGCCCCTGAAGAAATGCCGACAAAAAGACCCTCTTCCCTAATAAGTCTCTGCGCCATGGCAAAAGACTCGTCGTTGCTCACCTTAAAAATTTCATCAATAATACTCGCTTCAAAAACTCCAGGAATAAATCCAGCACCAATGCCCTGTATCTTGTGGGATCCGGGATTTCCGCCTGAAAGAACAGGCGAATCACTCGGCTCAACGGCAATAGATTTGAAGCTCGCTTTTCTTTCTTTAATCGCCTCTGTCACGCCGGTTATCGTTCCACCTGTGCCGACGGCGGACACAAGAATGTCAACTTTGCCATCCGTGTCCCGCCAAATTTCCTCAGCTGTTGTTTTCCGATGAATTTCAGGATTAGCAGGATTCTCAAATTGCTGCAGAATAAAATAATTTTTATCCGTTGCCGCTAATTCTTCCGCTTTATTCAAGGCACCCTTCATGCCATCCTTTCCCGGTGTTAAAATCAACGTCGCCCCAAAAGCCTTGAGCAAAGCGCGTCTCTCCAAGCTCATGGTCTCCGGCATGGTCAGGGTCAATTTATAACCTTTAACAGCTGCAATAAAGGCCAAGGCAATACCTGTATTGCCGGATGTGGCTTCTAATATAACAGTAGATCCTTTATCAACCCTTCCCGCTTTTTCAGCTTCATTGATCATATTAAGTCCAATGCGGTCCTTAACAGATCCTAGTGGATTGAAAAATTCCAGCTTGACCAAAATATCCGCATAAACTCCTTCCGTCACTTTATTAAGTCTCACCAAAGGCGTATTCCCGATTAATTCCGTAATATCATTAGCGACTTTCATAATCCCCCCCTCATTTTTATTTCATGATTAATATGATAAACATGGTTATCTTTTTTGTCGTAGAATTATAAATATTACAACAGGTGTCATTTTTTTCATTTGGAGAAACTTACAATAAAGGAAAGACGGAATATATTAATTCGCAGTAACTTAAAATGGTTACTTACCTCTGCCTTCTCTCAAGGCTCAGTTTTTTTAAATATATCATCAAAATCGATATCGCCGCAGGGGTCACTCCGGATATTCTGTTGGCCTGCCCTAAATTAGCCGGAGTATGATGGCTTAATTTCTGCTGAATCTCTATAGAAACGCCGGGGATCTTTGAATAGTCGATATCTTCCGGTATTTTGATATTCTCAATATGACGGAACCGTTCTATGTCTTTAAGCTGCCGATGGATAAAACCTTCATATTTAATTTCATATTCGACTTGATCTATGACATCGTTAGGATGATCTTTCTTCTTTCCATCAAAGCCGGCAATCATATGATACCTGACTTCCGGTCTTCGTAAAATAACATTGAGTTCCGTTGGATTTCTTAAAGGGCTGCTATTATGTTGGGATAAAACTTCATTAATCTCCCGGCATTCCTTTGTCCCCGGATAAATCCGCGTTTCTTTTAAACGCCGCACCTCTTTATCGATGAGTTTATATTTTTGTGCGGTCTTTTGAAAATCTGCTTCTGTCATCAGACCAAATTTGTGGGAGTAATGGGCCAGTCGTTTATCTGCGTTATCCTCCCGCATCACAAGACGGTATTCAACGCGTGAAGTAAACATGCGATAAGGTTCATTCGTTCCTTTTGTAATAAGGTCGTCGATCAAAACTCCTATATAAGCTTCATCCCGACCTAAAATAAAGGAATGTTGATTCTTTACTTTCAAAGAAGCGTTTATTCCCGCCATCAATCCCTGAGCCGCTGCCTCCTCATAACCGGTCGTGCCATTAATCTGCCCCGCTAAAAATAAACCATCGACCTTTTGCGTCTCTAAAGAGGCTTTTAATTCCGTAGGAGGAATGACCGCATGTTCAATAGAATAACCATAACAATTGAATTTAACCTTTTCCAGCCCGGGTATTGAATAAACCATTTCTTCCTGAACATTTTCCGGCAGCCCGGTTGATATACCGTTAGGATAATACTCGTCGGTATCCAGCCCTTCCGGCTCTAAAAAAACTTGATGAGCTGATTTGCCGGCAAATTTCTTTATCTTATCCTCTATTGATGGACAATAGCGAACTCCTGTGGCATCGATCTGCCCGGAATACATAGGCGATTGATGAAAATTCTGACGAATAATGTCATGTGTCTTTTCCGTAGTCCGCGTTATATAACAAGGAAGGAGTGCCTGTTCTTTCGGAATATGCGGAGTCTTAAATGAAAAGGGAACCGGCGGATTATCGGAATGCTGGATTTCCATTTTGGAAAAATCAATGGTCTTGCCGTCCAATCGGGGAGGCGTTCCTGTTTTAAAAAAAAGAATCGGAAAGCCCAAATCGCTGATATTATCTGTCAATCTTACCGATGCTCGTTCACCAATGCGTCCACCCGGGGTAATCGTCTTACCGACATGCATACGCCCTTTTAAAAATGTTCCGGCTGCAATGATCACGGCTGGAGCCTGTAAGTCTAATCCCGTTTCGATGCTTACCCCGGACACTTTACCATTGCGCACAAGGATTTCTGTCGCCATATCCTCAATGACCGTCAAATTTCCCTGATGCAAAACAACCTGCTGCATATATTGCGTATATCGCCTTCTATCAGATTGGCAGCGTGAGGAGCGGACAGCCTGCCCCTTTGAGGCGTTGAGCTGGCGGAACTGTATGCCCGTCCGGTCTGCCGCTAAAGACATCTCTCCGCCTAAAATATCGATCTCTTTAACCAGCTGCCCCTTTCCCACGCCTCCGACAGCAGGATTGCAACTCATCAATCCGATGGTCTTCCTGGACAGCGTAACTAATGCTGTTTTACATCCCATACGGCTAGCGACTAAAGCCGCTTCCGTACCGGCATGGCCTGCGCCAATAACTATACATTCAAATTGGTTCTTATTCATCTTCTTGATTGTATTTAGGATTTCTTGGGCCGAGACAGGACAAAATAAGAGTTAACGAGTGAAAATAAGAAAAGGAATCCTGATATTACGTTTAAGTCAAAATACTGAAAATCAGTAAAAGTCGTCGCGAGCACGATAATAATCGTTAAAATCCACATAATATACATTGTTAAATTCAATAACTTTTCCACTACAGATTCCTTCTCATAGAGTGAATAAAACACCTCTTTTGTCAATAGGTTCAAATGACTGAAAATCGCACCTTGCTAGGGCCTGAGCAGGACTCACGAACAACCAGTTGGGGGGATAGGATTTTGTGAACAAGGGATTTCTTCTTCCCCAAGATGATATTATTTAGATATTTAACGGACATTTCTGCCATCTCGAATAACGGCTGACGTACCGTTGTTAAAGCGACCAGCCCATAAATGGAAGAAGGGTTATCATCAAAACCGATAACAGAAATATCATCAGGAACCTTCAACCCTTTTTCATTAATGACGGTGATTGTCTCAAGCGCCATGTCATCGCTTGCGGAGAATATGGCTGTCGGCGGTTTAGGCAGAGATAAAAGTTTTTCCGCTGCTATTCTCGCGCTGCGGCGGGAATAGTCTCCTTCCCGCACATATTCATCTGGAAACTCTATTTTGGACTTCAAAAGAAATCTTTTAAAACCTTCAAGACGTTGAGCCCCGGCCTGTGTTTGTATGTTACCCGTGATGGTCGCAATACGCGTGTGGCCCAAACTGACGAGATAATCTGCCGCAACCTTACCGCCCTCTTCATTATCAATGGCAATAAAGTTTGTATCCAGGTCATCTACGACATTGTTAATAACCATACATGGCATGCCGGACTCAATAGCCGCTTCCACTTGCTTTTTGTTTTCGATAATATCAGCAAAAATGATGCCGCCGACACTATTGGTGTTAATCTGGTTATATCCGTTGGTGATATGAAAAACCATATCCAACCTCTGCGTCTCACAAGCATGCCCCACGCCCCGTATTAACTCCACCGCATAAAAAGAATAAAAAATGCCCGGATAACCCGGCATCACGAGCCCAATAGCGTTATTCAACCCACGCGCTAAGCGCTGGGCATTAACGTCCGGCGTGTATTTGAGAAAGGCAACGGCTTCTTCTACTTTTGTTTGATTCTTTTTGCTGACGGTAGGAACGTTATTAATAACCCGGGACACGGTGGTTATGGAAACCCTAGCTCGACGGGCAACGTCTTCTATACTAGCTTTATTTCTCTTTGGCACGGCTGTCTTATATACCTTTGTATACATGCTTTTAAAAATCTTCACGGACTATCGTCGCTGATTATCGAACGATATCGCCGACTTTGATCTCTGTTGTTTTTGTCCTGATATCGGCGGCGGCAATATCATCACGCACCTGAATAACTTCTAAACCGGCGATGTATTCTGCTCCCCGGTAAACATTCAAAAGATCCCCTAAATGGATCCCGGAATTTTTACCGACATCCACAATGACAAAATTGTTATCGTCATTGATGCTGACAACATTGCCGTCATAACCCGGAGCTTTTCCCACATTCGGATCCACGCTGACATTAACCAGCGGCTCCAGATCTTCTTGCGCCATAACAATAATAGGCGGCAATTCAATTTCCCCACCTTCGAATTTATTAGCGGTAAATGTATTATCAATACTTTTTTTAATATCCCATATTTCATCGATGCGACTCTGGATAACATTTTCCGTTTCTACAAGCCTACGCTCAACAGTTTTCTTTTCATCCTGCAGCCTTACAATACTTTTTTCCAAAGCAATTTTGGTCGATGTTAATCTTTTGATTTGATGACGAAGACCATCATTCTCACCGCTCATTTTATCAATGCGATCTTTGAAAAACTTCTTGTCATTTTGTGCTCGCGCCAATTCCAGCGAAAGGTTGTCAGACAAATCCTGACCATATTTAATTTCCCTCTCAATTCTTTCCTTCTCATTTTGCAACTCACTCAATTCCAACCCCATATCCGAATTTGCCTTCTTCATTTCAGCTACTTCCAAAGAACTATCTGACAAGCTGTCTTTTAAGTTGCCCAATTCCAATTCAAGAGCCGCTTTTTCTTTTAGAATCTGCGCCCAATGATTTTCTTCTTCGTTACCATAAGTAACTTTCTTCTTGGTATCTTTGATTGCGGATGCCACCGTTGTCTCAGTTTGGACACGAGCTTCTTCAACAGGAGTTTTAATCGTCTTGTAAACAATTTCTGTTTCGGGTTTTTTTTGAAGTTTTGCGATCAACTCGTCACGCTCAGCTTGAAGATTATTTACCCTCGTTTTCCAATCATCTCGCTCTTTTGTTAAACCTGCAATCTTATCATCCAAGCCGGTGATATCAACATCAACATTACCCAATCGGCTTTCAATATCCGCCTTTTCCTTTTCTAGGGCCTTAATTTGATCAATCAAGCCTTTATTCTTTACGATATAATCTTTCTCGCGTTTCTGGTAATCAGCTATTTCCTTCTCAAGAGAAAGGTTCGTGCCTTCTAAACGGTTCTTATCCAGATATAAAGCCAAAGCAAAATACACAGAGATCGCCAACAAAATTATAAATACTAATAATATATTCCTGGCAGCTTTGGACATAAACTCTCCTTATAATATAAATTAATGGAATCTTGATATGACTATATCAAATGATTTTTTGCAATACAAGAAGAAAACCAAAAATTGTATTATATAACTTTTTATAAGAAGATGCCTGTATAACCTGACAAAGGCGTATCTCTTTTAAAAGAGATACGCCTTTGTAAAAAAATGACTAGACGAATTTATTCAAACTGAATATTGTCCAGATAAAAAACACAACTTTCCGGATTCACTTCCACGTTTGACGTCCAGGTAAAACCACCGCTTATATAAGAGAGGTCTTTACCCCTGAGGTCAATAATGTATTCATTCCATTCATCAGTTAAAATAACAGGCCCAATGATGGCCATATCCGAATCAGCATACTCTCCATCAATGCCGCCGATGGAGAATTCTTCGATTCGTTCTCCTCCCTTTTCACCACGAGCCCAAAAGGTCAACCTCGAGGCCCCTTCCAAATTAAAGCCGCCTTTACGGCCGCCCCAATTATTGGCAGGATTGAGCCAATAAACCCCCACCCATTGCTGTTCCTGTTTTGAGCATTCAATATCATAAACAAATTTGATACACGTTTTTCCCTCATAACAGTCTTCCTGCCAGGCATCACTGATTTCTAAACATTTTCCGTTGGGCATAAAACCGGAAGGCGAAAAATGATTGTCAGCCGACCCTTTATCTTGATAAACGACAAACGGCTTGAAGGCATCTTCCTCAATGGCCGATACCGTCTTCACCTCCTGTTCATCTTCCGCGATATTCTTTGGAGCAGGAACCTGACATCCAACTAAAACAACGACCAAAAAAACAATGAGCAAAATCAACTTTTTCATTAACTATAACTCCATTTAAAAACTGTTACAAGAAAACTCCTCCCTTCGGTCGTCATAACTTCTTGCGTTCTTAGGAAAGGAGTTTTCAGCAGTTTGGAAAGTTTTATATTTTCCTAAACTGTGAAAAAATTTCTTTAAATCTTGAGGGTTTTTTCGACGATAGATTCTTGTTTTTTAAAAATTTATCCCTCGAGAAGTTCGTCTATCTTTTGCTGCGCTGATTCGGCAGGCTTCCAGAACCAACCTTGCGGATCCCAGCATTGCGCATAATAAAATTCGTCAATCAAAGATTGATACGCCGTCCTGGCCTCTTCCATCTTGCCGGCTTCGCGATTGGCTTCACCAATAATATACAATGCTGTCCCCACATCATTTAATACCCAATGCTTGAAGATTTCCTCTTTGCTCTCCCAAGGATATTCTGTCAAAGCATCCTGCATTTCTTTTGCTTGAGCAGCATAAAGCTCCAGGCATTTGTTTGCATACGCTTCCACAGATTCTAAATCTTTTTGCCCAAGGGCCACCCATGCCTTACCAACCAAAGTTGAAGATTTATAATCCCCGAAATCAAGTGCGCCACCGCTTTCGATCAAGGCAATTTTTTCTTTAGCCGCTTCAGCCGGTTTCCAAAACCATCCGCCGTCATCCCACGTTTGGCCATAACCGTATTCATCAACAATCTTCTGATAAGCCTCTTTAGCTTCATCAGTCATTCTCACATCTCTATAGGCCTCACCCTGAATAAACAAGGCTGTCGCCACATCATTTAATGCCCAATAAGCCGCTATTTCCTCTTTACTCCCATCAGGAGATTCTACCAAACTTTCCTGCATTTTCTTCGCTTGATCGGCATAAAGCTCTAAACACTTATTGGTGTATGCCAACACCGCTTCTAAATCTTTTTCATTTAAAGCTCCCCAAGCCTTTGTTACTAATGTGGTAGAGCGATAATCCCCATAATTATAAGCATAGGAAATTTGAGGATTAATCACCGCCAGACCAACGAACGCCATTGCACTCAAAATCAATAATTTTTTTAACATCCCCTCTCCCTCCATTTATTTAAAAAGTTAAATTCTTACAGATTTACGGTTTTTAAATTAATTCTAACGCCAAACACCTCCTCTCACTCAACATCTTTTGTTAATATTATTTCTATAATAGTATATCATATTGATATATATACTGCCAAATTTCTTTCATTTGGTTCGCATCTATTTATTCCACAAGTCTTTATAAACAAAATAGCTCTTTCTCAACTGACGCAAAAAGGGGCTATCATTCCCTTTGCCCTGGGAAGTGATGCCAAACCACTCTTCAAAATAGAATCCTCCGGGAAAGGGACCTACTGCATCTGATTTTTTATCATGGTAAAAAGGCTCATAGCTCTTCCACCATTCATCCATCCATTCAAACACGATGCCCCCCAAAGCATTACCAGCCCCGCTGGCCTTCCCGGCTAAATTTGCATCAATATCAAGCCAATTCCCCCGGTGATAATCTGCCTGGGCATCTTCCGCTTCAGCGTAAGTAAGATGTTTCGCATAGGCCGGGCAACCGAATTCGGTAATAAACGCCGGCTTATCTGCAGCATCGGCTATTTGTTCCCAAAAAGATCCAAACCCATAATCTCCCCGGTAAACATTTGCAGCAAAGATATCAACATCCGGCGCGTTCTTGGCAAAAATATCCAAGTACAAAGTATCGCCATTACATATAGCCACGGGATGGTTAGGGTCAATTGACTTGATCATTTTGGCCACCTCGTTGGCAAATTTAAAATAAGCTTCCGGCTTTTGATCAGCATTAGAAGCAATTCCATAATTGTTTTCATTACCAAGCACCCATAATAAAACATAAGGCTCGTCCTTAAATTCCACAACCATTCTTTTAACGGACGCCATCATGCTGGCCTGATGTTTGGGATTCTCATAATCTGTCCCTTCGAACCAGGTTGCCCCCGACCCTAAAGTGTATTTACCTAAATAATCGCCCATCACAACATAAAAACCATACTTTTTATGCATCTCACGAAGAAATTTTTTATTCGGCATAATAGGCTGATGATACTCACGAATAGTGTTACCGCCCATTTCTTTAATCAATCGGAAATCTCCGACGACCGGTTCATCGGCATCTTTCTTGCCATTTTTATTAGCGTCGACCCAAACATCATAAGGCCCGTCGGCTAAACCATTGTTATTGCTGTCCTCATACATCCAGGAAACCAATGTGCCTTTGTCGGGGCTTTGACCGATCTTCGTCGGCGCGTAGGTTACCCCCTTCATAATAAACGGCTCCCCATCAACAAGCATTTGCCAGTGACCATTGTCATATTGCACTAACTGCACTTTGCCTTTGCCGATAACCTTCTTCACTTTATCCAAGGCAACTGCATCCTTTTTCAAATCAAAGCGCTCGAGCACCTTATCCCACAAGGTGCGTTTGGATATTTTGCCCGGGTATATGACAATATTGTCATTACTGACATCATTGTCGAATCCGTTCGTTACCTTGATTTTCATCCATTTGACCGTCAATTCCAATTCAGGATGGGTCCGGACAATGTGTTTAATCTTTGCAATAGCCGCCTGAGCGGGATACCAAGGGGTCTGCCAATAAGTTTTGGCATTCGTGCGGGGAAAATGAACGATCAACGCATGATACGCCTTGATTGCCTCATAATACATTTTGGCCTTTTCTAAAACATGACCAAGATAGAACAGTTTAACGCCTACCGGTTCCGGAGCTGTGGCCCATTTATAAAAAGCTGCTTCCAAATCGTCGCTATTAACATACTCCCAGTGACTGCCCTTTAAACGTCCCGCAACTTTCGCTTCCTGATACCCCGGGTTCTTCTTCACCGAGCCGTTATTTGGATAAATCCCCTCACCGATCGCTTCGGACAGGCCCTCGGGGTCATTGACTTTATAATTATACCGGTCTGTCCCTACATCGACAAATTCCCCGAATTCTGTATAATCAATAATTTCTTCTAATCCCTTGAAAAATAGTTTCGGTAATGTTTTTAAAACTTCCGGCGGAGTCTCTTCATCATCAATAACCTTACCTTGCATAACATCAATACTGTCCTGGCTTTTCTCCGCTACCGACCAAAACCAGCCTCGAGGATCCCATGACTGAGCCCACTTATAATCAGCAATGATTTCCTCAAATTTCCGCACAGCACTTTCTGTTCTTCCGTAATTCATTAATGCTTCAGCCCGGATAAACAAAACCGTTGCCACATCATTCAGCGCCTTATATCCATCTTCTTTTCCTCTTTCCGGAAAATCGCTCAAAGAATCTTGTTGTTGCCGGGCATCTTCCCCATAATAAAGAATTACGTCTGCCACAATGCGGTCGAGCCCATCCAAATCGCCCTTATGGGAAGCCTCCCAGGAGATCCTGACAATTTTTTCCAAAGGCATGATGTCAATTTTAACAGAAGCGTCTTCACTCCCCTCTTTTCCGGCGTTTTCTTCCGGGGAGACTTCTTTCGAAATTTCTGTGTCAATAATTGATCTTTCCGCGGGAGAAATTTCTTCTTGTAACTGATTATTTTCTGAGACAGAAAGCGCCCCATTAGCAGCATAAACAGGAGAGACAATTAAATACAAACTAATAATAAATCCCAAAATTTTGGAGTGACTTTTTCTTTCCGTTCTTCTCATCGTAACAAATTCTTTTATAAACTTATGATTCCTTAACATACAACGGCACCCGAAGATAAGCCTTTGATGATGTGTTTCTGCATAAAAAGGTAAATAATTATAATTGGCGCCGCCGCTATCGTTAAACCCGCCATCAGTAAATGATAATCGACACTATGAGCGCCCTGAAACTCCATTAATCCTCTTTGAAGCGGCATTAAGGATTTGTCGTTCAAAAGGAGCTGAGCTAAGATATATTCATTCCACACATTCAGGGAATTAAAAATCACAACAACTGCTATGGCCGGACTCGCCAGAGGTAACGCCACATGCCGCCATATACCAAGTTTAGTGCATCCGTCAATGCGCGCAACATCTTCGAGATCCGAAGGCATTTTGTCAAAAAAAGTTTTTAGCAGCAATATGCTTAAAGATAGTCCGACATTAATCATACACAAAATGTATCCAATTCTTGTGTTCCCTAATCGTAATTGATTCATTAAAACTGTTAAAGGAACAAAACTTCCGGGCAGCGGGATCATCATAGCCGCCACAAACATGTAAAAGAAAAAATTTTTTCCCGGAAACTGGAGGCGTGAAAAAGCGAAGGCCGCCAGTGAAGAAACAATAACAATACCCGCAACAACACTTGTCGTATAGATAACACTATTTAAGAAGTACACACCAAAATTCCCTTCTGTCCATGCTGTATGAAAATTTGAAAAAATCAGTTCGGAAGGGATCAAAGATTTATCTGTAAAAATTGTCGCGCGACTCATTAAGGCAGAGCGCAGCATCCAAAAAAGAGGGAATAAGCACGTCAAGGCCACAATTAAAAGAAAGATGTGAATAAGAACGGATTGCGCCTCTTTCATTACTCGACAGCTATTCATGTTAACCTTGCCCTTTCAAAAATAATTTAAACAACTAAGCCTGCTTCATGCGGCTTGAAATCAATTTCATAGTAAAAGAAACAGCAATCAAAATCATACCGAAATTAATACCCATAGCGCAGGCATAACCGAAACGCGGCTCACCGCTTTGCATAGCAGTCAAAATTCTTGTAACGGGGACTTCCGTGTGGTAAACAAGCCCCTGCCCGACCATACCGAGTATAAGGACAAAGACCTGCATGGAACCCAAAACGGTCAAAATCAAAACAACAACAATAACCGGAAGCATCATCGGAATGGTCACATTCTTAAAAACACTCAACGGGCCAGCCCCATCCACGCGCGCCGCTTCATACAATTGACGGTCAATCGTCTGCAGACCGGCCAAAAGCATAATAAAACCCCATCCAAAACCTTTCCAACTGTGAACGATGGCAATACATGTCAACGCTGTCTCAGGATTCGACAGCCAATTATTGATCAAATGATGCCATCCCGTCCGGTTTAAAAAATAATTCAACAGCCCAATATGCTGCCCCTCCTGCATCCCTGAGTAGAGAATCCATTTCCATATCAAGGCCACAACAATTTCAGATAAAATGGGCGGGATAAAAAACACAACCCTGTAAAATCCTTTTAATTTCATCTCTCTATCACATGCCAAAGCTAAAGCAAAGGCAAGAATATTCTGGAACGTCAAGGCAAACAAGGTGATATATCCGGCGTGCCACAACGATTGCCACCAGATCTTATCACCTAACAACTCTTTATAATTGTCAAACCAGATCAATGGCCGGCTTAAACTGATGCCATCCCACTCCCTCAGGGAAAGATTAAATATTTGGGAAAAAGGATAAATGTAAAAAACTGAGAAAATAAGAACAGCGGGAAGGATGAATAAAAAACTCTCTGCGTTGCTTTTAACGCTCGCGATGGATTTTTTTTGTGTTAAGGTCGCGCTCATCTTTAATAATTCCTAAAGGCCGACAATTTGTTATTTCCGTTTTTTCTTTTTCTTTTCCATAACTCTTATTTTAATTTCTTGCACTTCCTGCGCCACTTGCTGCGGGGTCTTCTCACCAATAATGATTGATTGGATCCCTCTATCAAACTTCTCTGTCACCATAGATTCCTCATTTAACGGCCAGATCGTTGGATGCGTCGCGTGGGCCATGGCCGAGGCAAATTCGGATAAAATCTCAGGTATGGATGCTGTAGCGAAATGATTGGAAGGTAAATTTTTAATTTTTTGAGCTAAATATATCTGTTGTTTCCGGGCGGTTAGCCATCTTAAAAAAGTGACAGCTTTATCTTTATTGGGTGATGTATTGTTCACCATAAAAGAAGATCCCGCCCCGCCCCAAATTTTCATAGGGAATTTGTCACTAACCGGAGGCGGCAACATTGATCCATACTCCAACTCGGCATTCATATCATTATAAACATTCACGCACCAAGAGCCGTTAAAGGCGAAAGCCGCTCTTTCCAAAGCAAAATCCTGTTCGGCGTCTTTATTAGATTTAGTGACAACACCGCTGGTTAAAGCATTGTTAACCCGCAAAGTTTCAAAGACCCTGAAAACCTCAATCCAGTCCGGATCCGTATAAGGAACTTCACCCCGAAAAGTTGCCAAGACTTTTTCTTCTCCCATAATATTAAAGGCGTAGTTCGAGGCAAAACAATCAACCATCCAGACCTCGCCCCAGCCTGATACGAGACCGGAAATGCCGACCCGGTTTAAGGCCTTGGCGGCTTCAATAAATTCGTCAAAAGTCTCCGGCGCTTTATTAACACCGGCCTTTTCCAGAAGTTTTTTATTATAGAGAATTTTTAAATTTGTGATATCAATCGGCACACCGTAGATGCCCGGCTCCACATCATACACATTCCCTTCTTCAAATCGTGTGGAGGCGATAGCCTCGGCATAAAGACTCTTCTCCCAGGCGCTATTGTCCTTCGCAAAATCTTTATTGAGGTTGGCAATAAAACCGCTTTTGATAAAAGAAGCTACTACAGATTTTGTGTTAAGAATACCGAATACATCCGGAAGAATGCGGGCTTGTGCTGCCGCCGTGATTTTTTGTGAATAAACTGAAGGAGCGTAAAGCTCAAAGGAAACTTTGTTGCCTGTCTCTTCTTCATATCTTTTTGTCAATTCCCGGAATGCGTCATCGCGGTCATTCATCCAATGCCATATAACTACCGTATCGTTTTGTTTAACCGGCCCGCCGCATCCTGAGATAAAACTTAATGAAAGTAAAAGAGCAAAAAAAGGCAATGATTTTCTTCTCATAATTATTCGCTTTCCTTAAATAAAAGCAACAACTGGATTCGTTTCAAGAAAACTCCGCCCTTCGATCGTCATAACTTCTTGCGTTCCTGGGAAAGGAGTTTTCAGCAGTTTTGGAAAGTTTTATTCTTTCTAAACTGTGAAAAACAAAATAGGGTGAGAAAAACTATTAAAACAGAAAGGTGTTTCGTGTAATTTGTTGTCTATGAACGGGTAACATCCGTGCAAAAATATCTGGATGAAAAAATTATACTAGCATAAGACGGATAATTTGTCAAAAGTAAGTAAGAGCGTGTTAACAGCGAGAAGCTTATTAGTCGATTGATGCGAAAAATGAATCTTATCGCAACCTATCCCAATTCGAAATTAAGCAAGAGGCATCCGGAACATCGGATATATCCATATTTGCTAAAGGGGTTAGCGATTGTTCGGACAAATCAGGTCTGGTACGCAGATATCACGTATATTCAGCGTGTGAAAGGATTTTGTTACCTTGTGGCCGTTATGGGCCGGGACAGCCGCTATATTCTGTCTTGGCGTGTGAGCAATACGCTGGAAGCTGATTTTTGTGGAGCGCGCGTCGAAGGAGCTCTTGCTTATGGGCGATCCGAAATATTCAATTTGGATCAAGGATCTCAATTTATATCAAAGGAAGTATTTTAGTTTAACCCAAGACAACCTTGACTTTATGGACCTTTCCATCCTTAAACGGAGCTATCAAATTGCCCCTGATCTCTTTGCCATCCACGGTTATCTGCTTGATGCCGGACTGCTTCCCCTGAGGGTTAAGGATTTCTATTTCATAGATATCCCCTCTAAATGGCCGGCGAATAGAACAGCGCTTCCATTTTGCGGGGATACAGGGAGAAATCACAAGGCCGTCATAATCCCGGCGGGCACCCAAAATCCATTCAGTGGCCAGCATAAAATTCCATCCTGCGGAACCCGTAATCCAGGTAAAAGCCCCCTCACCATAGCGATAAGGGTTCTCCGGCCCCACTAAATATTCAGAAAATATATAGGGCTCTGTTTTGTACAAATCCATATCTTTTTGCTTATTCGGCATGATCTTGCAGGCTGCCTCATAGGCCTTATCCCCTGCGCCACACATAGCATAAGCCACGGCCATAAAAGTAGCCGCATGGCAAAATACGGCAGCATTCTCTTTCGTCCCTTTAGAAAACATACTGACGCGGCCCAATCGCTTCACCCAAGATGAATAAGCGGGATAAAATAAAGCCAAGCCGTGCTTACCGTTAAGATGTTTGTCAACAGCTCCAAGGACTTTCTGTAATTTATCCCCTTTAGCAACCCCTCCCAGAATGGCCCAGGCCTGAGAATTCAGAAAAATCTTCCCCTCTTTATCTTGTTTGCTGCCATAGACTCGCCCTTGATCATCAAAGCCCCGAGCATACCATCCCCCATCCCAACCGGCATCATTGATGCGCTCATCCATAGTTTTGGCCATCTGCAAATATTCTGTCTTCTTTTGCTCCTCATCAATAAGTTGGCATAATTCGGCCAATGTTTTTAAAGAACGGACCAGGGCCTGTGCTAACCAGACACTTTCCCCCCTGTGCTTTATACCGGCAGCATCAATAGCGTCATTCCAATCTGCATGCCCAATGCGGGGAAGTCCTTTTTCCCCCACGTCATTGAAACAGTAACGGAGATTGTTTTCTAAATGCTCAAATAACGTGCCTTCTCCGTCAGTCTGCGCGCCGCCTTTGTGATCAGGGTCTTTCTCCCAACCCATTTTCCAGCTGTCTTTAAGATACGGAGCGTATTCAAAAAGCATGTCTTTATCACCTGTTTCTTTAATGTATGCCGCCACAGTCATCGTCAACCATATCTGGTGATCCTTATTAGGACGAAATTTGTGCGGCCCCTTCGTTTCCGACCATCCCGGAGCGGATGTTCCATCCCGCCGGATAAGTGAAGCAATTTTGAAAATCTTCTGCCGGGTCAAAGAAGCGTCAATTGACACAATCGCTTCAGAATCCTGGCAGGAATCACGATAGCCTCGTCCACCTGACCCCTCATGATAATAACTTGGAGATCGTGACCAATAATTGCAAATATACGTTTGATATTTTACCCAAATATTATAGATAACATCAAAATCCTTATCTGGCGTCTTCACTTCAATATTTGTCAAAATACGTTTCCGCCAAAAGTCTTTTACCCTCTCTAATTCTTTTTTTGATGTTTTGATATCTCTATATTTTTTTATAATCTTTCCTGCTTCAGAAGTATCCCCTGTCTGCCCCAGGCAAACAGTAAACTCTTTTGTCTGGCCGGGTTTTAAGGCCACCTTATGCTTAAAAGACCCGATCGCATCTTCTCCCGAGCAAACCGGAAAATTCTTGAATTTCCCTTCCAACACCGCATCGGGTTTCTCCTCGGTGTTGTACCTTCCCAGAAAAGCGTCTTTTTGTGTGCAGCTCCCCTTCACCGCCAAAGAAGACGCGAAGAACACCACCGAATCAAACGGCTGAATATTCATCCCCTGCCATTGGGCGGTCTTTTTGGCGAAAATGGCCTTATGGGTTTTGTCATAGGAAACGATATTATAAAGGTGCATGATATTACGATACCGCAATTCTTCATGGTAATCACCAACCAGGAATTCAATATAGGGAAATATTTCCAGTGTCTTTTCTTTTTTTGAATTGTTAGTTAAGGAAACCAGCCAGACCTCGCAGCTTTCATCTCTTGGAACAAAATAAGTCGCTTCGGATTGAATGCCGTTATAGTTCTGTTCAATAGTCGTATATCCAAGGCCGTGACGGCACTGGTAAGACTTCGGTTTGATACGCATTGGTTGGTAGGATAATGACCATGCTTTGCCTTCATCCTTTATATATATGTATTTTCCAGGACGATCAAAGCGCCAATTCTCCGGCGCCCAGCGGGTAAGCCTTTGCGACCGGCAATCCTTAAAAAAACTGTAACCCCCGGCACACTGTGAGATAATGGAGCAATACTGATCATTGGTTAAATAATTAATCCAGGGGCGGGGTGTGTTGGGGTCCGTAACGATAAACTCCGCACCCTCTTTGGAAAAATGTCCGTATTTCATAGAATTATTTCCTTCCTGCTTTTATATAAATTAAACAGATGATTGACTATTAAAAGAGTACTAAATAAAAAAGTTTATCATAGAGCAAATTTTAGGTCAAGATTTTTGTGGGATCCCTAAATCCTGGATAGAAATTTGGATAGACTGTTTTCCTAATCCTGTTCGCCCCGTCGCTCCTTCAAAACTCATTTTTAACTCGACTTGGGATAAATCTCCTGTTAATCTTATTTTTACCTCCATTTTTCACCCTTTGGTGATCGTTAATGCCTTTTCTTAAAAACATTATACCGACGGAGGCTCTTTTTTCTGCCTCATTCTTGACTTTCTATCTAGTGCACCGATTCATCTAGAATT